>NZ_CP023564.1:2400000-2710650 GCF_002407065.1 Brachybacterium ginsengisoli
GGCGACGACCACGTCCCCGTCGAGTGCCTCGTAGCGGTCGCGGTCGTCATCGTGGACCAGGCGCACCGCGCCCGGTCCGGCGGAGGTCTCATCCATGCCGGTCACGGTACACTGCCGGTCATGCCCGCGCCCCTGATCTGGCACATCACCGAACTATCCGCCTGGGAGGCGGCGGTTCGGGCGGGCTCGTACACCCGCGCGACCCGCGGCCGAGAGCTCTCCGACGAGGGCTTCATCCACGCCTCCTGGCCCGAACAGGTCTCCAAGGTGGCCAAGCGCATCTACCCGGACCGTCCCGCGGATCTGGTGATCCTCGAGATCGACGTGGGCCGGGTCGAGGCGGCGGGCATCGCCGTGGACATCGAGGCCGACGTGGACGGCAAGGGCCGCGGCTACCCGCACATCAACGGCCCGCTGCCCGTCAGCGCCGTGCTGCGTCTGCGCCGCACCAAGTGGATCGGCCGGGAGTTCGTGGTCGTCGCCTGAGCCGTCGGCCGGGATCGCTGCGGCGGTGATCGACTCGGCCGACATCGACGCCCGAGGACCCTCCGACGTACCATCGGGCATGGCCAGATCACGTCGCTCCGCGAAGTATCTCGACATCCACCCGGAGGATCCGCAGCCCCGTCTGATCGAGCAGGCGGTCGCGGTGCTGGAGGACGGCGGGCTGATCGCCTATCCCACGGACTCCTGCTACGCGCTGGGCTGCGCGCTCGGCAACGCGGAGGGTCTCGAACGGATCCGTCGCATCCGCCAGGTCGGCAGGGACCACCACTTCACCCTGGTGTGCGCCGACTTCGCGCAGCTGGGACAGTTCGTGCTGGTCTCGAACCCCACCTTCCGCCTGGTGAAGAACTCGACCCCGGGCCCGTACACCTTCATCCTCCCGGCCACGAAGGAGGTGCCCCGGAAGATGGCCCACCCGAAGAAGAACACCGTCGGAGTGCGGATCCCCGACCATCGGGTGGCGCACGCCCTGGTCGAGGCGCTGGGCGCGCCGATCGTCTCCTCCACGCTGCTGCTGCCCGAGCAGGAGGAGCCGCCGACGGAGGGCTGGGTGGTCCAGGACCTGCTCGGCGAGCAGGTCGAGGCGATCATCGACTCCGGCGAGGTGGGCACGGAGCCGACGACGGTGGTCGACCTCTCCGCCGGTGACCTGGTGATCGCGCGCGAGGGCGCCGGAGACATCAGCCGCTTCTGAGCGGATGCCCCCGTGGCGCCGGACTCAGGCGGTGCGGAGCCGTTCGCGGGTGCTGAGCACTCCGGAGAAGAGCAGGATGCCCAGCGCGTACAGCGGGACCATCCACAGGGCGTAGCGCAGGGTCAGGACGTCGGCGAGGGCGCCGACCAGCGGCGGGGTGACGAAGAAGCCGAGCCGGGCGAACCAGCCCACCACCGTGATGCCCACGCCGTGGGGTACGCCGGGCAGCTCGTCGGCGGCACGGAAGGCGGCGGGGAAGAGCGTGGCCACGCCCCAGCCCGCGGCGGCGAATCCGATCAGCGCCGTGACCGGGGACGGGACCAGCAGCGCGAGGCTCATCCCGGCCATGCCGATCAAGGCCCCGAGACGCGCGGTGGCACGGTCGCCCAGCCGGTCCACGACGGCGTCCCCGGTGAAGCGGCCGATGGTCTGGGCCCCCTGCATCGCGACGAAGGCCATGCCGGCGACGAAGGGCGCCACGGCGAAGGTCTCGTTCATGAACAGGGCGCCCCAGGTGCTGCCGGCGTCCTCCGTGGAGCCGGCGAAGACCAGCACCATGCCGAGTGCGAGCACCAGCGCGAGGGCGCGCAGCCCCATCCCGGCGATCCGCAGCCCGTGAGGCGCCGCATCAGCCGGGACCTCCCCCGCCGAGGAGGCCGATGCCGCCGCGGTGGGGGCGGGCGCACGCTCGGTGGAGTCGTGACCGGCGAGCATGAAGCGGAAGGACCCTGCGGCCAGGGTTCCGAAGACGAACAGCCCGACCAGGCCCTGGCACCACAGCGGCAGCCCCAGCTGAGCGGCCGCCGCGCCGAAGAGGCCGCCGGTGACCGCTCCGAGCGACCACCAGCCGTGATAGCTGTTCATGATCGAACGGCGGTACCGGCGCTCGACCCGCATCCCGTGCGCGTTCATGGAGATGTCGGTGATCGCATCGGCCGCCGCGGCGACCGCGAGGGAGAGGGCGAGCCACAGCCAGCTGCCGGCGAGGTAGATCAGCAGATGGGAGGTCGAGGCGATGATCTGCGCCGCCACCGCGACCCGTGCCGATCCGTAGCCGCCCATCAGCCGCGCCGCGAAGAGCCCGGAGAGGAGCCCGCCGATGGGCCCGATGCCGACGGCGAGGCCGAAGACGGCGTTGCTCAGCCCGATCGACTCCACGAGCTCGGGATAGCGCGGCACGATCGCACAGAACGAGGCCCCGTTGAGGAAGAAGAGCAGCGAGACGGCCCACCGGGCACGACGCAGCTCCATCGGGAGCGCGGGGCGGCCGATGGGCGCGGAGGGCGGGACGTGAGCGTTCACGGGGCACCATTGTGTCCCATCCCCGCCGGGCCGACCACCGCTGCGGGGCCGGCGCCGTCCCCCTCCTCCCCCGCCCGCCGCGCATCATGGCGCCCGCCCGCCGTACCCTGGCGACATGTCGACACACCTCGGAGCCTCACCCGACCAGATCGCCCCCTACGTGCTCATGCCCGGCGACCCGTACCGCGCCCGCTGGATCGCCGAGACCTTCCTCGAGGATCCCCTCCAGTACAACGACGTGCGCGGGATGCTCGGCTACACAGGCACCTACGCCGGGGTGCGCATCTCCGCCCAGGGATCGGGGATGGGCCAGCCCTCCATGGCCATCTACGCCCAGGAGCTGTTCCAGGACTACGACGTGCAGGCCATCGTGCGCGTGGGGACCTGCGGCGGCCTCTCGGACGCGGTGAGCGTGCGCGACGTGATCCTGGGCCTGTCGGCCTCGACGGACTCCGCCATGAACGTGCCGCGCTTCGGACAGGTCTCCTTCGCCCCCGCAGCGGACTTCACACTGGCGCGGATCGCCGCGGCCGTCGCCGAGGAGCGTCTGCTGCCCCTGGTCGCCGGCGGGCTGTTCTCCTCCGACCAGTTCTACAACCCGGACACCGAGATCACCTCGACCCTCGCGGGCTACGGGGTGCTCGGGGTGGAGATGGAGGCCGCAGCGCTGTACACGCTGGCCGCGCAGTTCTCCCGCCGGGCGCTCGCCCTGTGCACGGTCTCCGACCATCTGCTCACCGGCGAGGAGACCAGCGCCGAGGAGCGCCAGGAGACCTTCGAGGACATGATCGTGGTGGCGCTGGAGTCGATCGTGCGCCTTGCGGCGGAGCACCCGCAGGCCTGAGCGGATCCGGACCGTCACCGACCCCGGACGCACTCGTGCCCGGCACCATCAGGTGCCGGGCACGAGGATCGCTCAGAGGGCGATCACCTGTTCAGGAAGCGCGGCACCAGGTCGAAGGTCGCCAGCAGCGCCACGATGCACATGGCCAGGCCGCCGCAGAAGGTGAGCACGGACGGGTTGTCCATGGAGATCAGCGACATCACGTACAGACCGCCCGCGAAGAGGCAGAACAGCACGGCGAACAGCACGATCGACAGGCCGAGGCTGTTGCCCTTCGAGGTCACGTTCTCGTCCTCGTGCACCTGTGCTCGGGGCGCGTCCGCGACGTCCTGCTTGCTCATGATCCCTCTTCCTCTGCCGGGGTGCTGTCGGGTCCGGCGACGGGGCACGGACGACCGGTCCCCATCTTAGACCAGAGAGTCGGCGCGGACGGACACCGCACGGTGGTCGATCGCCGTGAGCAGGCTCTCGAACAGGGTCGCCCCGACCTCGCCGTCGATCTCCGGATGCCACTGCACCCCGAGCACGCTCGAGCCGGAGGCCGCCTCCACCGCGAGCGGGAGCCCGCTGGCGTGGCGACCCACGACGCGGAGATCGCCGCGCACCGCGCGCACGCCCTGGTGGTGAAAGGCGGTGACCTCGGCGCGGGTGCCGAGGGCGAGACCGAGGTCGCTCGCGGCGTCGACCTCCACCTCGACGGCGGTGGGCTCGAGGCCGGTGGCCGGGTGGGCCGGGAGGTCCTCGGGCAGATGGCGGTGGAGCTCGCCGCCCTCGGCGATGACGATGATCTGCAGGCCGCGGCAGATCCCCAGCACCGGGACCCCGGTGCGGCGGGCGGCGCGGTAGAGCGAGGTCTCGAAGGCATCGCGCTCCGGATCCGGGACCATGTCGGTGGCGAGAGCCTCCTCGCCCCAGGCCGCGGGGTCCAGATCGGTGCCACCGGTCAGCACGATGCCGTCGAGCTCGGCGATCTCCTCGTCGGTCCACTCGTCCTGAGGGGCGAGGACGACCGGCCGGGCGCCGGCCTCGCGCAGGGCGCGCACGTAGTTCTCGTTGACGACCACGGCGTCATGACCCGCCCAGGCGCCGGACATCATGGTGCGGGCTCCTGCGGTCACGCCGATGAGCGGGCGACGAGTGCGCTGCGCCATGATGTTGTCCTTTCCGCAGAGGAGCGATGTTCCGGGCCGTCGGTCGACGACTGGACCCAGTCCACCGCATCCGCGACGGGACGGACGAGCTGTGTGGCGGAATGTGACGGCGGGCCGTCACAGAAGGGCCGTCACAGAAGGGCGCCGACGCGCCCATGCTGCTCGATGGCCTGCAGGTAGTAGCCGCGCAGCTGCTCGGCAAGGACGGGCCAGGTGCGCTTGCGGACCGACTCCTCGGCCGCGCGGCCGAACGCCCTTCGCTTCGCGTCGTCGAAGAGCAGGTCGCCGGCGCGGTCCCGCAGCTCGTCGAGCATCCCGGGCGTGTAGAGCCAGCCCGTGCGGCTCGGGGCGACCAGGTCCACCGGTCCTCCGCGCCGCGGAGCGATCACCGGCAGACCGGAGGCCATGGCCTCCTGGATCGTCTGGCCGAAGGTCTCGAGCTCCCCGGGGTGGATGAACAGGTCGGCGCTCGCGATGTGCGCGGCGAGGTCGGTGCCGGAGCGGAACCCGGCGAAGCGGGCGCGGGGCATCAGCCGCCGCAGGTTCTCCTTCTCGGGGCCGTCCCCCACGATGAGCAGGCGGACCCCGGGCATGTCGTGGATGACCTTGAGATCCGCGACCTGCTTCTCCGCGGCGAGGCGGCCCACGTAGACCACGAGCTTCTCGTCCAGGCGGGCGTAGTCGGCGCGCAGGGACTCGCTGCGCAGCGAGGAGGAGAACAGCGAGGTGTCCACCCCGCGCCGCCACAGGTCGACCCGGTCGATGCCGTGCTCGAGCATCTGGCCGCGGGTCGCGACCGACGGGGCGAGGTTCACGGTGGCGCGGTTGTGCACGTCGCGCAGCAGCTGCCAGGAGGCGCTCTCCAGGAACGGCATGCCGTAGCGGGCCGTGTACCCCGGGATGTCGGTCTGGTAGACGGCGACCGTGGGCACCCCGGCCTTCTGGGCCGCGACGACGGCGCGCCCGCCGAGGATCATCGGCGAGGCGAGATGGATGACGTCGGGCTCGAACTCGTCGATGCGACGGCGGAGCTTCGCGGCGCTGGTGGGCGCGATGCGCACCTCGGAGTAGCCGGGCATCGGGGCCGAGGCGATGCGGTGCACGCGCACCCGTCGGCCGCAGGAGGTGCGCACATGCTTGTCCGCACCCGGCCAGGCGGGGGCGATGATGCCGAGATCATCACCGGTCGCGGCGAAGTGGTCCGCGACCCGGAGCACCGAGTTGGTGACCCCGTTCATATGGGGAAGGAACGATTCAGAGACGAAGAGGATCCTCACGCGTTCGATCATGCTCCGCGAGGTCGACATCCGTGTCACGCCCACATGACGCTCAGGTGAACTCTTCGCGCCCCGCGCCGACCCGATCCCGCGCCGACGCACCGCGGCCGCCCTCCCTCAGGAGGACGGCCGCGGTGTGCAGGGCGGGACGGCCGCGGTGCGCAGGGCGGGACGGGCGCGGAGCGTGCGTCCCTGCCCGTCAGAGCCTGCCCGTCAGAGCCTGCCGGAGGCGATCTTCGCACCCTCGGCGAGGGACTCCAGCTTCGCCCAGGCGATCTGGGGGTGGATCCTTCCGCCCAGACCGCAGTCGGTCGAGCCGATCACGCGCTCGGGACCCACGAGCCGCGCGAAGCGCTCGAGGCGCTGGGCGACCAGCTCCGGGTGCTCGACGACGTTGGTGGCGTGGGAGACGATGCCGGGGACCAGCACCTTGTCCTCGGGCAGGGTGAGCTCCTCCCACACCGTCCACTCGTGCTCGTGGCGCACGTTGGCGGCCTCGAAGGAGTAGTACGTCGCGTCGATCTCGAGCAGGAGCGGGGCGAGGTGGCGGAACTCGATGTCGGTGGTGTGCGGACCGTGCCAGGAGCCCCAGCAGAGGTGGAAGCGGGTCTGCTCGGTGGGGACGTTCACCAGCGCGCGGTTGACGGCGTCCACGCGCTTGCGGGTGAAGGCGAGGTAGTCCTCGACGCTCGGCTCGGGGTTGATCTGATCCCAGTTCTCGGCGATCGAGGGATCGTCGACCTGGACGGTGAGGCCGGCGGCGGCGATCGCCTCGTACTCGGGGCGCATCACCTCGACCCAGGCGTCCAGGAAGGAGTCCACGTCGCCGTAGTGGTCGTCGACGATGCGGCTGCCGGAGCCGGGCGAGAGGGAGTTGAGGAAGCCGTGCTCGTAGCCGGAGGCCGCGAGCGCCGCGCGCACGTTGGCGACGTCCTGGTCGACGAGCTCGCGCCCGGTCTGAGAGAAGGCGAGGGGGCCGGTCGCGGCCGGGAAGGTGGTCTGGGCGCCGACGGTGATGCCCGAGCTCGGGTCCTGATAGGCCTCGGCGAAGATCGTCCAGTCGCGGCGGTCCGGGAAGGTGGTCAGGCGCACGTCCCCGGGCTCCGAGCGCACGGGCTCGGCGGAGAAGTGGTCGGATCCGGTGAGCTCGAGGCCGCTGACCCGGTCGAAGATGTAGGACCACCAGGATCCGTAGTTCACGGCCGAACCCATGAGGTGCCCGTACTCGCCGTCGTTGGGCAGGGAGATCCCGATCTCGCGCTGGCGGGCGACGACGTCGAGGACCGCCTGGCGCAGCACCTCGCGGAACTCCTCGGTCGGGGCCGGGGTCAGCCCGTCCTCGCCGACCGGGCGGGCGGCGTTGGCGGCGATCAGTTCGGGCGTGCGCGGGAGCGACCCGGCGTGGGTGGTGAGGATCTCGGTCATGCTCCGAGCGTACGAGCAATGACGCCCTGGTCAGAAACCAGGGCGTCACAGCAGTTCACACGGATCCTGGGTCAGTCCCGGGGCCAGGTGGGGACCAGGTTGCGGTCGCCGTAGGCCTGCTCCACGCGGCGCACCGGCGGCCAGTACTTCGACTGGATCCGCATCTGGGCGCTGTCATGCACCGAGTCGTCCTCGAGCGCGGTCCAGCTGCCGGGATAGACGGCGATCTCGCGGGAGTAGGGGTGGGTCCACTCCCCCGTCGCGATCGAGGCCGCGGTGTGCGGGGAGTTGACCAGCGGGTTGTCGTCGGCGGGCCAGGTGCCCGCCACGACCTCGTCGGCCTCCTTGGCGATCATCAGCATCGCGTCGACGAAGCGGTCGAGCTCGGCGAGGTCCTCGGACTCCGTCGGCTCCACCATCAGCGTGCCCGCCACCGGGAACGACATGGTCGGAGCGTGGAAGCCGTAGTCGATGAGCCGCTTGGCGACGTCGTCGACGGTGATCCCGGTCCGGTCGGTGAAGGGCCGCAGGTCCACGATGCACTCATGGGCCACCAGGCCGTTCTCGCCGGTGTAGAGGATCTCGAAGGACTCCGAGAGCCGGCGCGCCATGTAGTTCGCGGCGAGCACCGCGGAGGCGGTCGCGTGGCGCAGCCCGTCCGGCCCCATCAGACGGATGTAGGTCCAGGTGATCGGAAGGATCGACGCCGAGCCGTAGGGCGACTGGGAGACGGGCGGTCCGTCATGGGTCCCCTCCCCCTGGCCGACCACCGGGTGCTGCTCCTGCTGCATCGCGGGATGGCCCGGCAGGAAGGGCGCCAGGTGCGCCTTGGCCGCGACCGGGCCCACGCCCGGACCGCCGCCGCCGTGGGGGATGCAGAAGGTCTTGTGCAGATTCAGGTGCGAGACGTCACCCCCGAACTCGCCCGGGCGCGCCACCTGCAGCAGCGCGTTGAGGTTCGCGCCGTCCACGTAGACCTGGCCGCCGGCGTCGTGGACGAGCTGGCAGACCGTGCGCACCTCCTCCTCGTAGACGCCGTGCGTGGAGGGGTAGGTGATCATGATCGCGGCGAGCTCGTCGCCGTGGTCCTTGATCTTCTGCTTCAGGTCGTCGAGGTCGATGTTGCCGCGCGCGTCGGAGGCGACCACCACCACGCGGAGCCCGGCGATCACGGCGCTGGCGGCGTTGGTGCCGTGCGCCGAGCTCGGCACCAGGCACACCTCGCGGCCGCTCTCGCCGCGGGAGGCGTGGTAGGCGCGGATCGCGAGCAGGCCCGCGAACTCGCCCTGCGAGCCGGCGTTGGGCTGCAGGGAGACGGTCTCGTAGCCGGTGAGGTCCGCCAGCCAGCTCTCGAGCTGGGTGATCATCTCGAGGTAGCCGGTGACGTCCTCTCGCGGGGCGAAGGGGTGGACGGCGTTGAAGCCGGCCCAGGTGATGCCGGCCATCTCGGTGGCGGCGTTGAGCTTCATGGTGCACGAGCCCAGCGGGATCATCCCGCGGTCCAGCGCGAAGTCGCGGTCCGCGAGACGGCGCAGGTAGCGCATCATCGCGGTCTCGGAGTGGAAGGACGAGAACACCGGGTGCTGGAGGAAGGCGTCCTCGCGCACCAGCGCATCCCAGCCCGTGCCGGGCTCGACCGCGGCGAGGTCCTGGCCGGGGGTGGGGGCGTGCGGGGCGAACGCGGCGGCGATCGCCTCGAGGTCGCCCTCGGTGACGGTCTCGTCCAGCGAGAGGTGGACCAGGTCGTCCGCTGCGGTGTGCACCAGGAAGCCGGCCTCGGCGAGCGAGGCGGCGATGTCGCCGGCGGCGCCCGTGGCCCGCACCTCGAGGGTGTCGAAGAAGCTCTCGGAGACCAGCTCGAAGCCGCTGCGTTGCAGCAGGTCGGCGAGCGCGGCGGTGCGATCGGCGACCGTGCGGCCGATCCGGGTCAGGCCCTCGGGGCCGTGGTAGACGGCGTACATCGCGGCCATCACGGCCAGGAGCACCTGGGCGGTGGTGATCGAGCTCGTCGCCTTCTCGCGGCGGATGTGCTGCTCGCGGGTCTGCAGGGAGAGTCGGTACGCGGGGTTCCCGTCGGTGTCCTGCGAGACGCCCACCAGGCGGCCCGGGAGCTGGCGCTCCAGACCCTTGCGCACGGCGACGAATCCTGCGTGGGGACCGCCGAAGCCGAGCGGGATGCCGAATCGCTGGGAGGTGCCGACGGTGACATCGGCGCCGAGGGAGCCGGGCGAGGCGAGCTGCGTCAGGGCCAGCAGGTCGGCGGAGACGATCGCGACGGCCTTGGTGGACTTCAGCTCGGCGATCACGTCGCGCGGGTCCCAGACCCGGCCGGAGGCGCCGGGGTACTGGATCAGGGCACCGAAGTAGTCGCCCTCGGGGGCGCCGTCGGCGGCGAAGTCGACCTCGCGCAGCTCGATGCCGAGACCGTCGGCACGGCCCTGGAGGACCGCCTTGGTGGCGGGGAGCGCGTCGGAGTCCAGCAGGAAGACGTTGCCGTTGCGCTTGACGCTGCGACGGGCGATCAGCATCGCCTCGGCCGCGGAGGTGGCCTCGTCCAGGGTGGAGGCGTTGGAGATGTCCATCCCGGTGAGGTCGCAGATCATGGTCTGGAAGGTCAGCAGGGCTTCCAGACGGCCCTGGGAGATCTCCGGCTGGTACGGGGTGTAGGCCGTGTACCAGGCCGGGTTCTCCAGCACGTTGCGCTGGATGACCGCAGGGGTGTGCGTGCCGTGGTAGCCCAGTCCGATCAGCGAGCGGCGCACCGTGTTGCGGTCGGCGAGCGCCTGCAGCTCGGCGAGCGCGGCGGGCTCGGAGATGCCGGCGGGGACCGCGGAGGCGACGCTGCGGGCGCCCTCGGCGTCATCGAGCAGGATCGTGCCGGGCACGGCCGCGGCGAGCATCTCGTCCAGGGACTCGTGACCGAGCACCTCGAGCATGTGACGCTGCGCGTCGGGATCGGTGCCGACATGGCGGCGGACGAAGGAGTCGTGTGCGTGCGCAGACGATGCGGTCATGGAGTGGCGCCCCTGGGAGAGTTCGTGCGGCGGGAGGTGGGTGGCGGATCACCGGCGCACGACGGCGCACGGCACCGCTCGGGGCGGCCGTGCGGCGGCCGCCCCGAGAACGGTCAGGACTGGGTGAAGGCGGCGTAGTCCTCGGCGCTGAGCAGATCCTCGGGGATCGACTCGAAGCTGACCTTGATCAGCCATCCCTCCTCGAAGGGCGAGGAGTTGACCAGCTCCGGGGAGTCGACCACGGCCTGGTTGATCTCGGTGACGGTGCCGTCGATCGGCGAGAAGAGGTCCGAGACCGACTTGGTCGACTCGATCTCGCCCATCTCGGTGCCGGCGCTGACGGAGCCGTCGACCTCGGGCAGATCGACGTAGACGACGTCGCCGAGCTGGTCGGCGGCGAAGTCGGTCACGCCGATGACGGCGACGCCGTCGGACTCGACGCGGACCCACTCGTGGTCCTTGCTGTAGCGGAGCTCTGCAGACATGGGATGGTCCTTCCTGGGGACGGGGATATCGGGGGAGATCAGGGGCTCGGTCGGAGGGTCAGGGGCGGGAGTAGAACGGCATCGCGACGACGCGGACCGGGAGGTCCTTGCCGCGCACGTTAGCCACCAGCTCGGTGCCGATCTCGGCGGAGCCGGGCACCACGAAGGCCATGGCGATGGGGTGGCCGAGGGTCGGGGACAGCGCACCGGAGGTGATCGTCCCGACGGCGTTCCCCGCCGCGTCGCGCACCTGGGCGTCGGCGCGCGCGGCCCGTCGGCCCTCGGCGACCAGACCGACCAGGACCGGCTCGTCGGAGACGTCCGCGGACTCGACGCCGGCGCGGCCCACGAAGTCCCCCTTGGACGTCAGGGCGACGACGCGGCCCATGCCGGACTGCGCGGGGTGCAGGTCCCGGCCCAGCTCGTGGCCGTACAGGGGCATGCCCGCCTCGAGCCGCAGGGTGTCGCGGCAGGCGAGCCCGCAGGGGACCAGACGCTCGCCGCCGGCGACGGTCAGCTGCTCCCACAGCGCCGCGGCGAGCTCGTCGTCGACATACAGCTCGAAGCCGTCCTCGCCGGTGTACCCGGTGCGGGCGATCAGCATCTGCTCGCCGCGGTAGGTGCTCTGCGCGACCCGGTAGTACTTCATGCCGGTGATGTCCTCGGCGCTGAGCCCCTCGACGCCGCTGTCCGCTCCGAGGAGGGCGTCCAGCAGGATCTGTTCGCTCGCCGGGCCCTGCACGGCGATCAGCGCGGTGCGCGCGGAGGCGTCGTCGATCTCGACGTCGAAGCCCTGCGCCCGGGCGCTGAGCTCGGCGGAGTCGACGTCTGCGTTCGAGGCGTTGGCGACCACCAGGAAATGCTCCTCGGCGAGCCGATAGGTGATGACGTCGTCGATCACCCCGCCGTCCTCGGTGAGCAGCAGCGAGTACTTCGCGCGCCCCACGGACATCGCGGACATCTTCCCGGCGAGTGCGTGGTCGAGGGCGTCCGCGGCCTGGGGACCGCGCAGATGGATCTCGCCCATGTGGCTGAGGTCGAAGAGACCGGCGCTCTCCCGCACCGCTCGATGCTCCGCGAGGTCCGAGTCGTACCGGACCGGCATGCGCCAGCCGGCGAAGTCGGTGAACGTGGCACCGAGCGATTCGTGGACCGACTCGAGGGCGGTGCTGCGGAGGTCCTGCTCGGCCATGGTGCTCCTTACTCGTCCTGGGGCGGTCGTCGCCCGGTCGCTGTCTCGCACAGCGGGGCGTCGTGACGACCTGTGCGCCACGTCGCTGTGCCGCGGCTTCACCATACCGCCCGGCACCGAGGAACGGCGCCGGGGCGTGGACGACCGGGCGGTCCGGGCGGAGGTGCCTGTCCGGGGCCCCGCAGCGAGTACCGTGGTGCTCGTGACAACCGAAGGCACGACCGAGTGGCCGGTACGGATCCACAGCCCGCGGCTGGTGATCCGGCCGCCGGGCGACGCCGATCGCGCCTCGATGATCCGGCTCATGACCGACCCCGTGACCAGGGAGTATCTCGGCGGCGCCGTGGACTACGCGTCACGACAGGCGCTGGAGCTCTCGCCGCTGGGCCTGACCTGGGGACGCTGGGTCCTCGCCCTCGCCGGGGGCGACACCATGATCGGGTCGATCACCCTGGGCTACGACCGCGGGGAGCTCGAGCTCTCCTATGCGCTGCTCCCGGAGTGGACGGGGAGGGGCTTCGCGGCGGAGTCCTGCATCGCCCTGCTCGGCTGGGCGCGTCAGGAGCTCGAGGACGAGCAGGTGATCGCCGTCAGCCAGACCCGCAACAAGCGCAGCGTGGCCCTGCTGCGCAAGCTCGGCTTCACGGTGCGCAAGGGGCTCGAGGAGTTCGGCAGCCAGCAGCTGCTCATGGAGCGCGACCAGCTCGAGCCGCTGCCGGAGTACGCCCAGCCGCTCCAGACCGCGGCCGACCCGCCGCCGCCCACCCGCCGCTGAGCGGAGCGGCGCAGCTCGGACAGCAGGGATCCTCCTCGCCCGGGCTCGCTCAGCCGCGCGCCACCGGACAGCTCATGCATCGGGGGCCGCCGCGCCCCCGGCCCAGCTCGTCCCCGGCGAACTCGAGGACCTCGACGCCCTGGGCGCGGAGGTACTCGTTGGTCGCCGCGGCGCGCTC
Organism: Brachybacterium ginsengisoli; assembly: GCF_002407065.1. Lineage (NCBI taxonomy): Bacteria > Bacillati > Actinomycetota > Actinomycetes > Micrococcales > Dermabacteraceae > Brachybacterium > Brachybacterium ginsengisoli. The sequence continues at coordinate 2,412,845 of NZ_CP023564.1, forward strand.
ATAGGCGACCACCCTGCCGGGCGCGAGCGCGAGCACGTTGCAGCCGTCGTCCCACTGCTCGCGGGCCGCGGCGTACGCATCCAGCGGAGGGGTCAGCACGCGCAGCGACTCGACCCCCAGACCGCGGGCGAGCACCTGGTCCATCTCGTCGGCCGCGCGGGCCCGGGAGACCAGACGGCCCGCGGGGCGCTCGATCTCGAAGGTCTCCAGCTGCCCCAACGGGCCGAACCGCAGCATCGACTCCTCGTCGACCACGGTGGTGACCGTGTCGAGGTGCATCATCGATCGCCGATGCGGGAGGGCGATCGCGATCACCCTGTCCACGGTGCCGTCGGCGAGGAGATCCGCGGCGAGGCGCTCGACGCCGACGGCGCTGGTGCGCTCCGACATGCCCACCGCCACCACGCGCGGCGACAGCATCATCACGTCACCGCCCTCCACGGTCGCCGCCCCGGCGCCGTCGCTGCCCACGATGCGTCGCGGCGCGGCCGCTCCCCCGAAGGCGGGATGGTGGCGATAGATCATCTCCAGGTGCAGGCTCTCGCGCCGACGCGCGGGATGGCGCATCGGGCTGACCGAGACCACGTCCCCGATCCATGCCGAGGGGTCGCGGGTGAAGAGGTGGTTGGGCAGAGGATCCAGCACCAGGTGCTCGGGCGGCACCCGGTGCAGGGCGATCGATCGCGGGTTGACGCCGAGGTCGCGCAGCTCGCCGACGGTGATCCCGCCGATCAGCACGTCCACGAGGGGCAGCGGTGCGAGCTCGGCGAGCGCGCCGTGGAGGTCCTGCACGGCGATGTCGCCGAGCACCGCAGGGTCCAGGGCCCGCTCCAGCAGCTCCTCGCGCAGAGCCGGCTCGGCGAGCAGATCGGCGAGCAGACCGGTCAGCTCGAGCACCTCGACGCCCTCTCCGCGGAGCAGCTCGGTGAACGCCCGGTGCTGGACGTGGGCTCGGCCGCGCCAGAGCACCTCGTCGAAGAGGAGCTCCTCGCGGGTGTCGGGCGTGAGCCGTTCGAGCTCCGGCCCCGGACTGTGCACGATCACCCGGCGCAGTGCCGAGATCTCGTCGTGCACGCCGACCGGGAGCGCGCCGCCCGCCGTCATGCGTCTGCTCGCTGCCGCGCCGTCGCTGCCATGGGACTCCTCCGGTCGGGATCTGCGTGCACGCTAGCACCGGGCTCACCGCTCCGGCGGCGGAACCGGTCTGTCCGCGGTGCACGACGGGTCCCCGGATCGATACGCTGGTGGGGTTCGCACCCGTTCCGCTCCAGGAGGACCCTGTGACCGCTCCCGCGCTGTCCATCCCCACCACGCCCCTCGCCGACGGCACCGCCTTCCCGCTGCTCGGCCTGGGCACCGGAAACCCCAAGGGCTCCGAGGGAGCCGAGGTGGTCGCCGCCGCGCTGCGCGAGGGCTACCGCCTCGTCGACACCGCCGCCCAGTACGGCAACGAGGCCGCGGTGGGCGAGGGCGTGCGCCGCTCCGGCATCGACCCCGCCGAGATCCTCGTGACCACCAAGATCGCCGGCGGCGACCAGGGCCGGGACGCGGCCCGTCTGGGCTTCTCCGAGTCGCTGCGGCGCCTGGGGCTGCCCTCGGTGGCACTGCTGCTGATCCATTGGCCCAACCCCTCCCGCGGGCTCGCCCTGGACACCTGGCGGACCCTCGTGGACCTCAAGGAGGAGGGCCTCGCCCAGCACATCGGCGTCTCGAACTTCCGGCCCGAGCAGCTCCAGGAGCTGTTCGACGCCACCGGCGTGTGGCCCGAGGTCAACCAGATCCAGTTCTCCCCGGCGCTGCCCCGCCAGACCTCCCTCGCCTTCCACCGCGAGCACGGGATCGTCACCGAGGCCTGGGGGCCGCTCGGCGGTCGCGAGGGCGTCGGCGAGCAGTTCGCGCTGCGCCGCGTCGCCGAGAAGCACGGGGCCACCACCTCCCAGGTCACCCTGCGCTGGATCCGCGACCAGGAGGTCGTGGCGATCCCCCGCTCCTCGAACCCGGAGCGGCGCCGCCAGAACGCGGAGCTGGACCAGCTGGTCCTCGACGACCAGGACCGCGCCCTGCTGGCCTCCCTGGACCTCGGGGAGGACGCCGCCTGGGACTCCCGCGAGCACGAGGAGTGGTGAGAGCGGGCGACCGCTTCGTCCCGGGGCCGGCGCATCGGGAGATCGTCTTCCTCACCGGCTCCGGGATCAGCGCCCGCACCGGTCTGGGGACCTTCCGGGGCCCCGACGGCCTGTGGGCCCTCGAGCCCGAGACCGAGGCGGCGATGCAGGCCTCGTGCCTGCCGGACTCGCTCCCGCAGCTGTGGCAGGTCTGGGGCAGGATGGCGCGGATCGCCCGTGATCACGGCCCGACGCCGGGACATCGGGCGATCGCCCGTCTGGGCGCCCCGGTGATCACCCAGAACATCGACGGCCTGCATCAGGCCGCGGGCAGCGCGGTGGTCTCCGAGCTTCACGGCAGCGCGCTGCGCGCCGCATGCCTGGGAGATGACTGCCGATGGACGCTCGCCGTGGAGCCGGGCGAGGGTCCGCGCGCCGAGGACCACGGCGTGCCCGGTCGCTGCCCGCGGTGCGGTGCGCCGACCCGCCCCGACGTGGTGCTCTTCGACGAGCAGCTCCCGTCGGCCGATCTGGGGCTCGCGATGGAGCTGGCCCAGCGGGCGGACCTGTTCGTCGTGGTGGGGACCAGCGGGGTGGTGTTCCCCGCCGCCCAGCTGGCGCCGATGGCGGCCTCCCACGGTGCGACGACGGTGCTGATCGACATCGCCCCGCCGGTCGGATCGCGCACGCTCTTCGACCATGTCCTCGCGGTGGACGCCCACGAGGTGCTGCCGGACTGGGAGCGCCGCATCCATCAGGTGGGCGGGACCTCGTTCCTGGATCCCTTCCCGGGCTGATCCATCCCGAGGTTCCGCGCCGGACCGCATCGGGGACCCGATCGGCGCTCAGATCCAGATCGCGGGATCCATCTGCTCCTCGGGGTGGGCGCCTCCCCGACGCACCGTGGCGGGGATCCCCACGGCGGTGGCGTGCGCCGGGACGTCCTTGACCACCACGGCGTTGGCGCCGATCTGCGCGCCCTCACCGATCACCACCGGCCCCAGCACTCGAGCGCCGGCGCCGATGGTCACCCCGTCCTCGACGGTGGGGTGGCGCTTGATGCGCTCCATCGACCGGCCGCCGAGGGTGACGCCGTGGTAGAGCATCACGTCGTCGCCCACCTCGGCGGTCTCCCCCACCACCACCCCCATGCCGTGGTCGATGAAGAAGCGGCGGCCGATGCTCGCCCCGGGATGGATCTCCACGCCCGTGATCGAACGGACGCCCTGCGCGAGGACCCGCGCAGGCAGGCGCGCCCCGCGCTTCCACAGGCGGTGGGCGATCCGATGGCTCCAGATCGCATGCAGGCCGGGCGAGGTGAGCAGGACGGAAAAGTCGTCGGTCGCGGCCGGGTCACGACGACGCGCCGCCGCGAGGTCCTCGCGGACCGTCGCGACGGCGCCCATCACCCGATCCATCGGGCTCGTGGTCATCTGGCCGCGGCTCAGTCCGCGAGCTCGGCGTACAGCGGGGTGGAGAGGTAGCGCTCCCCGAAGGAGGGGACCACGACGACGATCGTCTTGCCGGCGAACTCCTCGCGGGAGCCGATGCGCACGGCGGCCTCGATGGCGGCGCCGGAGGAGATGCCCACCAGAAGACCCTCGGTGCGGGCCACGGAGCGGGCGCGCTCCATGGCGGTCTCGGCGTCGATGTCGACGACCTCGTCGTAGATCTCGCGGTCCAGGATGCTGGGGACGAAGTTCGCGCCGAGGCCCTGGATCTTGTGGGGGCCGGGCTGGCCGCCGTTGAGGATCGCGGACTCCTCGGGCTCGACGGCGATGATCTTCACCTCGGGCTTGCGCTCCTTGAGCACCTGGCCCACGCCGCTGATGGTGCCGCCGGTGCCGATGCCGGCGACCAGGACATCGACGGTGCCGTCGGTGTCGTTCCAGATCTCCTCGGCGGTGGTGCGGCGGTGGACCTCGACGTTGGCCGGGTTGTCGAACTGGCGCACCTGGACCGCGCCGGTCTCGGCGGCGATCTCCTGGGCCTTCTCGACGGCGCCCTTCATGCCCTTGGGGGCCTCGGTGAGGATGAGCTCCGCGCCGTAGGCGCGCAGCAGCATCCGCCGCTCCTTCGACATCGACTCGGGCATCGTGAGGATGACCTTGTAGCCGCGGGAGCTGCCGATCATCGCGAGCGCGATGCCGGTGTTGCCGCTGGTCGCCTCGACGATGGTGCCGCCGGGCTGGAGCTCGCCGGACTTCTCGGCGGCGTCGATCATGGCCACGCCGATGCGGTCCTTGACGGAGCTGGCGGGGTTGTAGAACTCGAGCTTGGCGACGATGGTCGCCTTGACGTCCTCGCCCAGGCGGTTGAGCTTCACCAGCGGGGTGCGACCGACCAGCTCGGACACGTTCTCGTAGATGGGCATGCTTCTCCTCGACATCGGGGGCGCCCGCTCGGAGCGCGACTCTAAGGTCTTCTTGGCCCGATCATAACCGGGCACGGCACGGCGGGGTCCAGGTTCCCGGAGCGTGGAGCTGGATTGCTCTCCTCCTCCTCTCCTCCGGGGCGGTCACCGACCTTGGTCGGAGCCCCTTCGCCGTGCCCATTCCCTAGTCTCCAGGACATGGCCCCGCAACTCCAGACCGCTCCCCCGCCCGATGCCCGCTCGGTCCGCGCCGTCGCCGCCACGTCGCTGACGGCGGCGCTGCTGCTGCTCCTCGCCGCGCTGAGCCCGTTCGGCGCCGCAGCGCTCGCGGTGCCGCCCGGCGCCGTGACCGTGCACGACACGACGGGGACGGTGGACAGCACCGGCCTCTCCGAGGATCTGGCCCAGGTGGACTTCCGTCGCGAGGTCGATCTGGTGGTCCTGGTCGTGGACGTCACCGATCATGGGCACTCGTCCGCCGAGGACACCGCCCTGAACGACACGGTCCGGGACGTCGCCCAGGAGGACCTGACGGAGCTGCTCTCGGCGGATGGCGACCACTTCGCCGACGGCACGGTGATCATCGCGCTGGATCCCGACAACCGGTTCCTGGGCACCTATGCCGGAGAGGATGTGAAGCTCTCCGACGACGGCTTCTCCGCCGTGCAGGACGCCATGCGCGGGGACGCCCGGGACGCCGACTGGGAGGCGACGCTCGAGGCCGGGGCGGAGAAGTACGCCGCTCTGCTGGACCGCCCCTGGTGGCAGCATCCCGTCTCTCTGGTCGCCGCCGCCGTCGCAGCGTGCGCCGCAGCGGCCACGGGGATCGGGATCCTGGGACTGCGCCGGGGAGCTCGACGCCGGGTCGATGAGGCCCTGCCGCGATACGGCGAGGTGCTCTCCCGCCGCGAGATCACCGACTCCGCCGCCCGCACGCTGCCCGCCACCTCGCCCTATGCACAGGCGGTGCTGCGACAGCATGAGACCTACACCGAGCAGATCAGCACGGCCGAGCGCCTGCACGCCGATCTTCCCGTCGAGCAGGACCGCACCTGGGGCTGGGGATTCAGCTCCGAGCAGCGCCGGATCGCCCACGAGTTCTCGAGCACCGTGGAGAGCCTGGACGAGGCGGAGGGCGAGATCATCGCCGCCGCGGATCTCCTGCACCGGATCGGGCAGTGGCGTGCGGCCTGGGACCGGGAGCTGGAGCCGCTGCGCGACTCCCTCACGCAGCTGGACGAGCTGACCGCGGATCCCGGCGCGGACGGGGCCTCTCCCGAGGAGGAGGCCGCGCTCGCCGAGCTGAGGGCTCTGGGCGAGGACGCGTCCGCGGAGATGGATTCCCTGACCGCGCGCCTCGAGGCCGACGAGATCGATCCGGACTCCGCGCTCGAGGCCCTGGACACCCTCACCCGTGAGCTCTCGGCGGCCGTCGCGCGGCTGCAGGGCCACCGGATCAACCACCTCGCCGAGGACGAGGAGGAGGCGGAGGTCCTGCGCGAGGCCGCCGAGGAGGTGGAGGACTCCGACTACCGCACGCTGCGCGGGCGTCGGCATGTCCTGGAATCCCCGGCCGGCCAGGACCAGTTCTGGAACCTCAGCCCGGTGCTGTGGTACGCGAGCTGGCGGCACGAGTCCACCGGCGCACTGGACATCTACCGCAACCCGCCCAGCTCGAGCGGCTCCACCAGCGGTTATTCGGGCGGCGGGTTCTCCGGCGCCGGCAGCTCGAGCCGCTTCTGAGGCCCGACTCCACGAAGGGTCAGTACACCATCCCCATGAACTCGCGGACCTTCGCGAGGGTGGCATCGGCCTCGGCGTTCGCCTTCTCGTTGCCCGCACGGAGCACGTCGAAGAGGTAGCCGGGATCCTTCTCGAGCTCGGCACGGCGGGCGCGGATCGGCGCGAGATGCTCGTTGAGCACCTCGGCGGTGTAGAGCTTCAGGGTGCCGGCGCCGCGGCCCCCGATCTCCTCGGCGATCTCCTCCGGAGTCCGCCCGCTCGCCTGGGACGCGATGGTCAGAAGGTTCGCGACCTCGGGTCGACCCTCGGGATCGTAGGTGATCTCCCGATCGGGGTCCGTCTTCGCCTTCTTGAGCTTCTTGAGCGTCTCGTCGGGGTCCATCCGCAGCATCACGGTGTTGCCGCGGGACTTGCTCATCTTGTGCTCGCCGTCCAGGCCCAGGATCGTCGGGGACTCGGAGAGCAGCGCATCGGGCTCGGGGAAGAAGGCCTCTCCCCCGGCGTAGCGCTCGTTGAAGCGGCGCGCGATGACGCGGGTCTGCTCGATGTGCGGCAGCTGGTCGCGGCCCACCGGCACCAGGTTGCCGTGGCAGAACAGGATGTCCGCGGCCTGATGGACCGGATAGGTCAGCAGCAGCCCGCCCATCGCGGACTTCCCGGCGGCGGCGAGCTCGTTCTTCACCGTGGGGTTCCGCTCGAGCTCGGGCTGGGTCACGAGCGAGAGGAACGGGAGCATCAGCTGGTTCAGCGCCGGCACCGCGGAGTGGGTGAAGATCGTCGAGCGCTCCGGATCGATGCCGACGGCCAGGTAGTCCGTCAGCAGCTCGCGGACGGAGCCCTTGATGTCCCCGATCACCTCACGATCGGTGATGACCTGGTAGTCCGCGACGATCACCCACGTCTCCACCCCGGAGTCCTGGAGCCGGACGCGGTTGCGCAGCGAGCCGAAGTAGTGGCCGACGTGCAGGGCGCCGGTGGGGCGGTCACCGGTGAGCATGCGCAGCCCCGAGGGGTCGGACCGGATCTTGTCCCAGATCCGGTCGCTGCGCTGCTGGGCGGTGTCGTAGCTGGTGCGGGTGTCGTTCGGTGCGGTCACCGCTCCATGCTAGCGGCCCCGTCGGGTGCCGCCGCCGTCGAGCCGCGCACGATGAGCTGGGGCCGGACCACGACCTCGGTGCGGGCGGGCCGGCGCGAGTCCTCGCCGCCGCCCAGTGCCGAGCGCACGGCGGCCCGGGCGATGGAGCCGACGGCCTGGCGCACGGTGGTCAGCGGAGGGCTGGTCAGCGCGGCCCAGGAGACATCGTCGTACCCAGCCACGGAGACGTCCCGCGGCACGTTCAGCCCCTGGGACCGGACGCCTTCGAGCGCACCCGCCGCCATCACGTCCGAGCCGCAGAGGATCGCCGTGGCGCCGCGGTCCACGAGGTCGCGCGCCGCCTCGTAGCCGCCGGCGTAGGAGAAGTCGGTGAAGGAGACCGGCTGCTCCTCCTGCCCCCACTCGGCGGTGACGGCCTCGAAGACCCGCAGCTTCTCGCGCACCGGCCAGGTGTGCTCGTCGCCGACCGCGAGGCCCACCCGCTGGTGGCCGAGCTCCTGGAAGTGGGTGAGCACGGAGCGCACCGCATGCTCCTCGTCCGTGGAGAGGAAGGCCGCGTCGAGCTCCTCGCGCACGCCGTTGACGAGGACCAGCGGGGTGCCCGCGGCGGTGATCCCCCGGTAGTGGTCGATCGGCCCGCGGTGCTGGGCGTGGTGGCCGGAAACGACGATGATCGCGTCGACCCCGCATTGCAAGAATCGTTGCAAGAACTCGTGCTCGCGCTCCACCGTGCGGGCCCTGATGGCCACCAGCGCGGAGGCGCCGCGCTCGAAGAGCTCGGCCTCGATGCGCTCCACCCAGGCGGCGAAGACCTGGTTGTCCAGGTCGGGCACGAGCACGCCGACGAGCGGCCCCGACCCGACCTGGACCGGCCCCGGATCCCGACCCAGCCGTCGGGCGATCTCCTGCACTGACTGGCGGGTCGCCTCGTTGACGCCGGCCTTCCCGTTCAGCACGCGCGAGACCGTCGCCTCGCTGACCCCCGCGGCCCGGGCGATGTCGATGAGACGCGCCATCCCGGCCTCCTTCCCGGCCGCACGCATCCTCACGTGTGGCCGAATCGATACCTGCAAGTTCTTGCGCATTCTTGCACAGAAGGTGCTTCCCGGCCTACTGTGTCCGCATCGAGCGCCGCCACGGCCGGCGGGCGCTCCGCGATTCAAAGGAGAACACGTGCTGATTCGTCGAAAGAGTTTCCTCGCCCTGAGCGGCCTCGCCGTCGGGACGACCCTGCTGGTCGCCTGCGGCGGCGGTTCCGGATCCGGCTCCGACGCCGGCGGTGACACCGGAGGCGGCGCGTCCGACAGCGGCGGCGGCGATGCGGCCGGCAAGCTGGTGATCTGGGCCGACGAGGAGAAGGCCCCCGCGCTCGAGCCCTCGGCGAAGGCCTGGGGCACGGAGAACGGCATCGAGGTCGTCGTGGAGGTCGTCCCCGGTGACGAGCTGCAGGGCAACTTCGTCACCGCCAACCAGGCCGGCAACGGCCCGGACGTCACCATGGGCGCCCACGACTGGATCGGGAACCTCGTGCAGAACGGCGCGATCTCCCCTGTGCAGCTGCCCGCCGACGTCGCGGACACCATCGCGCCGATCGGCATCGAGGCCGTGACCTACGACGGCCAGACCTACGGCGTCCCCTACGCCGTGGAGACCCTCGCGCTGTACGCGAACCACGCGCTCACCGACGTCCCGGAGCCCAGCTCGCTCGAGGAGCTCATCTCCGCCGGGAAGGCCGGCGGCGCGGACAACATCCTCTCGCTCCCCATCGGCGAGTCCGGCGATCCGTACCACATGCAGCCGATCTACACCTCGGCCGGCGGCTACCTGTTCGGCAAGGACTCCGAGGGCAACCTCGACCCCGCCGACCTCGGCGTGGGCAAGGAGGGCTCCCTCACCGCGGCGGACAAGATCGCCGAGCTCGGCACGCAGGGCGTGCTGAAGAACTCCATCACCGGAGACAACTCGATCTCCCTGTTCGCCGAGGGCAAGTCCGCCTACCTGATCTCGGGCCCCTGGGCGCTCGCGGACGTCCGCAAGTCCGGCATCGAGTTCACCGTCTCCGCGATCCCCGGCTTCGAGGGCATGGAGCCGGCGGCCCCCTTCGCAGGCGTGAACTCCTTCTACGTCGCCTCCGCGGCCAAGAACGCGGGCTTCGCCCAGCAGTTCATGACCGATGTCGCGAGCTCGCCCGATGTCGCCAAGGCGATGTACGAGGCCAACCCGCTGCCTCCGGTGAACCTGCAGCTGCGCGAGGACATCGCGGGCTCCGACGAGCACGTGATGATCTTCGCCGAGGCCGCGGAGTCGGCCGACCCGATGCCCGCCATCCCGGCGATGGCGGCGATCTGGGAGCCGCTGGGCATCGCCCAGGCCAACATCGTCGGCGGCGCCGATCCGCACGCGACCATGACCAAGGCCGGCGAGGAGATCGCCGCCGCGATCGGCTGATCCTCCCCCGGGAGCGATCCACCGCGCCGCCCTGAGGCGGCCGCGGTGGATCGCTCCGCCCTCGGCGCCGTCCCGTCCGCGCCGCCCCGTCCGCGCCGTCTCCCGCCCCTGTCCCCGAAAGGCGCAGTCGCCTCATGACCTCGACCCATGCCCCCGCGCACCGGACCCGGTCCACCACGGTCCCGGCCGTGCTGACCCGCATCGCGGTGCTCGGCATCACCCTGGCGGTGACGGTCTTCATCGCCCCGGTCCTGATCTCCCAGCAGTCCTGGATGTGGCTGGCCGTGCTGCTGATCTCCGCGATCGGCATCTTCGTCCTGTACTCGACGAAGCGCTTCGTGCCGGGCAAGTACCTCTTCCCCGGCACCTTCTTCCTCTCGGTGTTCCTGATCCTCCCTATCGTGCTGACCATCGGGTACTCCTTCACCAACTACGGCGACGGGACGCGCGGCACCAAGGAGCAGGCGATCGGCTCGATCGTGGCCAGCTCCGTCCAGCAGTCCGCGGACTCCCCGCGCTACTCGATGACGGTCGCCACCTCCGGATCCCCGACCGAGGGCCCCTTCGAGCTCTACCTGGTCGATCCCGCCGACGGCACGATCCATCGCGGCGGCGCCGAGACCGAGCTCGAGGAGGTCGATCCCGGCGACGCCACCGTGGTCGACGGCCGGGTCACCGAGGTCCCCGGGCTCACCGTCCTGGACCCCGGACAGGTGAACGCCATCTACAACGACCTCATGGAGCTCGCGGTCCCGGTCGACGACTCGAGCGCCGTGCGCCCGCTCGGCGTGAACCAGGCCTTCGTGGGCACCACGGTGCTGCAGTACGACGAGGCGAGCGACACCATCACCGACACCTCCTCCGGCGAGGAGTACACGGTCGCCACGATCGGGGACTCCGAGTACTTCGTGGACTCCACGGGCGAGCGGGCCTTCTCGCAGGGCTGGCTGCAGGGTGTGGGGCTGTCCAACTACCAGCGGCTGTTCACGAACTCGACCGTGGCGGGGCAGTTCTTCTCGGCCTTCGGCTGGACCCTGGTGTTCGCGGCCGGGTCCGTGCTGACCACCTTCGCACTGGGGTTCGGCCTCGCCGTGATCCTCAACGACCAGCGCCTGCGGGGCCGCCGCCTCTACCGCTCGATCCTGATCATGCCGTACGCGGTCCCCGGCTTCATCTCGCTGCTGGTCTGGTCGAACTTCTACAACCGCGACTTCGGCCTGATCAACGAGACGCTGGGCCTGCACCTGGACTGGTTCGGCGATCCGACGCTGGCGAAGGTCGCGGTGCTGCTGACGAACCTGTGGATGGGCTTCCCCTACATGTTCATCGTCTCCACCGGCGCGCTCCAGGCGATCCCGGGCGAGCTGACCGAGGCCTCCCGGATGGACGGCGCCACCCGCTTCCAGACCACCTCGAAGATCGTGCTGCCGCTGCTGCTGGTGGCCGTCGCCCCGCTGCTGGTCTCGTCCTTCGCCTTCAACTTCAACAACTTCAACGCGATCGAGCTGCTCACCGAGGGCGGGCCGTTCCCCGACGGCTCCGGCCGCGGCGCGACGGACATCCTGATCTCGATGGTCTACCGGATCGCCTTCGGCGGGTCCGGGGCGGACTTCGGCTTCGCCTCCGCGGTCTCGGTGTGCCTGTTCGTGCTCACCGGCGTGCTGGCCGCGCTCCAGTTCCGATTCACCAACGTTCTCGAAGACGTCAACTGAGCCCGCGGAAGGGGTCCATCATGAGTTCCACCTCCGTCCCGCAGAGCGGGCCGAAGCATCGCATGTCGTTCGGTCGCTGGTTCGCCGAGCTCGGGTGGCGGCACGTCGTCGGCATCCTGGCCGTCGTCTTCGCCGTGTTCCCGATCCTGTTCGTGCTCTCCGCCTCGCTCAACGAGAGCGGGTCGATCTCCGCCGCGGGGCTGCTCCCCACGGAGCGGATCACCCTCGAGCACTACGCCGTGATGCTCAACGGCGAGCGCGCGAACTTCCTGCGCTGGTACCTCAACACCATCATCGTGTGCGGTGTCGTCGCCATCGGCCAGGTGTTCCTCTCCCTGCTGGGCGCCTACGCCTTCAGCCGCCTGCGCTTCGCGGGCCGACGGGACGGCATGCTCGCCGTGCTGCTGGTCATGATGTTCCCCGCCATCCTCTCGATGATCGCCGTGTACACGATGGTCGCAGGCCTGGGCGAGGCGGTGCCGTGGCTGGGCCTGAACACCCTCTCCGGCTACATCGCCGTTCTCATGGGCGGCGCCTTCGGGCAGGTGTGGCTGCTCAAGGGCTTCTTCGACACCATCCCCCGGGAGCTGGACGAGGCAGCGATCCTCGACGGCGCGAGCCACTGGCAGGCCTTCTGCAGGATCCTGGTCCCGTCGATGACCCCGATCCTGGCCACGACCCTGCTGCTGGCCCTGGTGGGCTCGATGAGCGAGTTCCTCATCGGCTCGATCTTCCTCACGGATGACTCGAAGAAGACCCTCGCCGTGGGGATGTACGGGATGTTCGCCTCCGACCGCTCGAACAATCTGGGCGTCTTCGCCGCCGGATCGGTCATGATCATGATCCCGGTGATCGTGCTCTACCAGTTCCTCCAGCGCTACATCGTCGGCGGCTCCACCGCCGGCGCCGTCAAGGGCTGACCCCACCCACCGCACCACCGCACCACTGCACCACTGCACCACTGCACCACTGCACCACTGCACCAACGGAAGGACCCCATGACCCTCCCCGCCCGCGCCGCCGCACCCGCTCCCCTGCCCGGTTCGCCCGGCAGCGACCGTGACCGTCAGTGGTGGCGCGACGCCGTCGTCTACCAGGTCTATCCCCGATCCTTCTCCGACTCCGACGGCGACGGCATGGGCGACCTGCCCGGCATCACCGCCCGCCTGCCCTACCTCCGCGACCTCGGCGTGGACGCGATCTGGCTCTCGCCCTTCTACACCTCCCCCCAGAACGACGGCGGCTACGACGTGGCCGACTACACCGACGTCGATCCCCGCTTCGGCTCCCTGACGGACGCCGACGAGATGATCGCCGCCGCGCACGCGCTGGGGCTCAAGGTGATCGTGGACATCGTCCCCAACCATTCCTCGAGCGAGCACGTGCTGTTCCAGCAGGCCCTCGCCGCGGGTCCCGGCTCCCCCGAGCGCGACATGTACGTCTTCGCCGAGGGCAGGGGCGAGCACGGCGAGCTGCCCCCGAACAACTGGACCTCGATCTTCCACGGCCCGGCCTGGACCCGTCTGACCGAGGCGGACGGCACGCCCGGCCAGTGGTACCTGCACATCTTCGACACCAGCCAGCCGGACTGGAACTGGAAGAACCCACGGGTCCACGAGCTGTTCCAGGACGTGCTGAGGTTCTGGCTGGACCGCGGGGCCGACGGCTTCCGTGTGGACGTCGCCCACGGCATGGTCAAGCCCGAGGGTCTGCCCGATGCCGCGGTGAACGCCGAGGGCCTGATCGACATCCCCGAGGGGGAGGTCCCGGTCTACTTCGACAACGACGGCGTGCTGGACATCTACCGCGAATGGCGACCGATCCTGGACTCCTACGAGGGCGACCGGATGATGGTGCTGGAGGCCTGGATCCCCGAGCACCGCCTGCCGCTGTACATCGGGGACGAGAAGGCGCACCAGTCCTTCAACTTCGGCTTCCTCCAGGCGCGCTGGGGCGTGGAGACGATGCGCGCCGCGATCGAGAAGCCGCTCGCGCTCGCCGACGCCGTCGACTCCCCCACCACCTGGGTGCTCTCGAACCACGACGTGATCCGCCACGCCACGCGCTACGGCTTCGCCCCCGATCACCGCTTCGGCGAGGGGCTCTCGCGCGAGGAGATCCCCGATGCGGAGCTGGGGCTGCGCCGTGCCCGGGCGGCCACCCTGCTGATGCTCTCGCTGCCCGGCGCCGCCTACCTCTATCAGGGCGAGGAGCTCGGCCTGCCCGAGGTCGCGGACATCCCCGACGAGCTGCGCGAGGACCCCTCGCACAAGCGCGCCGGCGTGCCCGGCCGGGACGGCTGCCGCGTGCCGCTCCCCTGGGAGAGGGACGCGCCGGCCTTCGGGTTCTCCTCGACGGCCGCGAGCTGGCTGCCGCAGCCGGCCGACTTCGCGGAGCTGGCCGCCGATGTGCAGGAGGGCGTCGAGGGATCCACCCTCGAGATGTACCGCGCGGCGCTGCGTCTGCGCAGCGAGCTCGGTCTGGGTCGTGACGATGCCGCGGTCACCTTCCTCGAGGATCTCCCCGAGGGAGTGCTCGGCGTCTCCCGCGGGGACGTCCGCGTCCTCGTGAACACCTCCGACGTGGAGGTCCCCCTGGCTGAGGCGGGCGGTTCGACGGCTCCGGCCGGCGCCGAGCTGCTCGTGGCCTCGGGCCCTCTGCCTGCGGACACCCTCCCGGCCGACACGGCGGTGTGGCTGCGCACGCGGTGACGGTGATCTCCGCGCCCGCCCGCGGAGTCGGACAGATCACGCCGCGCCGCGGAGTCCCCACGGGGCTCCCCGGCGCGGCGTGCCCGCGCCGCTAGGATCGCGATCATGCGCACGCCCTCCTCCCCCGCCGATCCCGGGTTCGACGTCGTCGTCCTCGGAGCCGGGCTGAACTCGCTGAACCTGACCATCGCGTTCCACCAGCAGTACGGGATGCGGTGCACCACGGTGATGCGGGTCCCCGTGGCGATGAACGAGCACACCGTCACGAGCGACCAGCTGATCCTCGGCGCGGACGCCACCGACGAGCAGATGCGCGATGCGCTGATCGAGCTCGCGGAGCAGCGCCCGACGGACCGCCCCGCCCTGCTGCTGACCAACGCCGACTCCCTGATCGCCTTCATCGATCAGTTCCGGGTCGAGCTCGAGCAGCACTACCTGCTCGCCCAGGTCGACGGCGCCCTGCTCTCCCGCCTGGCCGACAAGGCGGAGTTCGCCGAGATCTGCCACGAGCTCGGCATCGGCACCGTCCCCACCGTCACCGTCGACTTCTCCCGTGCGGGCGGGGCGGGCTGGAACGGCGAGGAGGAGCTGCCCTGGTCCTACCCGGTGGTCGGCAAGGCCGCCAACACCGCCGAGTACCACCACGTGAGCTTCCCGGGGAAGCGGAAGGTCTTCTTCCTCGAGACCCCGCAGGAGCGGGAGGATCTCGTGCGCCGCCTGCGCGAGGCAGGCTTCACCGGCCGCTTCCTGTTCCAGGAGCTTATCCCCGGCGATGACACCGCCGAGCGCTCGATCACCGCCTACCGCTCCTCGCGCGGGAAGGTGACCCTGCTGTGCGCCGCGCAGGTGCTGCTCGGCGAGCACACCCCGGAGGCGCTGGGCCGTCCTGCCGCGATGGTCACCGGGGACTTCCCGAGCCTCACCGCCGCCGCCGAGAAGTTCCTCGACGCCGTGGACTACGTGGGCTTCGCGAACTTCGACGTGAAGGTCGATCCGCGCACCGGCGCCGAGTGCTTCTTCGAGATCAACCCGCGCATCGGCCGCAACAACTACTACGTCACCTCGACCGGGGAGAGCGTGGCCCGCCATGTCGTGGCGGACCGCGTGCTCGGCGATGACCTCGACCAGGTGGTCGTCACCCGCGAGGTCCTCTACTCGATCCTCCCGGTGCGCCTGGTGCTGCGCTACCTGACCGATCCCGCTCTGCGCGAGCGCATCCGGGTCCTCGCCCGAACGGGCCTGCGCAACCCCTTCCGGTATCGCGCCGAGGGTGCGTGGATGCGCGCCTACAGCGTCATCTCCGGCCTGAACTTCGTGCGCAAGTACCGCGCCGTCTATCCCCGACCCACCGACACCGGCTTCTGAGCCCGGGAAGGACCCTCTCGATGCCCGCCTCCTCCGCCTCCTCGGCGACCTCCTCCGCTCCCACCCCGACCCCTGGGGTGGACCTCGTCCTGCTCGGCGGGGACATCGGGATCTACGCCCTGGCCCGTGCCTTCCACGAGAAGTACGGCGTGGTCTCCACCGTCGTCACCCGCAAGGTCGCCGGCCCTGTCGCCGACTCCACCATCCTGCGCACGGTCGAGCTCGGGATGGAGGCGAGCGAGGAGCAGATGATCCAGGCCCTCGTTCGGGTGGGCGCGGACAAGGCCTCCCGCCCGGGCGGCACCCGGCCGATCCTGCTCGCGAACGCCGACTTCCTGGTCGCGCTGCTGGCCTCCCACCGCGAGCTCCTGGGCACCTACTACCACCTGCCGCTGCTGGACGACGAGGTGCTGAGCGACGTCGCCGACAAGGCGACCTTCTCCGAGATCTGCGCGCAGATCGGCGTGCCCACCCCGCGCACCGTCGTCCTGGACTTCTCCTCCGGCACCGCGCCCGAGGTGCCCGATCTGGATCTCGGATGGCCGCTCGTGGCCAAGGCCTCCCGCTCCTCCGCCTACAACGCGGTCTCCTTCCCGGGCAAGCGCAAGGTCTTCGAGATCGCGGATCGCGCGCAGCTGGTGGACCTGGTCGATGCCCTCACCACAGCCGGATACCGGGACCGCTTCGTGGTCCAGGAGATGATCCCGGGCGACGACACCTCGATGCTGTCCGTGACGGCGTACGTGGACACCCGCGGCGAGGTGACCCTGCTCGGCGGGGCCCAGGTGCTGCTCGAGGAGCACACCCCGGGCGCTCTCGGGAACCCGGCGGCCATGTTCACCACGGAGCTGCCCGACGTCTTCGACCAGTCGGTGCGCTTCCTCGAGCACTCCGGCTACCGCGGCTACGCGAACTTCGATGTCAAGATCGATCCTCGCGACGGCGTCGCGAAGTTCTTCGAGGTCAATCCCCGCATCGGCCGGAACAACTACTACATGACCGCGGCCGGGGCGAACGTCGCCGAGCCGGTGGTCGCCGATCTCGTCGAGGGCCGCGAGCTGGCCCGCGTGGTCCCCTCCCGCGAGGTCCTCTACTCGATCGTTCCCTGGACGCTGCTGCGCCGCTACATCCTCGATCCGCAGCTCCGCGCCCGCGTGCAGGCGATCCGGTCGCAGCGCACCGTGCACCCCCTGTGGTACCCCGTGGAGGGCATGAGGCGTCGCGCCTACGTGCTCGCCGCCCAGGCCAACCAGGTCAAGAAGTTCCTGCAGCACTACCCCCGCCCGTCGGCCGACGGGTTCTGAGCCGGCGCCTCCGCCGGAGCGAGAGCTCCGCCGGTGCGAGAGTTCCGCCGGAGCCTCGCCGCATCCGTCTGTGGTGGTGGTTACACTCGAGGCATGCCTGCCACGGACCCCTTCACCCTGCAGTCGGACGCCACGCCCTCGGGGAGCATCGTCGCTCCCCAGCAGCTGGTCGAGGCGCTCGGCGGCGAGAACCTCTCCCCCGACCTCCGGTGGACCAACGCCCCGGAGGGCACCCGCTCCTTCGCCGTGACCTGCTACGACCCCGATGCCCCGACGGGCTCGGGCTTCTGGCACTGGATCGCCTGGGACCTCCCCGCCACGACCACCTCGCTGCCGCTCGGCGTGCCGCGGGACGACGCCTCCCTGAAGCAGGCGCTCAACGACTTCGGCCTCCGCGGCTACGACGGGCCGCAGCCGCCTCCCGGCGCCCCGCACCGCTACCAGTTCTCGGTGCACGCGCTGCCCGTGGAGTCGATCGAGGTGGATCCCGAGAGCCCGCACATCGCGGCCCGCTTCGCGATCTTCTCCCAGCAGCTGGCCTCCACCGACTTCACAGCCCGATATCAGGTGACAGGCTGAAATACTAGGGGGAAACACCCCGCGACGGATCGGGCGTGCCCTGTGTCCGGCCTCTGACCTCGGTCGTAGGCTCGAATCATGGACGCCAGGAGAATCCGCAGCACGCGGCGAGCACAGGGATCAGACCATGGTCTGACGCCTCTCATGCGCTCGGGGGACGCGCTCGCACCCTCGGGATGTGAGTCTCGAGGAGTGAACGAGAACCGTACTTCCCCGCCCCCCTCCCAGGTGATCTCCCCGCAGCGCCCGCTGCGGGTCCTGCTGACCACCGACTGGTGGGAGCCCGTCGTCAACGGCGTGGTCGCCTCGGTGCAGACCCTGCGCCGCGAGCTGATAGCGCTGGGCTGCGACGTGCGCGTGCTGACCCTCTCGCAGGGTCTGCGGTCCCGCAACGAGGAGGGCGTCTACCGCCTCGGCTCCGTCTCCGCATCGATGGTGTACGACCGCGCCCGGATCGGCATGCCCACCGCGCGCCGCGTGCTGCGCGACGTGCTGGACTGGCGGCCCGACGTCGTGCATTCCCAGGCCGAGTTCTCCACCTACGTGTGGGCACGCCGCATCGCCCGCACCCTCTCGATCCCGCTGGTGCACACGTACCACACCATCTACGAGGACTACACGCACTACTACTCCCCCAGCCGCACCATGGGCCGCAAGGTCGTGGAGACCTTCTCCCGCCGGGTGCTCTCACGGACCGATGCCGTCATCGTGCCCACCCAGAAGGTCTCCCGCCTCCTGACGGGCTACGGCGTGCTGCGTCCGCTGCACGTGATCCCCACCGGGCTGGACCTCGAGCGGTTCCGCCCGGCCCGCACCGAGGAGGAGCACGCCGACGCCCGCGCGCTGCGCGCCTCCCTCGGCATCGAGCCCGGCCGGAAGGTGCTGCTGTCCGTCTCCCGTCTGGCCAAGGAGAAGAACCTCGACGAGGTGCTCGACATGGTGGCCGTCGCGGACCGCGAGGACACCGTGCTGGTGCTGGTGGGCGATGGTCCCTACCGGCCGGAGCTCGAGGCCCGCGCGGCGAGCCTCGGGATCACCGATCGCGTCCGCTTCACCGGTGTGGTCGCCCCCGCGGACATCCCCCGCTGGTACCGCATGGGCGACGTCTTCGTCGGCGCCTCCCTCAGCGAGACGCAGGGCCTGACATTCATCGAGGCGATGGCCTGCGGGCTGCCGCTGCTCTGCCGCCGCGACCCCTCGCTCGCGAGCGTCGTCGTCGAGGGCGTCACCGGCTGGCAGTTCGAGGGCGCCGCCCAGTTCACCAGCCACCTGAGCGCGCTGCTGGACGATCCGATCCGTCGTGAGCAGATGTCCCGCGCGGCCCTGGACCGGGCCCTGGACACCTGCGATGCGAAGGAGTTCGGCCGCGGCGTGCTCCGCGTCTACCAGGAGGCACGCGGAGTGCGCGCCCCGGTGATCGCCCGCCGCGAGCCGGTGGCGGCATGAGCACCACGACGGGACCGATCCCGCGCCTCGCACCGATCCCCGTCGTCCCGACGGATGTCGCCGTCCGGCCGTCGGCCGCTGCGGCACGGCCCTCGGCGCTCGCGGCACGGCCCTCGTCCGGCGAGACCCGTCCCCGCCGCGACCCGCTGCGGATCGCCGCCCAGCTCTCCCCGCTGCTGGGCCTGGGCCTCAGCATCACCCTGGTCTGGTGGGGGCTGGACACCGGAGTGCTGCGCTCGCTCGAGAACCTGCAGGTCTTCATCGGCTCGCTCGGCGCCTGGGGGCCGGCGGTCTTCATGCTCGCCTCCGCCGCGTCGGTGGTCTTCCCGATCGTGCCCGCCGGGCTGCTGGTGATCGCCGGTCCGGTGCTCTTCGGCCCGATCGAGGGGACGCTGTACAACTACCTCGCGGTGAGCGCCGGCTCCCTGCTGAACTTCGCGATCGCCCGGCACGTCGGACTCTCGCTCATCGAGCGGATCTTCGCTCCCCGCACGGTGGAGAAGTTCCTCGGGTGGACCCGCAGCGGCCACTTCACGCGAGCCTTCGCGGTCGCGATCGTGCTGCCCGTCGCCCCCGACGACCTGCTCTGCTACATCGCCGGCACCACCCGGATGCGCTGGCGCACCTACGTCGCGATCATCCTGCTGTGCAAGCCGTGGGCCCTGATCGCCTACGGCCTCGGCATCAGCACCCTCATCCTTCGCTTCCTGCCCTGGTGAACGGAACCTCGTCATGTTCATGAGATCCCGCGCCCGTCGGCGCCCCGCCCCTGCCCCTCTCGCCGCCGCACCCGTCGACGGCCGGCCTCTGCGCGTCCTCCTGCCGACAGGCCTCGCCGCCCTCGCCAAGGAATCCGGGATCGGCGCGGCCATCCGCCATCAGGAGTCGGCGGTGCGCTCGCTGGGCCATGAGGTGGTCACCAACCCGCTGCGCCCCTTCGACGTGGTCCACCTGAACACCCCGTTCCCGGACACCCTGCTGCTGGCGCGCTGGGCACGGCTGCGCCGGCGCCCGGCCCTCGTATGGGCGCACTCCACGGAGGACGACTTCCGCGACTCCTTCCCGGGGTCGAACCGCCTGGCGCCGATGTTCCGGCGCTGGATCGCGCACCTGTACCGCCGCGGCGACACGGTGGTCACCCCCAGCCAGTACTCGAAGGATCTGATCTCCGCGCCGAAGTACGGTCTGCGCGCCCCGATCCGGGTGCTCTCCAACGGCGTGGACACGACCTTCTTCCGCCCGGACCCGTCGGCTCGTGAGCGCCTGCGCGACTCCCTGGGCCTCGCCCCGGAGGCGCAGGTGGTCATCAGCGTCGGTATGCAGCTGCGCCGCAAGGGGATCCTGGACTGGGTCGAGGTGGCCCGTCGGATGCCGGAGGTCACCTTCGTCTGGTACGGCCGGACCGATCCTCGCCTGCTGACCGCCGAGGTGGAGAAGGCCCTGGCCGACGCGCCGGCGAACGCCCTCTTCCCCGGCTACGTGCAGGCTGAGCAGCTGCGCGAGGCGTACTGCGGCGCGGACGCCTTCTGCTTCCTCACCAAGGAGGAGACCGAGGGGATCGTGCTGTGGGAGGCGCTCGCCTGCGGGATCCCCGCGCTGGTGCGCGGGATCCCGCTGTACCGCGACGCGATGCCCGACGGCGTGCTCACGCACCAGGTCACCGGGGACGGCCCCGGCTTCGCGGGCGAGGTCGCGCAGCGCCTCGAGGCGCTGCTCACCGGAGAGCTGGAGGACCTGACGGCGGCCGGTCGCCGCGCCGCCGAGGGCGTGGACCTCGACGAGGTCGCCCAGCAGCTGCAGGAGATCTACCGGCTCGCCGGGGTGCTCCCGGCGCGCTCCTCGCAGATCGTCACGGCCGGCGCGTAGGCCGCCACACGACCAGCGCGTTGCCGCTGTCGCGGCGGCGGGGACGCTCACCGCGGCGCAGCGCGCTGATCTCCCCGTCGCGGTCGGCGGAGAACACGCGCCGCTGGGCCGGGGTCATCGTCTCCAGGGTGTCGCGGACACGACCCAGCTGGTCTTGCAGCGAGGTCACCTCGTCCTGCAGCTCGAGGATCCGCTTGATGCCGGCGAGGTTGATGCCCTGGTCCTGGGAGAGCTCCTGGATCTCCCGCAGGCGGACGATGTCCCGGGTGCTGTAGCGCCGGCCGCGGCCGCGCGTGCGCTGAGGTATCACCAGGCCCAGCCGGTCGTACTGGCGCAGGGTCTGGGGGTGCATGCCGGAGAGCTCGGCAGCCACCGAGATCACGAACACCGGCGCCCGGTCGTCCAGGCGGTGCGACGCGTGCATCAGGTGCTCCTTCCGATCGTGCGGTGCGGGCCGGAGCCGGCAGCAAGGGGTCGACCTCGTGGGGCCGGCGCCGTGACGTCAACGCGCGGCGGCCTCGGTGAGCCCGGCTCGCGGGTCCTCCTCGGCCAGGGCCGCACGCAGGTCCTCGACGGCCTGCTTAGCGGCCCCCTCGACATGGGTGGGGACGGCGACCTGGACGGTGACGTGGAGATCGCCGGTGGACTTCTTGGTCTGAAGCCCCTTGCCGCGCACCCTCAGCGTACGACCCGACGGCGTTCCCGCCGGGACCTTGAGCGAGACCGTGCCGCCGTCGAGCAGCGGGACGGACAGGGTGGTGCCGAGCACCGCCTCGTCGAAGGAGATCGGGACGGTGATCCGGAGATTCGTGCCCTCGGCGCTCCAGACGGAGTGCTCCTCGACGTCGAGGGTCAGCAGCAGGTCTCCGGCGGGCGCACCGCCGGGGCCGGGGCGTCCCTTGCCGCGCAGGCGGATCTTCTGGCCGTCGTGCACCCCGGCCGGGATGCGGACGGTGACCGTGCGGCCGTCGACGGTGAGGCGCAGCTCGGTGCCCAGCGCCGCGTCGCGGAAGCTGACACGGGTGCGGGCCGAGGTGTCCGAGCCCTTCGCCGGGGCGCGGTTCGGGGAGAACCCGGCGGGCCCTCCGCCGCCGAAGCCGCCGCCCTGGCCGCCGAACATCTTCAGCAGGTCGTCGATGTCGGGGTTGCCCGCGCCGCCGCCGGCGGGACGGGCACCGGGCTGGCCGCCGCCGCCGAACATCGAGGAGAAGATGTCCTCGAAGCCGGCACCGCCGGGGCCGCCCTGTCCGGCGGAGAAGCGCGCGCCGCCGGAGCCCATGGCCCGGATCGCGTCGTACTGCTGGCGCTGCTCGGGATCGTTGAGCACCGAGTAGGCCTCGCCGATCCCCTTGAACTTCTCCTCGGCCACCGGGTCGTCGGGGTGGTGGTCGGGATGGAACTTGCGGGCCTGGGTGCGGTAGGCCTTCTTGATCTCCGCGGCGCTCGCGTCCTTGGAGACGCCGAGGACCGCGTAGAAGTCCTTGTCGAGCCAGTCCTGTCCGGACATGTGCGTCTCCTTCCGGGAGCTTCCGATGCGTGGTGGTGTCGTTCAGGGGCGACGGGCGCGGGGCCGGCCGGTGAGGCCGGCCCCGCGTCCGTCAGATGGTGCCGATGGTGGGCACGTCGCTCAGGCAGGACCCCGGGTGCCGACGCGGGCGGGACGGAGCACGCGCTCGCCCATCCGGTAGCCGGGCTGCATGACGAGCGAGACGGTGGTGGTCTCGGCGTCCTCGGAGTCCTCGTGCATGAGGGCCTCGTGGAGGTTCGGATCGAACTCCTCCCCCACCTCGCCGAAGCGCGTCAGCCCGTGGGAGCCGAGCACCTCCTCGAGCTTCTGCGCGATCGCGTGGAACGGGGTGCCCTCGACGATGTCGCCGTGCTGGCGGCCCAGCGACACGTCGTCCAGGACGCCGATCAGCGAGCCGAGCACGCCGGCGATCGCCGCGTCCTTGCTCACCTGGGCGGCTCCCTCGATGCGGCGGCGCGAGTTGACGTACTCGGCCTGATCGCGCTTGAGCTGCTCGGTGAGCTCGGTGACCCGGCCCTCGAGCTCGGCGACCCGTCCGGCGTCCGCCGGGAGCGAGGACTCGTCCCCGCCCGCGGCGGCCTGCTCGAACAGCTCCGCCGCCTCGGCGTCGAAGGGATCGACGGTCTCGTCGGCCACCTGGCCCTCGGGTGCGGGGGTGTCCCCGGTGGGACGGACGCTGCCGTCCTCCGGGTTCACCTTGCGCTTGTCGGTGAAGGAGAACCTGGGCTCGCCCTCGGGACGCTGCGCGTCGTCAGGAGTGCTCCGGTCCTCGGTCATCACTTCTTCTCCTCGTCCTCGTCCACGATCTCGGCGTCGACGACGTCGTCATCATCCGAGGCGCCGGTGGCGCCTGCGGCGTCCTCAGCACCCTCGGCGCCCTCAGCGCCCTCGGCCTGCGAGTAGATCGCGGTGCCGACGGCCTGCAGGGCCTCGTTGAGGGAGTCGCGCTTGGCCTCGAGGTCCTCGGTGGAGGCATCCTCGGTGGCCAGCACGTCCTTGGCCGCCTTGATGGAGTCCTCGGCCTTGGTCCTGTCGCCGTCGGAGACCTTCTCCGCGTTGTCCTTGAGCAGCTTCTCGCCCTGGTAGACGAGCTGCTCGAGGGTGTTGCGGGCGTCGGCGTTCTTGCGACGCTCCTCGTCCTCGGCGGCGTGGGCCTCGGCGTCCTTCACCATGCGGTCGATGTCCTCGTCGGACAGGGCCGAGCCGCCGGTGATCTGGATGGACTGCTCGTTGCCGGTGCCGCGGTCCTTCGCGGTCACGTGCACGATGCCGTTGGAGTCGATGTCGAAGGTGACCTCGACCTGCGGGATGCCGCGCGGGGCCGGGGCGATGCCGGTGAGCTCGAAGGTGCCGAGCAGCTTGTTGTCCCGGGTGAACTGACGCTCGCCCTGGAACACCTGGATCGCCACGGAGGGCTGGTTGTCCTCGGCGGTGGAGAAGACCTCGGAGGTCTTGGTCGGGATGGCCGCGTTGCGCTCGATGAGCTTGGTCATCACGCCGCCCTTGGTCTCGATGCCGAGGGAGAGCGGGGTGACGTCCATGAGCAGGACGTCCTTGCGCTCGCCCTTGATGACGGCGGCCTGCAGCGCGGCGCCGACGGCGACGACCTCGTCCGGGTTCACGGACTTGTTGGGCTCCTTGCCGCCGGTGAGGGACTTGACGACCTCGGTGACGGCGGGCATGCGGGTGGAGCCGCCGACCAGCACCACGTGGTCGATGTCGGAGACGGAGATGCCCGCGTCCTTGATGACCTGGTGGAAGGGAGCCTTGGTGCGCTCGAGCAGATCCGAGGTCATGTCCTCGAACTGGGCCCGGGTGAGCTTCTCGTCGAGGTGCAGCGGGCCGTTCTCGGTCATCGACAGGTACTGCAGCGAGATGCTGGTCGAGGAGGAGGAGCTCAGCTCCTTCTTCGCCTGCTCAGCGGCCTCCTTGAGGCGCTGCAGGGCGATGCGGTCCTTCCCGAGGTCCACGCCCTCCTTGTTCTTGACCTGCGAGATCAGCCAGTCCACGACCTTCTGGTCCCAGTCGTCGCCGCCGAGGCGGTTGTCGCCCGCGGTGGCCTGGACCTGGATGGTGGAGCCCTCCTCGTCCTTGCTCACCTCGAGCAGGGAGACGTCGAAGGTGCCGCCGCCGAGGTCGAAGACCAGGATCTGCTCGTCGTCCTTGCCCTTCTCCAGCCCGTAGGCGAGAGCCGCGGCAGTGGGCTCGTTGATGATGCGCAGGACGTTCAGGCCCGCGATGGTGCCGGCGTCCTTGGTGGCCTGACGCTCGGAGTCGCTGAAGTAGGCCGGGACGGTGATGACCGCGTCGGTCACGGCCTCGCCCAGGTAGGACTCGGCGTCCTTCTTGAGCTTGCCGAGGGTGCGCGCGGAGATCTCCTGCGGGGTGTACTTCTTGTCGTCGATCTCCTGGCTCCAGTCGGTGCCCATGTGGCGCTTGACGGAGGAGATGGTGCGGTCGACATTGGTGACGGCCTGGCGCTTGGCGACCTCGCCCACGAGGACCTCGCCCTGCTTGGAGAAGGCGACGACCGACGGGGTGGTGCGGGAGCCCTCGGCGTTCGCGATGACGGTGGGCTGGCCACCCTCGAGGACGGCGACGGCGGAGTTGGTGGTACCGAGGTCGATTCCGACGACACGGGACATGGGTGCCTGCCTTTCTGCGACGGATGCGCCGCACGGGATCTTCGCTGCCGACCAGCGGTCGACGGCAAGACTTGAGCTGTACGGACTCAAGTAGAGAACGCCGGATCGACATTGTCAATCTGAGGATCACTGAACTTGAGCACACCTGACTCAACTTCGATCCGGCCAGGTTCATTCCCGGTGCGGCAGGTCGTGACGGAGGGCACATCCGCGCCGGTCCGGGGAGCCGCCCCGCCCCCCCCCCCCCCCCCCCGTCACCCCGATGCCGCAGAATGCTGTCGACCGATGATCACTCCGAACCGACGATCGACACCGAGGAGCGTCACGATGGACGGCATCACCCTGCAGGACATCGCCCGCGCCCGCGCCGAGGAGCTGCCCGCCGCGGCGATCACCCATCCGTTCGGGCCGGACTACGACGTGGCGAAGGTGCTCGGGAAGATGTTCCTGCTGCTCACCGAGGTGCACGGAGTCCCCAAGGTGGTGCTGAAGGCCGAGCCGCACGACGCCGAGGCGCTCCGCTCGATCCACGCGGACATCACTCCCGGGTATCACATGAACAAGCGTCACTGGATCACGCTCGAGCCGGACGGGAGCCTCGACGAGGAGTTCGTGCGAGAGCTGGTGACCGACTCCTACCTGCTGGTGGTCGAGGGACTGCCCCGGGCGCAGCGGCCTGTTGAGCCCGCATCCTTCCTGGCCGCCGAGTCCGCTCCCGATGGCGGGGACGCGTCTCAGGCCTGATCGGCGCGGCGCACCATCTCGTCGATCCAGATCGGCGCGAACGGCGAGGTGCAGTTCGGCGGCGTCGGGTAGTCCTTGAGCACCTCGAGCCGTTCACCGATCGCGCGGGCGCGCTCCCGGAGCACGGGGTTCGTGATCCCGATCTGGGCGAGGCACTCGTTCATCGCCCACTGGAGCGGCTCCGGGGAGGTCTTCATCTCTGCCTCGATCTGGTCCAGCAGGGCGGCCTGGTCGATGCCGTCGGGCGTCTTCACGACGCGCTGGCTGGTCAGCGCCCAGCCCGCGCTCGCGACGGCCGGGTCGACGTCCCCGAACCACTCCTCGCGGAGGGCCTCCCGATGCCGGGACTTCTTGACCAGGATGCTCAGCAGCCAGTCCCGGACCTTCGGAGTGGGTGCCGCGCGCAGCATCCGGTCGAGCTCGTCCGGGCCGAAGTGCGAGGGCCGGGAGACGAGGATCGCGAGGAGCTTCGGGGTGGAGTCCTCGGCGCTCGCATCCCACAGGTCGCGGGCGAGGTCCGGGCGGGCGCCGAGCCGCTTCCCGATCGCCCGCAGCGCGCCGAGGTTCACGGCGTGATCGTCGCCGTGGCGGAGGTTGATCTCACGGACCCTGGGGTCGGCGAGCTGGTCCAGCTCGGAGAGCAGCGCCTGCATCTCGTCGGCGGGCGCGGCGTCCTGCGCTGTGGCGTTCGTGGTCATCGTGCTCCTCCGCGGTCCGACGGCCAGCTTATCGAGCAGTTCGGCGACTGTCGTCCTGTGCCCCGGGCAGGAGCGACTCGAGCTCGGCGAGCATGTCCTGCAGCGGCCGGGAGGCGTCGAGTCGCCGCGCGTGCGGTCGCCGGGCGAGCAGCTGCTCGAGGGAGGCGACCAGGTCCTCGGCATCCTCCGGGCCGACGAAGCGGTCGTTGGCGGTCTGCTCGGGCCGGTCCGGCGCGCGGCGCCGGGCCATCAGCCGCTCGGCCAGTGTGGGCACGTCGAGCACGAGGGCGGTTTCGACGAAGCGGGCTCCGCACTGCTCGGCGAGGGCTTCGAGCTCGACGAGGAAGGGTGTGCGGGCGAGATACTGCCCGATCACCACGTCGTGACCGTCGTCCAGGTGCGCGCGGGCCAGGGCGAGCGCGAGCCGGCGGGCCTGCAGCCCGGAGGCGTGCAGGTCCCGGTCCCAGTCTCCGAGGGAGTGCTTGAGGGTGTCGATGTCCAGTGCCAGGGCGAGCGGGCGGCGGGCCGCGGCACGGGCCGCGAGGGTGGACTTGCCGCTGCCCGGGGCGCCGTTGAGCAGCAGGAGGATCGGCCGTGCGGTCATCGCGTTTCCCTCGTCACTGGTGCGGTCGTGCGCCCGCCCGTCATGCACCGCGCCCGTCGGCCGAGTGCGGGCCCCGTGGCGCAGAAACGCCACAGGGCCCGTTCCCGGTCGGTTCAGCCCACGCTCGCGCGGGGTGCTCCGATGCCCGGATCGATCGTCGGCACCTCGCCGCTGCCGGGGCGGATGTCGATGTCGAAGATGTCCAGCGGAAGATACACCGTGGCGCAGGCGTTGGGGATGTCGACCACACCGGAGAACCGCCCCTCGATCGGCGCAGCGGCGAGCAGGAGGTAGGCCTGCTCCTTGGCCCAGCCGAAGGTGGAGAGGTAGTCGATCGCGTGCAGGCACGCCCGCTGATAGGCCAGATGCGAGTCGAGGTAGCGCTGCTCGCCGTCGAGCGTCACCGAGGTGCCGGAGAAGGACAGCCAGCGGCTGTGCTGCGGCGCGGTGTCCCCCGGCATGAAGATCGCGTTCTCGGAGACGTTGTACTTCTCCATCCCGCCGGGGATGACGTCGACGTGGACGTCGATGAAGCCGCCCATCTCGATGCCGCCGCAGAAGGTGATCTCGCCGTCGCCCTGGCTGAAGTGCAGGTCGCCCACGGAGAAGTTCGCCCCGTCCACGAACACCGGGTAGAAGATCCGGGTGCCCTTGGTGAGGTTCTTGATGTCCTGGTTGCCGCCGTTCTCCCGCGGCGGGGCGGTGCGGGCGGCCTCCCCCGCGACCCGGTCACGATCCGCCTCGCCGACCCCTCCCAGGACCGCCCCGTCGGGCTCCGGAGGCAGGGCGAGCGCCGGCACACGATCCGGCTCGGTGGCGATCAGCGCCGCCTCGCGGGAGTTCCATCTCTTCAGGAGCTCCGGCGAGGGGGCGGTGCCCATCAGGCCCGGGTGGATCATTCCGGTGAACTCCACGCCCGGGACGTGGCGGGAGGTGGCGCGGTCGCCGCGGAAGTCCCAGATCGCCTTGTACGCGTCGGGGAACTCGTCGGTGAGGAAGCTGCCGCCGTTGCGCTTGGCGAAGATGCCGGTGTAGCCCCAGCCCTGGCCGGCCAGAGGCCCGGAGTCCTCCTGCGGGATGGGGCCGACGTCGAGGATGTCCACGATCAGCAGATCCCCGGGCTTGGCCCCTTCGATGCGGAACGGGCCGGAGAGGGTGTGGACGGTGTGCAGGGGCGCGCTGGCGATGTCCTCGGCGGAGTCGTCGTTCTTGATGTAGCCGTCGAACCATTCGCGGCAGTCCACACGGAAGGTGTCGCCGGGCTTGACGCTGACCGCCGGAGGGATGTCCGGGTGCCAGCGGTTGTGACCGAGGATCTTCTGCTCGGTGAAGGGCTTCGCGGAGTCGAGAGGGAACACGTTCTGGGGCATGCTTCTCCTTCCACAGCGACGGGCCCATCGGCCGGGCCCGCCAGGTTCATCGCCGCCTCAGGGGCGCGGCAGCATGGCATGGCGCGGGTCGTGGGTGGTGCGCGCACCCCCACGCCCGGGCCTTCCCGGGACCCGGTCCACGACGCCGGGCTCGTGGGCGCTCGCGGCGGTGGAGTCCAGGAGCCTCCCGGCCGGGGTGCCGAGGGCGCTGAGACGGGGGGCGCTGATCCGGCGCCGGGCCGCCGCGCCGCAGCGGGGGCAGGTGAGGTCTTCGTCGCGGGCGCTCATCGGCACGGAGCGCTCGTACTCGTGTGCGCTCTCGCAGCGGAACTCGTAGATCGGCATCGCCGCCTCCTCGTCGCCTGCAGGACATCTCGGGATGACCTCACCATAGAGCGCCCTCTCTCGGCGCGCAGAGGAATCAGGGGGAACCGACCCGTCGGTCGTCGACCAGGGATACTGCCCGCATGCGCCCAGCCCTGACCCGCTATCGCGGCACCGACTTCTACTGCGATGTGGCGATCCCGGACCCTGCCGCGCTCGAAGTGGTCCATGAGGACGAACGCGTGCTCGCCTTCCACCACACCCGACCGTTCTGGCAGGTGCACCTCGTGGTCGTGCCGAAGCGCCATATCGCCTCGCTCACGGCGGCAGGCCCGGAGGACGCCGAGGATCTCCGCGCCGTGCTGGCGACGGTGACCGACGTGGCGCGGCAGGTCGAGCGAGAGCACGGCGCGGCGGCGGTGCTCACGAACCTCGGCGAGTACCAGGACTCGAAGCACCTCCACGTCCATGTGCACTCCGGGCCCCGCCTGCGCAGCTCATAGAGGCAGCTTCATCCCCACGTGGCTGGGGGAATAGCCGAGCCGCTCATAGAAGCGCTGCGCGTCCGCTCGGGCGGTATCGGTGGTGAGCTGCGCCAGGGTCGCGCCGTGCTCGCGGCCCCAGCGATGCGCCCAGGTGAACAGGGCGGTGCCGAGCCCGCTGCCGCGTGCGGTGGCCCCGACCCTCACCGCCTCGATCTGGAGGCGGGTGGCGCCGCCGCGGGACAGCGAGGGCATGAGGGTGAGCTGCATGGTCGCGACCACCGCCGCCTGCTCGTCCCTCACCGCCAGGAGCAGTTGGTTCGGGTCCTCATCGATGCGCGCGAACGCCTCGCGGTACGGGGCCGGGTCCGCGCTCTCCCGCTCGCGGCCCAGCACGTCGTCGGCCAGGAGGGCGACCAGAGCGGGGACGTCCTCCTCGACGGCACGGTCGATGCTGAAGCGGCGATCTGCGAGGGTGAGCGTGTCCATGCCCCCAGTGTTCCAGGCCCGATCGGCGCACCGCATCGCCGACAATGGCTCCATGGCCACCCACGACTTCCTTCCCGGCGCGCAGCGCAGCGCCCAGCTGAGCTTCTCCGACCAGCCCGCCTGGATCGTGAAGGACGAGGTCTCCGGAGGGTGGGTCCTGCAGATCGGCGGGGTCGAGCAGTCCCATGTCGATCTCGAGGACCCCACGCACGTCGTGCACGAGTACCTCCGACGGATGGCCAACGTGCTGGACGAGGCATGGCCGGGCGGACAGCCGCTGCGCATCGCCCACCTGGGGGCCGGGGCCCTGACGCTGGCCCGCTACGTGCAGGCGACGAGGCCGGGCTCGGCGCAGCTGGTCGTCGAGATCGAGCGGGAGCTGCCCACCCTGGTCACCACGGCGCTGCCGATGCCCGAGGGCACCGATCTGGAGGTCGTGATCGGGGACGCCCGCGAGGAGCTCGTCGCGATGGAGGGCAGGCGCTTCGACGCGATCGTGCTCGATGTGTTCTCCGGCGAGGAGTCCCCCGCGCACCTGGCCACGAAGGACTTCTACCTCGAGGCGATCTCGCACCTGGAGGTCGACGGGCTGCTGCTGGTCAACGTCGGCGACGACGCCGGCCAGCGCTTCCTCGGCGCACAGGTGCGAGAGCTCGAGGACGCCGCCGCCGAGGCGGGGCTCTCCGGCGTGTGGACGCTGACGCTCGCGTCGCTTCTGACCGCTCCGGCCGACGGGAACATGGTGCTCGTGGTGGGCGGGGCGCTCTCCTCCCCTGAGGTGGAGACCTGGCGGAAGGCCTGGCAGGCGGCCGGGCCGCATCCCGGCGCCGTGCTCGATCCGATGGAGACCGCTACGGCGTTCCGCCGCTGAAGTTGTCCACAATCCAGCGAACCGATGGCGCGGCTGTGCGTTCCCTGGATACCGTGGCGGTGATCTGACGCACTCCCGGAAGAGTTCTCCATGCACCGTCGCCTCCTCAGCGCCGCCGCGACCGGCGCCCTCCTGCTCGGCCTCGCGGCATGCGGAGAGACCACAGAAGGCCCCGTCACCACTCCTCCGCCGGACCTCGGCGTCGAGGCTCCGAGCGATGGCGGAGGCGACTCGCCGACAGCGAGCGACGGCGGCGGAGAGTCCGAGGAGCCGACGGCCGAAGCGCCGGACATCCCCGCGCCGGACCCCGCCGACTTCGCCGGGATGGACGAGCACACGGCGGAGGGGGCGGAACAGGCTTTCAAGTACTACATCGCGGTGTCAATGTGGGCGCACCAGACCGGTGACGACTCAGTGTCCAACGACCTGACTTCTCAGAATTGCGATACCTGCTCCTCATTCATGGAGACCTTTCGCGAGCTCCAGGACCACAACGACACGTGGGGTGAGTTCTCGCTAAATGACGCCTCTCTAGAGGCGCACAAATCCGAGAACTTTGACTTCGAAGTTGCCTACGACTTCACCACAACTCCACATGAACGACCAAAGGATGATTTTTCTGGACGCGTCAATGTTGGCGAGCTTGAGTACAGCACCGTGGGAGGCATGACCTGGACTGAGGACCATTGGAAGCTCGAGGCCATCAGTGCCGAATGGGGTGACGATGTACTCGGCTAGAAGACCCGCGCTTGCGCGGACAGCTTTCGCTTTAATGGTGCTTCTGGTTGTTCCGTCAATCCTCTTCGCGTCGCCAGCGTTTGGCGACCAGACCAGCGGGTCAATCAAAGATAAAGAACTCAAGATTGAAACCCTTAGTGAAAAAATGGCAAAACAACTTGCCAACACCGATATCGACACCAGTGGGAGAAATTCTGCACAGGGCGAGAAGGCTCCCTTCAGCTACATCTGGGTTCCCGCATCACAGTTCACCGGATGCGGTGCCGACCTGAACACGGGCGGCGCCTCCTGGTCCTGCACCCCGCATGCAGATTCGTGCGAGGCCGGCAGCGGGAGCCGGATCGCCGGAGAGGGGGATGCCCTGGTGATCGGAGCGACCACCGGGCCCCGTCGTCCCGTCGAAGGCGTCACCCAGCGCGGCACCCGCGTCGACAACAAGACCGGGGATCGCATTGACCTCGGAGTCCGCTGCGCCCGTCCTGGAACCCCTGAGGCCGCCGAAGCTGCACCCGTGGTCATCACCGTGACCCGCGAGGACTTCGCCAAGATGCCCGTCAAACCCCTCCAGGCCAACGCCGGCCCCCAGGACGGATGGCTGCCGGTGAACATGGTCAACGTCCTCTACACCGAGCCCACCACTCAGGAGCTGTCGGTCGAACTCCTCGACACCCCGGTCGCCATCCGAGCCACCCCGGCCTCCTATCACTGGGACCTCGGTGACGGGAACACGATCACCACCAGCGACCCCGGCAAGCCGTACCCGGCCGAGGTCGTCACCTCCACGTACACCCAGGAGGGCTGGTACGACATCACGCTCACCACCACCTTCTCCGGACAGTTCTCCGTCGCCGGCGGCGAGTGGCAGGACATCGACGGCACCATCGAGGTCGCCTCCGACCCCGTTCCGATCTTCTCCAAGTCCCTCGAGTCCCGACTCGTCAACGGCGACGTGCCCATCGACGAGGATGAGGATCCCTGGGTCCCCGAGCGCGCCCCGGACACCGAAGGCCCCAAGGACCCCGAGGCCCGACACCGCAACATCTGACCGAGCACAGGGCATGGCTCCAGACACGGACCTGGGTCACCAATCAGGACTCCCCTCGGCTCGGCAGGAGTTCCGGGTGACGAAGATGGGGCTACCGGGACGCCATTCCCCCATCTTTGTTGCACCGACGCCAGGGCAGCAGCTCGATCGGCATACCTGTTCCCGATCTGTATACACACCTGCCGCGATCATCCCGGATGATGGCTTGAACGCCGAATCTTGACCATCTCTGTATACACTCCACCCATGCGAGCCAGCGACCGTGCCTACGTGACGCTCCGTGAGGAGATCGTCGACGGCGACCTGCTCCCCGGCGCCCTGCTCGGCGAGGTCGAGCAGTCGATGCGCCTCGGGATCTCCCGCACCCCGCTGCGCGAGGCTCTCTCCCGCCTCATCGCAGACGGGCTCGCCGAGCCGTCCAGAGGGCGAGGCATCGTGGTCTCCGCCGTGTCCCTCGACGCGGCTCCCCACCTCTTCGACCTCCGCCTCGCCCTCGAGACGCTCGCCGCCCGTCGCGCCGCGGAGCGCGCCGCCGAGCCCCATGACGGCGCGGCGCTGCGCGAGAGTTTCGCGACCCTCGCCATCCGCTTCGACGAGGCGACCGCCGATCTCGCCGCCGGCGTCGACCCCACCGACTACTACACCCTGACCGCTGACCTCGATGCGGCCCTCGATGCGGCCTGCGGCAATCCCTTCCTCGCCGACTCCCTGGCGGGCCTGCGCCTGCACCTGGGACGATTGCGCCGACTGGCCCGCCACTCCCCCGACCGCCTCGCCGCCTCCGCCCGGGAGCACGCCGCGATCGCCCGGGCCATCGCCCTCGGGGACCCCGACCTCGCCGCCGCCACCACGACCGTCCACCTCCACCAGGCCCTCGCCCACCTGCGAGGCCCGGTCGAGGACCACCCAGCGTCCGCGCCGACCAGCTCTTCGACCTCGACCACCCAGGAGACCGCTTCATGATCGACAACGACGTCCGCGTCCACCGCTCCGACGAGAACCTGTCCCGCGAGGACCAGCTGGCCTGGAAGATGGCCGAGGTCGCCGTCGACCCCGTCGAGATCGACAACGACGTCGAGGAGATGATCATCAACCGGATCATCGACAACGCCTCCGTCGCCCTCGCCTCCCTGAACCGCGCCCCGATCGTCTCGGCCCGAGCCCAGGCGCTCGGCCACCCCGTCTCCACCGGCGGCTCCGGGGCCAGCATCACCGGCGTGGAGCAGAGGACCTCCCCCGAGTGGGCGGCGTGGGCCAACGGCGTCGCCGTGCGCGAGCTGGACTACCACGACACCTTCCTCGCCGCGGACTACTCCCACCCCGGCGACAACATCCCCCCGATCCTCGCCGTCGCCGAGCACACCGGCCGCTCGGGCCAGGACCTGATCCGCGGCATCGCCACCGGCTACGAGCTGCAGGTGGACCTGGTCCGCGCGATCTGCCTGCACGAGCACAAGATCGATCACGTCGCCCACCTCGGCCCGTCGGCCGCCGCCGGCATCGGCACCCTGCTGGGACTGGACACCGAGACGGTGTTCCAGGCGATCGGCCAGGCCCTCCACACAACCACCGCCACCCGCCAGTCCCGCAAGGGCGAGATCTCCACCTGGAAGGCGCACGCCCCGGCCTTCGCCGGCAAGCTCGCCGTCGAGGCGGCGGACCGTGCGATGCGCGGCCAGACCTCCCCCGTCCCGATCTACGAGGGAGAGGACGGCGTGATCGCCTGGCTGCTCGACGGCCCGGATGCCCGGTACACGGTGCCGCTGCCCGCCCTCGGCGAGGCGAAGCGCTCGATCCTGGACACCTACACCAAGGAGCACTCGGCCGAGTACCAGGCGCAGGCCTGGATCGACCTGGCCCGCAAGCTCCACACCGAGCACCCCGAGGCGACCGATCCCGCGAACGTCGCCTCGGTCCTGATCCGCACCTCCCATCACACGCACTACGTGATCGGCTCCGGCGCGAACGACCCGCAGAAGTACGACCCGACGGCGTCCCGCGAGACCCTCGACCACTCGATCCCGTACATCTTCACCGTCGCCCTCCAGGACGGATCCTGGCATCACGTGGACTCCTACGCCCCCGAGCGCGCCGCCCGGGCGGACACCGTCGCCCTGTGGCACAAGGTGACCACGGAGGAGGACCCGGAGTGGACCCGCCGGTACCACTCCCTGGATCTGTCGGAGAAGGCGTTCGGCGGCGCGGTGGTCATCACCCTCACCGACGGCACCGTCATAGAGGACAGCATCGCCGTGGCCGACGCCCACCCGCTCGGGGCACGGCCCTTCGCCCGGCAGCAGTACGAGCACAAGTTCCGCACCCTCGCCGAGGGCGTGGTCGACGCAGCCGAGATCGACCGCTTCCTCGAGGCCGCCTCCCATCTCGCGGAGCTGCCCGCCGGCGAGCTGGGCCGGCTGAACATCCAGGCGGCACCGGGTGTGATCGACCCGTCGGCCGCCCCGAAGGGACTGTTCTGATGCTGAGCGCCACGAGGACCCCCGCGCAGAAGCGGCAGGACCTGCGCGCGCTGCTCACCCCGGGCGCGGCCCAGCCGTTCCCCGGTGCCTTCACCCCGCTCTCGGCGAAGCTCATCGAGGAAAAGGGCTTCCCCGGGATGTACATCTCCGGCGCCGTGATCGCGAACGAGCTGGGCCTGCCGGACATCGGCCTGACCACCCTGACCGAGGTCGCCCAGCGCGGCGCCCAGATCGCCCGTGCCACCGATCTGCCGTGCCTGATCGACGCCGACACCGGCTTCGGCGAGCCGATGAACGTGGCCCGCACGATCCAGGAGCTGGAGGACGCGGGCCTGGCCGGATGCCACATCGAGGATCAGGTCAATCCCAAGCGCTGCGGCCACCTCGACGGCAAGACGATGGTGGACCTGCCCACCGCCGTCCAGCGCATCGGCGCCGCGGTCGACGGCCGACGGGACCCCGACTTCCTGGTCATGGCCCGCACCGACCTGCGGGCGACCGACGGCCTGGACGCCGCGATCGACCGCATGAAGGCGCTGGTCGACGCGGGCGCCGACGCGATCTTCCCCGAGGCGCTGAAGGACCTCTCGGAGTTCGAGCAGGTCTGCGCCGCCCTGGACGTGCCGGTGCTGGCGAACATGACCGAGTTCGGGAAGTCCGCCCTGTTCACCCGCGAGCAGCTCGCCGGGACCGGGGTGGCGATGGTGATCTACCCCGTCACCCTGCTGCGGGCCGCGATGGGAGCCGCCGAGCGGGTGCTGGACACGATCCTCGAGGCCGGCACCCAGGAATCCCAGGTTCCCGAGATGCTCACTCGCGCTCGACTCTACGAGCTGGTGGACTATGAGTCCTACAACCGCTTCGACTCCTCGGTCTTCGCCATGGACGTCCCCGGCGCGCACCCGAGCAGCCCCGAGATCAGCACCACCACGACACCGACGTCGACGCAAGGAGCGAGCCATGAGCCCCGAGACCAGTGACATCCGCAAGGGCCTGAACGGTGTCGTAGCCGACGTCACCGCCATCTCCAAGGTCAATCCAGAGACCAACTCCCTGCTCTACCGCGGCTACCCGGTGCCGCAGCTGGCCGCGACCCAGCCGATCGAGGCGGTCGCGCACCTGCTGTGGACCGGCGAGCTGCCGAGCCCCGAGCAGCTCACCGAGGCGACCGCCCACGAGCGATCCCACCGTGCGCTCGCGCCGGAGGT
Source organism: Brachybacterium ginsengisoli (assembly GCF_002407065.1). Classification (NCBI taxonomy): domain Bacteria; kingdom Bacillati; phylum Actinomycetota; class Actinomycetes; order Micrococcales; family Dermabacteraceae; genus Brachybacterium; species Brachybacterium ginsengisoli. The sequence continues at coordinate 2,448,817 of NZ_CP023564.1, forward strand.
GAAGGCAACGATCGACGCCCTGCCGGTCACCTGCCATCCCATGGACACCGTGCGCACCGCGGTCTCGCTGCTCGGCGCGCTGGACCCGGCCGCGGAGGACTCCTCCCCGGAAGTCGAGCTGGAGAAGGCGAAGCGCCTCTTCGCCCAGCTCCCCGCCGTGATCGCCTACGAGCAGCGCCGCCGCACGGCGGGCGGTCCGACCGAGCCGATCCCGCCGCGCGAGGACCTGGACTACTCCCAGAACTTCCTGTGGATGACCGTCGGCGAGGAGGCCGCCCCTGCAGTGGTCGATGCCTTCCGGATCTCGATGGTGCTGTACGCCGAGCACTCCTTCAACGCCTCCACCTTCACCGCCCGGGTCATCACCTCGACCCTGTCGGACCTGCACTCCGCGGTCACCGGCGCGATCGGCGCGCTGAAGGGATCGCTGCACGGCGGGGCGAACGAAGCCGTCATGCACACCTTCGACGAGCTCGGCATCCGCCCCGAGGAGTCCGAGGCCGAGGCGAAGGACCGGGCCAGGGCCTGGATGGAGGACGCCCTCGCGCAGAAGAAGAAGGTGATGGGATTCGGGCACCGCGTCTACAAGAACGGCGACTCCCGAGTGCCCACCATGAAGCAGGCGATGGACTCCCTGATCGAGCACTACGGCCGGCCCGAGATCCTGGGCCTCTACAACGGGCTGGAGCTCGCGATGGAGGAGGCCAAGGGGATCAAGCCGAACCTCGACTACCCCGCCGGCCCCACCTATCACCTGATGGGCTTCGACACCGAGCTGTTCACCCCGTTGTTCATCGCCGCGCGGGTCACGGGCTGGACCGCGCACGTCATGGAGCAGCGCGCGGCGAACGCGCTGATCCGCCCGCTGGCGGCCTACGACGGCCCCGACGAGCGCCCGGTGCCCGGCGCCTGAGATCCGCCTCCGACCTGATCCCTCTCAGTCCGTCGAGAGGTCGGGCAGCAGCGCCATGGCGGTGCGGATGTGCTCGGAGCTCAGCGCCGCGGCATCCTCCGCGCGGCCCTCGGTGATCGCCCGATGGATCTCGTGGTGCTGCGTGCGGAGGGCGGCGACGACGTCCTCCCAGTCCGCGACCTCGGTGAGGGCCTCGAGGATCGGGGCCCTCAGGGAGGCGCGGATCGCCTCCGTGAGGTCGGAGAACAGCGCATTGCCGCCCGCTCGCGCGATCGCGACGTGGAAGGCGGTGTCGGCGTCGTTGAAGGCCTCCCGGCTCACCGCGGGATCGTCCATCACGGCCAGGAGCCGCTCGAGCTCGGCGCGGTCCTGGGCGTCGGCCCGCTCGGCGGCGAGCGCGGCGCTGGCGTGCTCCAGCAGCGTCCGCGTCTCGAGCACCTCGGCGATGCGGAAGTTCGACAGCGCCACGTGCAGACGGAGGAACTGCGCCAGGGCGGCGCTGGGCAGCGAGGCCACGAAGGTGCCGGCACCGCGCCCGGACCCGACCTCGGAGCGCAGCACGCCGTGGGCCTCGAGCACCCGGATCGCCTCGCGCACCGCGGCTCGGCTCACCTGGAGCCGGGAGGCGAGCTCGCGCTCCGGCGGCAGGAGGTCGCCGACGGTCAGGGTGCCGGTCATGATCCGCTCCTCGATCGCGTCGATCACCAGCTGGTGGGTGCTGCTGCGGGAGACGGGCGTCCAGGCCGCCTCGGCGCCTCGCGCCCGCTGCGGTCGGACCTCATCGTGGTTCGTCAGGTCGGCCATGGCGCAGTTGTAGCACAGGAGCGTCCGCCGCATCCCCGACCGCCTTGCCCTCCCGCGCGGTGCGGCGTAACATTTCCGCTGGTCATCTGTGGTCCGACCACATGATGGTCAACCCCACTCAGTCGATCACTCCGCCCGACCCTCCCGAAGGAGCCCCCTGTGGTCCAGCGCCAGGTCCCCCGTCCCGCCGAGCTCCTCGAGCTCATGAGGTTCCGCCGCATCGATCTGGACGGGCGGCGCCGGCGGCTCTCCTCGGCGCTGTCGATCGACGATCTGCGCACCATCGCGAAGCGCCGCACCCCGGCCGCCGCCTTCGACTACACCGACGGCGCCGCCGAGCGCGAGATCTCGATGGCTCGCTCCGTCCAGGCCTTCGAGGACATCGAGTTCCACCCCTCGATCCTCCGCGACGTCTCGCAGGTGGACACCACCGCCCAGATCCTCGGCGGCAGCTCGGCGCAGCCGTTCGGCATCGCACCCACGGGCTTCACCCGTCTGATGCAGACCGAGGGCGAGGTCGCCGGCGCCGGCGCAGCGGGCGCCGCCGGGATCCCTTTCACCCTCTCCACCCTCGGCACCACCTCGATCGAGGAGGTCCGCGCCGCCAATCCGCTGGGTCGCAACTGGTTCCAGCTCTACGTGATGACGCAGCGCGAGATCTCCTACGGCCTCGTGGAGCGGGCGGCGGCGGCCGGCTACGACACCCTGTTCTTCACCGTCGACACCCCGGTCGCCGGGGCGCGGCTGCGCGACGTCCGCAACGGCTTCTCGATCCCGCCGCAGCTCAGCCTCGGCACGGTGGTCGACGCCATCCCCCGGCCCTGGTGGTGGTGGGACTTCCTGACCACCGCGAAGCTCGAGTTCGCCTCGCTCAGCGAGACCGGCGGCACCGTCGGAGAGCTCCTGAACTCGGCGATGGACCCCAGCATCGATTTCGACGACCTCGCCGAGATCCGGGCGATGTGGCCCGGGAAGCTGGCCGTCAAGGGCGTGCAGACCCTCGAGGACGCCCGGAAGCTCGCCGACCTCGGGGTCGACGCGATCGTCCTGTCCAACCACGGCGGGCGCCAGCTGGACCGCGCCCCCGTGCCCTTCCACCTGCTGCCCGAGGTGGCCCGCGAGGTCGGGGACGACCTCGAGATCATCCTCGACACCGGGATCCGCAGCGGCGCCGACATCGTCGCCGCGATCGCGCTCGGAGCCGACTTCACCCTCATCGGCAGGGCGTACCTCTACGGCCTCATGGCCGGCGGCCGGGAGGGCGTGGACCGGGCGATCGCGATCCTCACGGACGAGGTCGAGCGCACCATGAAGCTGCTGCAGGTCCAGTCCCTGCAGGAGCTCGGGCCGCAGCACGTCACCCAGCTCAGCCGCCTCACGCCGCTCGCGGCGGATTCGCGGGGGCGCCGGGCCGCGCGCCCCTGAGGCCCTTTCCCTGCGCCGGGACCCGGGTCTAGGGTCGATCCATGACCGCCGACGACGCCTCAGCCCCTGCAGCCGACGCCACTTTCTCGGCCCCGGACCTCAAGCCCCGCAGCCGTCAGGTGACCGACGGCCTGGGCGCGACCGTCTCGCGCGGGATGCTGCGCGCGGTCGGCATGGGGGATGCGGACTGGGACAAGCCGCAGATCGGGATCGCGAGCTCCTGGAACGAGATCACGCCGTGCAACCTCTCGCTGGACCGGCTCGCCCGGGCGGCGAAGGAGGGCGTGCACGCCGGCGGCGGCTACCCGCTGCAGTTCGGCACGATCTCGGTCTCCGACGGCATCTCCATGGGGCACGACGGCATGCACTACTCGCTCGTCTCCCGCGATCTGATCGCCGACAGCGTCGAGACCGTGATGAGCGCCGAGCGACTCGACGGCTCCGTGCTGCTGGCCGGCTGCGACAAGTCCCTGCCGGGCATGCTCATGGCCGCCGCCCGGCTCGATCTGGCCTCGGTCTTCGTCTACGCGGGCACGATCATGCCCGGCCGCGTCTCCCTCTCCACCGGCGAGGAGAAGGACGTGACGATCATCGACGGCTTCGAGGCGGTCGGCGCCTGCGCCCGCGGGCTCATGAGCCGTGAGGACGTGGACCGCATCGAGCGCTCCATCTGCCCCGGCGAGGGGGCCTGCGGCGGCTACTACACCGCGAACACCATGGCGAGCGTCGCCGAGGCGATCGGGATGTCGATCCCGGGCTCGGCCACTCCCCCGTCGGCCGACCGCCGCCGCGACGCCGACTCCCGTGCGGCGGGCGAGGCCGTGGTGGGGATGCTGCGCCGCGGGCACACCTCCCACGACATCATGACCAAGGCGGCGTTCGAGAACGCGATCGCGGTGGTCCAGGCCTTCTGCGGCTCCACCAACGCGGTGCTGCACCTGCTGGCGATCGCCCATGAGGCGGACGTGGACCTGACCCTGGACGACTTCGCCCGCATCGGGGCGGAGGTGCCGCACCTCGCGGACCTGAAGCCCTACGGCCGCTACGTCATGAACGACGTCGACCACGTCGGCGGCATCCAGGTGGTCATGAAGACCCTGCTGGACGAGGGCCTGCTGGACGGCGACTGCCTGACCGTCACCGGACGCACGATCGGCGAGAACCTCGAGGTGCTCGCGCCGCGCCCGGCCGACGGGACCGTGCTGCGCACGGCGGCGGCGCCGATCGCCCCCACCGGCGGCATCACGATCCTGCGCGGCTCGATGGCCCCCGAGGGCGCGGTGGTGAAGTCGGCCGGCTTCGAGTCCGACGTCTTCGAGGGCACCGCTCGGGTCTTCGAGCGGGAGCAGCAGGCGCTGGACGCCCTGAACGACGGCACGATCACCCATGGCGACGTGGTGGTGATCCGCTACGAGGGCCCCAAGGGCGGCCCGGGCATGCGCGAGATGCTCGCCATCACCGGCGCGATCAAGGGTGCGGGCCTGGGTAAGGACGTGCTGCTGATGACCGACGGCCGATTCTCCGGCGGCACCACCGGCCTGTGCGTCGGGCACATCGCGCCCGAGGCGGTGGACGGAGGCCCGATCGCCTTCGTGCGCGACGGGGACGGGATCCGCCTGGACGTCGGCTCCGGCGCGCTCGAGCTGCTGGTGGACGAGGCGGAGCTGGCCTCCCGGCGCGAGGGCTGGGAGCCGCTGCCGCCGAAGTTCACCAAGGGCGTCCTGGGCAAGTACGTCAAGCTCGTGCAGTCCGCGTCGACCGGGGCGATCCTCGGCGACTGAGGCGCGCAGCGATCAGCATCCCGGCGGGCACCAGCACGAGCAGGAAGCCGCTCGGACCCACCACCCAGAAGCAGGCGCTCGCCCACAGCGCGAGCACGATGCCGACGACGGCGGGGACGGTGCGCCCGAGACGGCCCTCACGGAGGACCATCAGCCCCAGGAGGGCGCCGGGCGCGACGAACCCGCCGGGCAGGCCCCAGAACTGGGCAGCCTCGTCGGCACCCACCTCGCTGTCGCGGAAGGGCCCTGCGAGCCAGTCGGCCCAGTAGGGGTGGACGGAGAGGACGAGCGTGTGCAGGAGGCAGATCACGAGGATCGTCGCTCCGGCGGCGCGGGTCAGCCGGAGAGCGGCGGAGGTCGGGGACAGGGGTGCTGTGGTCATGGCATCGAGCCTCCCGGGGCCGGGCCCGCCGTGCATCCTCCTGCAGGGTGGGGCCCTTCCCCCGCCCGGGGGATCCGACCCGATCGATCAGCGGCGTCGGGCGCTGATCGCTCCGTGCGGGCGCGATCCGGGGTCCTGGCGCCGCTGGCTGTCGAGTACCTCGAACCCGGCCTGCTCCACGAGCTCGGAGATCAGATCGAGCGGCCAGTGCTGGGCCGGGGCGACGGCGTGGTCGAAGGCCTCCTGGCGCGGACCGTCGAAGAAGCCCATCAGGAGCGCACCGCCCGGGGCGAGCGCGTCATGGAGGGTCGCGAGGGTTTCGGGCACCGCGGACGGCTCCAGGTGGATCAGCGAGTACCAGGCGAGGATCCCTCCCCAGCTCCCGGGCCGCTGTGCGAGGTCCGCGAAGGTGCCGAGCGAGTACGGGATGCCCGGGTGGGCGCGCTGGGCGATCTCGACGAACTCGGGCACCGGATCCATGCCGCGGGCGTCGTGGCCCCGGGCGGCGAGGTGCGCCGTCCAGTGGCCCGGCCCGCAGCCGGCATCCAGCAGCGGACCCCGCACCGTGCCCGCCCAGTCCAGGATCGTCCGCTCGTCCGTCGGGGACATCGCCTCCATGCTCCCCAGCAGGTCCGCGTACTCCTGGGCCCGGGCGGAGTAGGCGGAGAATGTCATGGCGACCAGCCTACGGACTCGCTACGGTGACCGGATGCACCGACCCGAGGAACAGCCGCTGAGCGGCGGCAACGCGACCGAGGGCGTGGTCCGTGCGGGCGACACCGTCCGCAAGCCCTGGGGGCCGACGACCGCCGCCGTCCACGAGCTGATGCGCACCGTCGCCGCCGCCGGCGTGGACGTCCCCGCCCCGCTGGGCAGGGACGAGCAGGGGCGTCAGGTCCAGGAGTTCGTGCCGGGCCCGCTCGCCATGGACTCCCCTCCCCTGACCCCTGTGGAGCTGCGGCGCGTCGGCACGGTGCTGCGCGCGATCCACGACGCCAGCGAGGGCTTCACCCCGTCGGCGCCGACGCCCTGGGAGCCGCTGCTCCCGGTGCCCGGCGGCGGAGAGGATCTGATCTGCCACGGCGACCTCACCCCGTGGAACCTCATCCTCGGGGAGCGGTGGGTGTTCATCGACTGGGACGGGGCGGCACCCAGCACGCGGCTCTGGGACCTCGCGTACTCCGCGCAGGCCTTCACCCTCAACGACCCGTCGGCGCGACCTGCGGAGGCGGCCGCCGATCTCGCCGCCCTGGTCGACGGCTACGGGGCCGATGCCGCGCTCCGCGCGCAGCTGCCGGACGCGATGATCGATCGCACCGAGGCGATGCACACGATGCTGGAATCGGCGCACCGCGAGGGCCGCGAGCCCTGGGGGACGATGTTCGTGGAGGGCCACGGCGCGCACTGGCGCGGGGCCGCGGACTTCGTCACGGAGCACCGGGAGCTGTTCGCGGCGGCGCTGAGCGGGGTCACGGGCCGGGGCTGACCGGGTCGGTCCGTCGTCTGTCGGACCCGGTCGCTAGGTTCGCGGCATGACCACCACAGGACCGGTCCTCGCACACCCCTCGACAGGCGGCACCGCTCAGGTCGAGCGGGAGCAGATCCGCGCCCTCCTGGTGGAGCGGCGTCCGGAGCTCGCCGCTCTGCTGCAGGTGGGCCCGAGCGGCGCCCTGCTCCTGCCCACGACGGCGGGTCGCGGGATCGAGGTGGGGCGGATGCGCCGTCGTGGTCGGTCGCGCTGGGTGGTCGTGGTGCCGGAGGTCGAGGGCGCCCGGATCCGCGAGCCCGCCTCGGTGCACGCCGCCGCACGGGTCGCTGCGGAGGCCTGGGATCAGCGGCGCGGTGCGGCGGTCAGTCCCCGGTGAGGAGCTCGGCGAGCAGCTCGACCTGGGTGGCCAGGATCTGCTCGCCGATGGCGGCCGCATCGGCTCCCAGCTGACGGAACACGTGGGCGCTGATGACGCCGACGAGGCTGCTCCAGGCAGTCACCGCCCGCACCCCGGCCTCCGCCCCCGCGTCGACGGAGAACTGGGCGAGGTGGCTGTCCAGGAGCGCCGCGACCTCCGAGGAGATCTCCAGGTCGCGACGCGGGTCGCCCGCTGATGCCGCCGCGATCTCCAGCACGCGGGCGATGACGCGCGTGCCGTCGGCGTTGGTGGTCTCCGCCGGGGCGTCGTAGCCGCTCACGGGGGTGCCGTAGAGCAGGGTCCAGCGCTCGGGGTGCGCAATCGCCCAGCGGATCATCGCCACGGCGAGCGCGCGGAAGCGTGTGCGCGGGTCCTCTCCGTCCACCGTCGCGAGCGCGGCGTCGACCTCGTCGGCGAGGTCACCGTAGGCGTCGACGATCAGCAGGGTGAGCAGCTCGTCGCGGCTGCTCACGTAGCGATAGACGGCGGAGGAGACCATGCCGAGGCCCCGTGCGATCTCCCGAACGCTCAGCTCCGCCGCTCCGCACTCGGCCAGCTGGGCGTTCCCGAGCTCCACGATGCGGGCCATCGTGCGCTCCCGGGCCTGCGCCCGCGGGGTCGCGGGGCGACCGCTCGCGCTCTCGTCCTGACTGCTCTGCTCGACCATGGCGACATCCTGCCACATTCCGAGAGCAGTGCTCTTGACTCCGAACCGAGAGCGGTGTTCACTGTTTTCATCCACTTCAGAGAGCAGTGCTCACACTTCGGGAGTTCCCATGCATCATCTCGTCATCGGTGAAGGTCAGATCGGCCGTGCGCTCATCGAGCGCGCTCGGGCGGACGGCGACCGCGTCACCATCCTGCGGCGCAGCGAGGTCGCCCCCTCCCCGGGCATCGACCGCGTCGCCGGCGACGTGCTCGACCCGACCGCGCTCGCCGCGGCCCTGACCGGGGTCGACGCGGTCCACGCCGTCTTCCATGCCGCCTACGACGCACGCATCTGGCGACGCGACCTGCCGCCTCGCGAGCTCGCCGTGCTCGACGCGGCCGTCGAGCGCGGGATCCCGGCCCTCTTCCCGGAGTCGATGTACGGCTTCCAGGGCGAGGCCCGGAACCTGGTCGAGGGCGCCGGACCGACGCCGCTGGACGCGAAGGGCGAGGCGCGCATCGCCCTGCTCGAGCAGCGCCGCCGCCACGCCGCGCAAACGATCAGCCTGGTCGCCTCGGACCTCGTGGGCCCGACGGCCGTGGGCACCGGCGCCGCGGTCGCCTCGGCGATGATCATCGAACGCATCGCCGCGGGGCGGCGCCCTGTCGTGGTCGCCGCTGCGGACGCCCCGCACACGCTCACCCATCTCCCCGACCTCGCCGCCGCCATGCTCCATGCGGCCCGGCACGCCGAGCGCCTCGCCCCGAGCGGGGACGCGGTGCTGCATGCCCCGTCGGCCCCTGCCCGCTCGCAGCGCGAGCTGGCCGCCCTCGCCTCGTCGCTCCTGGGACAGCCGGACCGTCGGCCGCTGCGGATCCCGATCCTCGCCCTGCGCGCGCTGTCCGGCGTGAACACCTTCGCCCGGGAGCTGTCCGGCATCTCGCGGATCTGGTCGGAGCCCTGCGTCCTGCAGCCGGGCATCCTCACCACTCAGGAGGGGCTGGAGCCCACGCCCTGGTCCCAGGCCGTGCGCTCCACCGTGGAGCAGGCCGAGGCGGCGCGGACCGGCACCCGCACGACCGAGACCTCCTCGAGCGCCCCGCGCCTCCGATGAGAGAGCGTGCTTCGGGAGAGCGGCGGGTCGCCCGCGCCTGCTAGCGTCCCGCCCATGGACGAGAGCACCGGACCGAGCACCACCCGCCACCTCGACGTCGTCATCGAGCGCCCGTGGCGCGAGGTGTACGAGGTCGCGAGCGATCCGCGCAACCTGCCGCGCTGGGCCGCAGGGCTCGCCGGCGGCGAGGTGAAGCGCGAGGTGACGCAGTGGTCGATGACCTCGCCGATGGGTCGGGTGCTCGTCAGCTTCGTGCCGGAGAACGAGTACGGGGTCGTCGACCACACCGTGACCCTCCCCAGCGGCGAGTCCGTGCTGAACCCCATGCGGGTGCTGGCGCTGGACGAGACCCGCTGCGAGGTGGTCTTCACCCTGCGCCGGGGCTCGATGAGCGAGCAGGAGTTCGCGGAGGACGCCGCAGCGGTCTCGGAAGACCTCGCGACGCTCAAGGAGATCTGCGAGCAGGAATGACCCGATGTCGGGCCAGCCCGACATCCTCTGACCCGGTGCCAGGATGGGAGCGGCGCCTCCTCGCCGCCAGAGTGGAGACATGACCACCGTGAGAGCTCTCAGCCCCTCCTCCGCCCCCGCTGCCGACGTGCTGCAACCCGACGAGTCGTGGAGCGTCGGCCGATGGGCCGCGCGCATCGGGCGCTTCCTCGCCTACTCCTTCCTCGCCCTGCTGCTGGGCACCGTCGGCTTCTCGCTCGTGATCGGCCTGCTCTCTGCCGGGGCCTCCACCGTCGTGGTGTGGATCGGGCTGCCGATACTGGTCGCCGCGGTGCTCGTCGCGCACGGATTCGCGAAGGCCGAGCGCGGGGTGCAGTCCGCCCTGCTGGGCACCGACCTCCCCTCCCCCGCACCGGTGCGGCCGCCGGAGGGCGCCGGGGGGATCCGCCGGATGCTCACCCCGCTCACCGACCCGCAGAACTGGCTGGACTCGCTGTGGGTGCTGGTCAACTTCGTGCTTGTCCTGGTGACCTTCCCGCTCGCCCTCGCCTGGACCGTCGGCGCGATCGGCACCATCGGCGGACCCCTCAGCACCCTGATCCTCGAGCAGGTCCTCCCCGGCGACGGGCGCCATGGGCTCGGGGAGCTCGTGGGCGTCCCGGAGCCCTACACGCTCCCGGCCGATCTCCTGCTGCAGTTCCTCGCCGGCCTGCTCTTCCTGATCACCCTGGGCCCGGTGGTCCGCGGACTCACCCTCCTGCACCAGGGCGTGGCGCGCGGCCTGCTGAGCTCGCGCCACCAGGAGCAGCAGCGCCTCCACCGCACCGAGCAGTCCCGGGCCGCCGGCCGCAGCGCGGAGTCCACGGCCCTGCGCCGCCTGGAGCGCGACCTCCACGACGGACCGCAGCAGCGCCTGGTGCGCGCCTCGATGGACCTCGCCCGGATCGAGTCGCTGGCCGACCGGAATCCGGAGCGAGCACGGGCCGTGCTGCGTGAGACGCGCGAGCAGCTGGGGCAGACCCTCGACGACCTGCGCCGACTCTCCCGCGGCATCGCCCCGCCGGTGCTGGTGGACCGCGGCCTGCACGCCGCGCTCACCGAGCTCGCCGCGATCTCCCCGATCCCGACCACCGTCGAGTGCCCGGAGCTCGAGCTGCCCGAGCATGTGGAGATCGGCATCTACTACGTGGTCTCCGAGTCGCTCACCAACGCCGCGAAGCACTCCGGTGCCGGGTCGGTGAATGTGGAGGTGGCCCGGATCGGGGATGATGCTCGGGTGAGGATCGAGGACGACGGGCGCGGCGGCGCCGAGATGCGCACCGGGGGCGGGCTGGCCGGACTGGCCGGCCGGGTGGCCTCCCTGGAGGGACGGCTCACGGTCGCCTCGCCGCCCGCCCACGGAACCCGGATCGAGGCGGTGATCCCGTGCGCGTCCTGATCGCCGACGACTCCGCACTGATCCGCGAGGGCCTGCGCCTGGTGCTCGAGGACAACGACCATGAGGTCGCGGGCACCGCGTCGACCGGCACCGAGCTGGTGGCGAGGGCGCTCGAGCTGCGGCCGGACCTGATCATCTCCGACATCCGCATGCCTCCCAGCCACACCGACGAGGGGCTTCGCGCCGCGCAGGAGATCCGCGCCCGATGGCCCGAGGCGCCGATCATGCTGCTCAGCCAGTACGTGGTGGTCGGCTATGCGACCGAGCTCATCGAGTCCGGGGAGCACGCCACCGGCTACCTGCTCAAGGACCGCGTGTTCGACATCCGCTCCTTCCTGGAGTCGATCGAGCGCGTGGCCGCCGGCGGGGTCGCGATCGATCCGGATGTGGTGGGGCAGGTCATCTCCTCGAGGCGCCGCACCCCGCTGGACGAGCTCACCCCGCGTGAGCGCGAGGTGCTCGAGCTGATGGGCGAGGGGCTCACGAACGCCGGCATCTCCGAGCGGCTGTTCATCAGCGGCGGCGCGGTGGAGAAGCACACGCAGCGGCTGTTCGCGAAGCTCGGGCTCAGCGAGGATGCGAGCGTGCACCGCCGGGTGACGGCGGTGCTGACGCTGCTGGGTCGGTGAGGGCCGGGGGTCCGGGGCGTCGTCGACGCTTCTGAACCGATGACGGCCCCTCCCCACGTTCGATTCATCCACATTCCTGCAAACCCGCCGCTCCGCCTTCCGGGACGGCTGCGCCACCTGAGCACGAGCGGTCGGCCTCTCAGAGAGAATGCCAGGTGGGAGGCCCTGACCGTTCCTCCACAGGACCGGTTCGTACACACTCGAGTTCACATTCAGTGTTCATGGCTTGGCGGCTTCACCGAGTTATCCACAGATTTCTCCTGACGGTGCAATCCGGTATCGAACCTGCATACGATCGAGGGCATGGAATCGACGATGCCGACGAACGCCGGGGACGACCCCGCGAAGCAGCACCGCTCCGCGGAGCGGTCCCGGCGCCGTCGTGTCGGCCCGCCGGACGCCCTGGACGGGGCCGCCGCTGCACTCGTCGGGATCGAGGCGAGCCCCGCCGCGCGGCTCGTGCTCGCCCGAGTCCTCGGCGCCACCCTCCAGGCGTTCACGAGCACCCGGTCGGTGCGCGACGCTCTGCCGGACACCGCCGCCGGATCGCCCGGGGAGGCGCTCTCGGTGCTCGCCGGGATCGATCAGCTGCGGTCCTCCCTCGCCGCGATGGACGCCGGCTGGCAGGTGACCGCCGAGCAGCGGCTCCGCCGCGCCGACGCCCGGCGCGACGTCCCCTCCTCCGAGCAGAGTCGGGGCGCGGCCGGGGAGATCGCGCTGGCCCGGCGCATCTCCCCTGCCGCCTCGTCCTTCTCGCTCGCCTCATCCCGGCGTCTGGTCCAGGACATGCCCGGCACGGTGGAGGCGCTGCGGGAGGGCGCCCTGAGCGAGCAGCAGGCCTCCGCCGTGGCAGGTGCGCTGTCCACGGCCTCTCCCGAGACCTGCCGACGGATCGACGAGATGATCCGTCAGGATCCGCAGACCCTTCACGGCAAGGGCCACAGGCGCCTGCGCTCGGACATCGAGGAGCTGGTGCAGCACCTGGAGCCCGGCACCTCGCGTGAGCGCGCCGAGCGTGCAGCCCGGGCGCGGCACGTGACGATGACCCCGCTGGCGGACGGGATGGCTAGGGTGACCGCGATCCTGCGCGGCCTCGACGCCGCCGCCCTCATGCACTCCCTGCAGGCGCAGGCGGGCTCCCTGCGCGCCGACGGCGCGAAGACCTCCTCGCCCGCGCTGCAGGCGGACCTGCTGGTGGACGCGGTCCTCTCCTCCGCAGGCTCCCCCGCGCGTCCTCGTCGACATCCCGTCGTCGAGGTCGGGATCGTCATCACCGACTCCGCACTGCTGGGCCGGGACGACGACGCCGAGACGGCCCGGATCGAGGGGTACGGCATCATCCCGGCGCACATCGTGCGCGACACCCTCAGAGGCCTACCTCCCGGGACGGTGCACGAGATCGAGAGCGCTGACCAGCATCCCGACGGGGAGGTCTCCGCCTTCTTCCGACGCCTCTACCGGGCGCCTTCCACCGGGGAGCTGGTGGCGATGGAGTCCCGCTCCCGCGCCTTCCCGGCGGGCCTGGCCCGCATGATCCGCTGGCGGGACACCACCTGCCGCACCCCATGGTGCAACGCGATCATCCGTCAGAGCGATCACGTGGTCCCCCACCATCGAGGCGGACCCACCAGCTTCGCGAACGGTCAGGGACTGTGCGTGCGCTGCAACCTCCTCAAGGAGCTCGGCCCCTGGCACCTCGAGCCGCTCGCTCCGCAGAGCACCGCGGAGACGGAAGCGCCCGAGGAACCACCACCCGTCGCCTGGGCGTGGACCAGTCCCCACGGCGCACAGGGCATCTCCCGGACTCCCCCGCTGCTCGCCCGCCTCCCCGCCGAGGACGAGGTCGAGGCGGTGGCCGAGGCGGTGGCCGAGGCCGAGGCCGTGGCCGATCCCCCACCCGAGCCATCGCCCGCGTAGGGTCGCTTCATCGAGCGTGACGGTGACGGCAGCGTGGGCGCGATGCTCCCCAGCACCGGAGCCAGCGCCGGAACCATCGCCGCGTCGTCGAGGAAGGCCATCCCATGTCGACACCGCTCACCGTCCGCGTTCTCGGCGCAGGCGTCTCCGGGCTCGCCGCCGCGCATCTGCTGGCCGCCGACGGCCACGAGGTCGAGCTCGTCGACGAGCGCTTCACCACCCCCGCCGTCGGCACGGCTCTCGGGCTGTTCTCCCCGGCTCAGCAGGTGCTCTCACGGCTCGGGGTGCTCGAGGAGGTGCGGTCGATCTCCGCCGCTCCCGAGGTGGGCACGCTCCGCGCCGCCGACGGTCGCATCCTCGCCACCGTCCCCGCCGGAAACGCTCTGCTCGTCTCCCGCTCAGAGCTGGTGCGGATCCTCCTGGATGCGCTCCCCGACCGGGTGACGACCACCCGGCGGCGCATCGAGGACGTCCGTCCGCTCCGCGCCGGTGCGGACCTCCTCGTCGGGGCCGACGGCGTCCACTCCCTGACCCGGCGCTCCGGCTGGCCCGGCCGTCCGCGCGCCCGCTCCCACGGACTGACCGTGCTGCGCGGCACCACGGCGCTCGAGCCGCCCGAGATCTCCGAGACCTGGGGACGCGGCTGGCTGTTCGGCATCACGCCCCTCGCCGGGATCGGCACGAACTGGTTCGCCTGCCTCCCCGAGCACCGCACGTCATCACCCGCCGAGGACCTCGCCCACCTCCGCCGCACGATCGGCGGTCACCGCGAGGCGATCGACGCCGTGCTCGACGCCGCGACCCCGCAGCGGACCCTCATCCACGGCATCCACACGGCACCACCGGTGTGGCCGGTCCGGGAGGACGTGGTGCTGCTGGGCGATGCGGCGCATGCGATGGCTCCGAACCTCGGTCACGGCGCGAACACCGCGCTCCGGGACGCCCTCTCGCTCTCGCTCGCCGTGTGTGGGAACGCGGAGGTGCGTCGGGCGCTGCACCGGTATGCCCTGCGTCGGGCTCTCCCTGGTCAGGGATGGCGGCTCGGCTCGGAGGCCGTGATGCGACTGGCCATGACGGCGTCCACCGCCGCGCTGAGGGATCGGGTGCTCAGCGGGTCTTCCGCGCGAGGGTCGTGATGACGTGCCAGTGCTTCTTGTCGGCGAGGAAGCGGCCGTCCTCGTCCCGGACGGAGCGATCGATCACCTGGAAGCCGCGGAACATCTCGTCGATCTCCTCGAGCGGGAGGGTGGCCACATCCGGTCGCTCCGCCCAGGAGTCGTTGGTGCCGAAGAAGTCCACCGCCATCACACCGCCGCGCGGCAGGGCGTCCACCAGCTTCCTCCACACCGCGGGAAGCGCCTCGGGGCCCAGCAGGCCGAGCGTGTACGTCGAATAGACGATCTGCGCGGCAGGGAATTCGGGGACATCCGCGATGTCTGTGTGGTGGAAACGCACCGAACCGGTCATCCGTTCGTTCTCCACCAGCCGCGAGGCGAGGGTGTCGTCGCTGTCGTAGGCGTGCACCGTCCAGCCGTGCCGGGCGAACTGCAGGGAGTCGGCACCGGCGCCGGCGCCGAGATCGAGCACCACCCCGGGGCGGCGGTCACCTCCGGCCGCAGCGATCGCCTTGGCCACCAGGCGACGAGCAGGGCGGCCCGCCGCATGGGCGTTCAACGCAGCCCAGTCAACCTTCTCCGCCGTTTCCATGCTTTTCAGGCTGGAGCAAGCCGGTGCCCAATTCAACTTCCCGTGACGCAGGCCGCGTCCATTTTCGTCACGGGCGAACAGCAGTGCACCCTGTGCCACTGGCAGGTCGCTCGGGCAGCGGCGTCCCCGGACCTCCCGCCTAGGATGGCGGGCATGTCGGACGCCCCCCTGCGCATCGCCGCGATCTCCCTGCACACCTCCCCGCTCGAGGAGCCCGGCGGAGCGGACGCCGGCGGGATGAACGTGGTCGTGCTCGAACAGGCCCTCGCCCTCGCCCGCCTCGGTCACCGCGTCGACCTCTTCACCCGCCGCAGCGACACCGACTCGCCGGACATCGTCGAGATCGCCGACGGCGTGCGCCTCCATCACCTCGTCGCCGGTCCGCCTGCTCCGCTGGCCAAGAGCGCGATGGAGCAGGCGATCGCCCCGTTCCGCAGCGCTCTGCACGAGGCGCTCACCGCCGCGGACGACCCGACCCCCTGGGACGTCGTGCACTCCCACCACTGGTTCAGCGGCGTCGCCGCCCTGCCGGTCGCCCGCGAGCTCGGCATCCCCCATCTGCAGTCCTTCCACTCGGTCGCCGCTCCGGACGGCGCCCGCACCCTCGACGCGGGCGAGCCCGCGGAGTCCGACGGCCGCATCCCCGGCGAGCAGTTCGCCGCCACGGGATCCGACCTGGTCGTCGCGGTCTCCGAGGCCGAGGCGCGCACGGTCGGCGAGCGCTACGGGGTCCCCGGCTCGCGGCTCGGCGTGGTCCGCCCCGGTGTGGACCTCGAGCGCTTCCGCCCCTGCCCCGACGTCGAGGAGCGGCGGATCCGCCCCACCCTCCTGTTCACCGCGCGTCTCCAGCCGCTGAAGGGCCCCGACCTCGCGCTCGAGGTCCTCGCCCGCCTGGACCCGGCGCTCGGAGCCCGGCTCGTGCTCGCCGGCGGCGTCTCCCAGGACTTCTCGGAGTACCTCGAGGAGCTGCGCGGACTGGCGCGCGAGCTCGGGGTCGAGGACCGGGTCGACTTCGCCGGCTCCCTGGGACGCGACGAGCTCGCCGAGGCAATGCGCTGCGCGGGGGCCCTCGTGCTGACCAGCTGGTCGGAGACCTTCGGCCTGGTCGCTCTGGAGGCACAGGCCAGCGGCACCCCGGTGCTCGCCTGGCGCTGCGCGGGCGGGGTGCAGGAGGCCGTCGGTCCGGACGGGATCGTGCTGGAGAGCCGTGACCCCGATGTCTGGGCCGAAGCCCTCCAGTCCCTGCTCGGGGATGCCGACGGGTACCGCACCGCCGTGCACTCCGCGCAGGAGTTCGCGGCCACCCGCACCTGGGCCGCCGTCGCCGAGGCCCTCTCCGGCCTGTACACCTCCGTCCTCGCACACCACACCTCGGGAGACGCTTCATGACCACGCCCGCCGCATCCGGCCCGGCCCCCGTCCCCGATCCCTGGCGCCTCCTCGACGAGGCCTCGACGATCCTCGCGGTCCACGCCCATCCGGACGATGAGTCCCTCTCCACCGGAGCCCTCCTCGCCTCCCTCGCCGCGAGCGGCACCCGGGTGGTGCTGGTGACGGCGACCCGCGGGGAGGAGGGTGAGATCGTGGCCGGCGCGATCGAGCCCGGGGACACCCGAGCGCTCGAGGAGATCCGCGAGGCGGAGATCGCCGCGGCGACCGCCGCCCTGGGCATCGCCGAGCGGCACTGGCTCGGCACCGCCCCCGCCCTCGCCCAGGCCTCCGCACCGCGCCGCTTCCGGGACTCCGGCATGCGGTGGGTGCGCGAGGGCCTCGCCGGCCCCGCGGACACCGCCGGGCCCGACAGCTTCTCCCTGCGCCCCCTCGACGAGGCCGTCGGCGACCTCGCCGCGCTCATCGAGTCGGTGCGCCCCGACGTGATCCTCGGCTACGACGACGAGGGGACCTACGGGCACCCCGATCACGTCCGCGCCCATCACGTCGCCGTCGGCGCGAGCGCCCGCACCGGGGTCCCCCTGCTCGAGGTCGCCAGCACCCTCCCACAGGTTCCGGGGTCTGATCCGCGGATCCTCGAGCGGGACCACCCCGGGACCGCCGAGACCGTGCGACGGGCGGTGGACTCCTATCGCACCCAGCTCACCGTCGTCGGGGACGCGGACGGAGGCATCGCGATCCGGCACGTCGGCGGCCAGGACGACGTGGTGCTGCTGCGCACCGGGCTGCACGCCCGGGGCTGATCCGCTCCGGGACCGGCCCGGCCGGGGATCGGCGAGATCAGAGGGAGACGTCCAGCAGCGTCGGCAGATGGTCCGACGCCCCGGACAGCCGCGCCTCGTCGACCGTCCGCGTCGAATGCAC
Organism: Brachybacterium ginsengisoli; assembly: GCF_002407065.1. Taxonomy (NCBI): domain Bacteria; kingdom Bacillati; phylum Actinomycetota; class Actinomycetes; order Micrococcales; family Dermabacteraceae; genus Brachybacterium; species Brachybacterium ginsengisoli. The sequence goes on from NZ_CP023564.1 coordinate 2,466,249, forward strand.
CGACCGCGCCTCGCGCACCTCGATGCCGTCGGTGACCAGCACCGCGTCGATCCGTCGGGTCGGCGATGCGGCGGGGAAGGTGTGCTCCTCGGGGCTCGCGGGATCGCGCAGCAGCGGGGACAGGAGGCGGCGGGCGGTCCCGTCGGCGGTCTCGTTGAGATCCCCGCCGAGGATCACCGGCGCCCCGGCGCCGCGCACCAGGGCGGAGAGGTGCTCCGCATGACGCATCCGGTTGTCCTCCTGCAGCGCCAGGTGGGTCGCGGCGACCACGGCCGTCCCGCCGCCCGGCACCGAGAGGCGCAGGGCGGCGACGCCGCGCGGATAGGTCGAGTTCAGGTCCGAGACGGTCTGGGCCACGGGATGCGCGCCGCGACGGATCACCTGGGCAGCGACCTCGTCGGTCGCGAGGATCGCCAGGCCGCGCCCGCCCGCCCCGCCGAGCAGGATCCGGCGATCGATCTGCCGGGCGAACCAGCGCAGCCGCGTCGTCGGCAGCACGAACCGCGGAGCCTCCTGGACCAGCAGGATGTCCGGCTCCAGATCCCGGACGGCCTCCACGAGCGCCGCGAGATCACCGCGCAGCTCCCACAGGTTCCAGCTGAGCACCCGCAGATCCCAGCTCGCCCGGCTCATGCGCGGGTCCCCTCGCCGCCCTCGCGGACCATCGGGGCGATCACGCGCTCCACCAGGCCCCAGAGCTCGTCGACCTCGTAGCTCGGCCAGCCGAAGAGCATGCGCCGCCACTCGGGCAGCACGGCCTTCGGACCGAGGGCCGCCCCCATCAGCGCCCCGGTGATGCAGGCGACCGTGTCGGTGTCGTAGCCGGCGCGCACGGCGGATCGCAGCGCCACCACCAGGGCATCGCGCTGGGCGAACTTCCCCTCCGGGATCGGGCTGACGCCGGAGATCGCGGCCCAGGCGGCCTGGAAGGCGCCGACCACCCAGCCGTTGCGACGGAACATCTCCGGGGTGGACTGCTCCGCCTCCTCGATCCGTTCGAGCCAGACCTCGCGCCGCTCCTCGGACAGCTGCGCGAGCCCCACCCGCACATCGATCTCGCCGGTGAGGATCGCGCGGCGCACCGCCAGGCCCCACAGGATGTTCGCCTCGATCGTGTCGGGATGCACGTGTGTCAAGCGACACACCGCGGTGATCGCCTCGACCGCATCCTCCTCCGGGGAGAGCAGATAGGGCAGCACGGTGACGTGCGCGCGCATCAGCGATCCGTTCCCGGCGGAGGCGGGGAGCTGCTCGTGGGCGGTGCTCGCCGCGATCCGGAAGTCCTTGGCCCGGGGCGCGTAATGGCCGTCCTCCCGGGCGAGATCGGCGGCGGTGCGGACCACCTGCGAGGTGAGCGTGCCGATGTCCGGAGTGCCCAGCGACCAGGAGTACCACTCCCGGGCGATGTGGTCCTGAGCGGTGTCGAGCCGCAGGTCATGGCCGTCCGACGCGGCGAGGGACGCCTCCAGGACCACGATCGCCATCGCGGTGTCGTCGGTCCACTCCCCCGGCTGCCAGTCGAGGACGCCGCCCCCGATCATGTCGATCTCCTCGACGTCGGGCACGGGCGGCTGGAACTCGTAGGGAGCACCCAGGGCGTCCCCGGCGGCTGCGGCCACGACGGCGCCCACAGCGCGCTGGCGCTGGAGGGGCGACAGGCCCTCTCCCCCGGTGGTCATCGCATCCGTCCTCACGGGCCCATGGTTCCACACCGAGGGCGTCGGATCGCATCCTGTCCGTCCCCGGTACCCTGGTGAGGACCCAGAAGGAGCCCCATGCCAGACACCCCTGCGGCCTCCGCACCGCACTGCGACGACCCGCACGACCACACCGGCCACGACCATCCGCCCACCGGCGCGGACCTCGTCCGGGATCTCGTCAAGGGACTGTCGATCCAAGCGCTGCTGATCCCCGCGGTGGGCGTCGTGCTGCTGCTCGCGATCCTCCCCGTCGCCCCGCTCTCCCCGGTCACCCTGCTGCTCGGCATCGGCCTCGGCGCCGCCCAGCTGATCTCCCTGATCGCCACCAGCCTGTTCGTGGCCCGCACCCGCACCCAGCTGGCCGTGAACCCCGGCCTGCTGGCCGTGCGCAGCGTCGTCGACGAGCTGCTGCGCGTCGCCGCCGTGCTGCTCGCGATCCTGCTGTGGCCGGCGGACATCCGCTCGGAGCTCGGGATCTGGGTGGGCGCCGGCTGCGCGCTGGTGTGGCTGATCCTCGCCACCGCGCAGACGGTCACCACCCGGCAGCGGATCGCCCGCCCCGGCGAGTGGTCCGAGGAGGCGATCTCGACCCTGCTCGCGCACCGCGTCGGCGCCCGCTCCACCGTCGTGATGCGACTGCTGGACGTGCTCGGAACGGTCATGTTCCAGGTCGGCGCCACGGTCCTGGTGATCCTCTCCCCGGTGCTCGTGATCGGCACCGTCGTGCTCTCGATCGGCGTGGGCCTGTCCACGCTGGTGCTGCACCGCCGCCCGCCGGCCGGCCGCTCCCGCAGCCCCTGGGCCTACGCGCCCTTCGGGCTCGGGCTGCTCGCCCTGCTGCTCGCCGTGTTCGGCCTGAACGTCCTCTGACCCGCCGTACCCCCTCCACACCTCGCAGGAGCCGATGATGACCACTGCCCCCTCCGCTCGCCCCTCCGGCCTCTCCCTCGACCAGGTCGACGAGTCCGTCCGGATCCAGGACGACCTCTTCGGGCACGTCAACGGCCGCTGGCTCAGCGAGCACGTGATGCCCGCTGACCGCTCGAGCGACGGTGCCTTCCACGCCCTGCGCGACCTCTCCGAGGAGCGGGTGCGGGAGATCGTCGAGGAGGCGGCGGCCGACGTCACCTCCCGCGACCCGCGCGCCGAGCAGGTCCCCGCCACGGACCATGACCGGGTGGGCGCCCTGTACCGCATGTTCATGGACACCGACGCGATCGAGGCCGCCGGGGTGGGCGTGCTCGAGGACCTGCTGGGCACCGTCGCCGCCGCCGCGGACCTCGATCAGGTGGTGCGGGTCATGGCCGCCCCGGACTCCGGCGCCTCCGCACTGCTGGCCTACGTCTGGACCGACGACATGGACTCGACGAACTACCAGGTCAAGATTCATCAGGGAGGCCTCGGCCTGCCGGACGAGTCCTACTACCGCGAGGAGCACTACGCCGAGATCCGCACGGCGTACGTCGAGCACCTCGCGAACCTCGCCCGCCTCGCCGCCCTCCCCGGACGCGAGGGCCTGGTCGCCGGGAGCGCCGAGGACCTCGCCGCCGCGGTGATGGGCTTCGAGACCCGCCTCGCCGCCTCCCACCTGGACGTGGTGCGCCTGCGGGACCGGGAGAAGTCCTACAACCCGATGGATGATGCGCAGCGCCGCGAGCTGGCGCCGGCCTTCCCCTGGGACGCCTACATCGAGGGCACCGGTGCGCCGGCGAAGGCCTTCGAGGTGGTCTCGATCGGCCAGCCCGAGTTCGTCACCGCCGCCGCGGAGCTGCTGGCCGGCGAGGACCTCGCCGTGCTGCGCACCTGGCTCTCCCTCCACTCCGTCGCCTCCTACGCCCCGTACGGCCCCGCCGCCCTGGTCGAGGAGGACTTCGACTTCTCCGGTCGGACCCTCTCGGGGGCAGAGGAGCTGCGCGACCGCTGGAAGCGCGGCGTCGCCTTCGTCGAGGGCGTGGTCGGCTTCGCCGTCGGCCGCGAGTACGTCTCCCGCCACTTCCCGGTCTCCCACAAGGAGCGCATGACCGAGCTGGTCGACGCACTGATGGCCGCCTACCGCACCTCCATCGAAAGCCTCGAGTGGATGACTCCCGAGACCCGTCGGAAGGCGCTCGCGAAGCTCGAGAAGTTCATCCCGAAGATCGGCTATCCCGATCAGTGGCGCGACTACGACGGGCTCGAGATCGTGCCCGGCGACCTGGTCGCCAGCGCTCGTGCCTCGCGCCGCTTCGAGGCCGCCTTCGAGTTCGCCAAGGTGGGCGGGCCGATCGACGAGACCGAATGGCACATGACCCCGCAGACGGTCAACGCCTACTACAACCCCGGCCGCAACGAGATCGTCTTCCCGGCGGCCATCCTGCAGCCGCCCTTCTTCGACGCGGAGGCCGACGACGCCGTGAACTTCGGCGGCATCGGTGCGGTCATCGGGCACGAGGTGGGCCACGGCTTCGACGACCAGGGCTCGAAGTACGACGGCGACGGCAACCTGATCTCCTGGTGGACGCCCGAGGACCGCGAGGCCTTCGACACCCGCGCCGCGCAGCTGATCACCCAGTACTCGACCCTCTCCCCCCGGGAGCTCGACGACTCCCACCGGGTCAACGGAGCCCTCACCATCGGTGAGAACATCGGCGACCTGGGCGGTCTGTCCATCGCCGTCAAGGCCTACCTGGCCAGCCACGACGAGGAGCAGGTCGCCGCCGAGATCGACGGCTTCACCGGCCTCCAGCGCGTGTTCTGGTCGTGGGCCACCGTGTGGCGCGGCCGGAACCGGGTCCAGGAGGCGATCCGTCGCCTGGCCGTGGATCCCCACGCCCCGATGGAGTTCCGCTGCAACACCGTGGTCGGCCACCTCGAGGAGTTCCACACCGCCTTCGGCGTGGTCGAGGGCGACGCGATGTACCGAGCCCCCGAGGAGCGGGTGAGCATCTGGTGAGGCCCGAGGCGCCCTTCTACGTGGGCCGCACCCGGCCCTCGGCCATCGGCTGGACCCGGATCGGGCTCACGCTGCTGGCCGGGGCCGTGCTCGCGCTGATCATGGCCCAGCGCTCCACGGCGCTCGGCGTCCTGCTGGTGGTGGCGCTCTTCGCAGCCCTCGCGCTGTGGACGTGGATGGGTCAGTGGACCCGTTTCATCGTCGACGAGCACGGGCTGACGGTGAGCCTCGGCGGCTTCCTGCCGCGCCGGGCCTGGCCGCTCGAGGACTTCCGCACCGTGCAGCTGCGCGAGCTGCCGCGGTCGACGGTGGGCGTGACCCTGGGCGGCTACGGCTGGCGGCGGGGCCGCGCGAGCACCCCGAAGCTCGCCGAGCTGACCCCGGTCGGCTCCCGCAAGGTGTTCACCCTCGATGACCTGCAACGTCCCTACAGGATGCTGGTCACCCGCGAGGGCACGATGGTCGAGATCATCGGCCGGGGGACGACGCAGTACATCCTCTCCCCCGAGGACCCGCACGCGACCGCCGACGCCGTCGACCAGGCGATCCGCGCACGACGCTGACCGGACGAGCGGACCCGGTCGCGTAGACTGGTCGATCGTCATCCACTGACAGGGGAGCACCGCAGGGTGCTGAGAGTGCGCGCAGGCGCAGACCCTCGAACCTGATCCGGCTCGCACCGGCGTAGGGAGTCGGGATTTCCGTGGGGGCACCGCCGGTGCCCTGCGCCCCTTCCACTGGGAAGGAGAAGTGATGACTCGTTTCCGTACCGTGGACCTGCTGGTCACCGTGCTGATCGGGGCGGCCTTCGGGGTCGCGTTCCTGGGCTACGGCCAGCTGTACACGCTCATCGGTCCGCTCACCGCGGCGTTCAAGCCCGCCGAGGGGCTGCTCGCAGGGATCTGGTTCCTGCCCGCGATCCTCGCCGGTCTCATCGTGCGCAGGCCGGGCGCCGCCCTGCTGGCGGAGATGATCGCCGCCGTGCTCTCGATGCTGCTGGGCAGCCAGTGGGGCTGGGGCACCGCGATCTCCGGTCTCCTGCAGGGCGGCGGCGTCGAGCTCGCCTTCCTGCTGACCCGCTACCGCCGCTACACCCTGCCGGTCGCGATCCTGGGCGGCGTGCTCGCCGCCCTGCTCGAGTGGGGCTGGGAGAGGTTCGCCTACTACCAGGAGATGAGCTGGGGCTTCTCCGGCGCGATGCTCGGGTTCTTCCTCATCTCCGGGGCGCTGCTGTGCGGCGTGCTCGGCTGGGCGGCGACCCGAGCGCTGGTCGCCACCGGGGCGGTGGACTCCCTCGCCGCCGGCCGGGAGCACGCCCGGACCGTCGCGGTCTGACCGGGAGGCCACGATCCCCGCGCCCCGCTCCTCCGTCACGACCGGTCACCAGCTGACCGGTCTGACCTGGCGACCCCTGACCCGGCGGGAGCCGACGATCGCCGGGCTCGACCTCGCGATCCCCGCCGGGCAGCGCGTGCTGCTCGCGGGCGCGAGCGGGAGCGGGAAGTCCACGGTGCTGCGTGCCCTGGCCGGCCTGCTCGATCCGGAGGACGGCGAGGGCACGGGCCTGCTCCCGCCGCCGCAGCGAACCGGCGAGCGGGGCCTGCTGCTGCAGAACCCCGCCCACGCCCTGGTCGCCGCGACCATCGCGCGGGATGCCGCCTTCGGGCCGGAGAACGCGGCCCTGGACCGACCGGAGATCCACGAGCGCGCGGCGGCGGCCCTCGCCGCGGCGCAGGTGGGTGTGGAACCCTCGCGCGCGCCGCTCGACCTCTCCGGGGGCCAGCAGCAGCGGGTGGCACTCGCGGGCGCGCTCGCCCTGGACCCGGATCTGATGCTCCTGGACGAGCCCACCAGCATGCTCGACGCCGACACCGCCGCTCTCGTTCGCGAGGCGGTCCTGAGTGCGTGCGACCGCTCGCGCTCCACCCTGGTGGTCGCCGAGCACCGCCTGGAGCCCTGGATCCCCCATGTGGACCGGCTGGTGGTGCTCGGCGCACAGGCGGAGGTGATCGCCGACGGCGACCCCCGGGCGGTGCTGCGCGAGCACGCGGCGCTGCTGCGGCAGGAGGGGGTGCTGGGCGCGGAGCCGCCGAGCACGGAGACGGCGACGGCAGGTCCCGTGCTCGCCTCGCTGCAGGGCGTGACCGTCCCGGCGCGCGGCCTGCACGAGCCGCTGGGCCTCGAGGCCCGGGCCGGCCGGATCACCGTGCTCACCGGCCCGAGCGGCGCCGGGAAGACGAGCCTGCTGCGCGCCCTTCTGGACCCGGGCGAACCCGCCACCGGCGCCGTCACCCGGCCGGAGCCCGAACAGACCGCCTTCGTCCCCCAGGATCCCGAGCACTCCTTCGTCGCCGCGACCGTGGGCGAGGAGGTCCTCGCCTCCCCCTGGGCCGCTGATCCCGGGCTCGCCGACGAGCTGCTCGAGCGGGCCGGTCTCTCCGCGCTGCGCGGCGCCCACCCGCATCGCCTCTCGGGCGGCGAGCAGCGCCGGCTGGCGATCGTCGCGGCGCTCGCGCAGTCCCCGTCGCTGCTGGTCCTGGACGAGCCGACCGTCGGCCTCGACGCCCGCCGCCGCGCCGCGGTGCTCGCGCTGCTCTCCGAGGCCGCCTCCCGCGGCTGCGCGGTCCTGGTCGCCTCCCACGATCCCGAGCTGATCGCCCGCGCCGACCACCGCACCGAGCTGCCCGCCCCGGATCCCGCCGGTCCTCCCCTGACGCCGCGCCGCCGGATCCCCGCGGACGCCCTGAACCCGCTGACCCTGTGCCTGATCGGGATCCTCGCGGCGATCGGCTCCTTCGCCGTCCAGACCTGGCAGGGCGGTCTGCTCGCGCTGGTGCCGACGGTGCTGCTGGCCCCGCTCGCGGTGCGCACCCTGCGCGGCGGGGTGCTGCGCCTGCTGCCGATCCTGCTCTCCGCCGCCGGGCTGGCCTGGACCACGGCCCTGCTCGGCGACGCGCCCGCCCTCTCCGGCGAGGCCTGGCTGGTGGGCCTCAAGGAGGCCGCGAGGATCACCGCCTTCGTCGCCCCCGGGGTGCTCGCGCTCGGCGGCGTGGCGGCGACGCCCCTCGGAGACGCGCTCGCGCAGCGGCTGCGGATGCCGGCCCGACCGGTCGCCGCCTCGGTGGTGGCGCTGGTGCGCGTGGGCCACCTGGGCCGGCAGTGGGAGATGATCCTGCGCACCCGGATCCGCCGCGGTCTGGGCACCGCCCGTTCGCCGCGGCTGCTCGCGGGGGCCACCCTCGCCCTGCTGGTGGACACCCTGCGCGGCGCCGAGCAGCAGGCCCTCGCCATGGACTCCCGCGGCTTCGCGACCGCCTCCCACCGCACCTGGGCCGAGCCCAGCCCCGTCCGTCCCGTGGACCTGTGGGGGCTCGGGATCGCCGTGCTGCTGCTGCTCTGGCCCGCTGCCGCCGAGCTGCTCGTGGGGTGAGCACGGCCTCGGCGCCTCGTATCCTGGCCGGATGAACGACACCGCTGATCCGACCGGTCCCTCCGAGGACGAGGCCGTCATCGCCCTCGCCGCCTCGATGCTGGACGCCGCCCGTCAGGGCGACGCCGCCGCCCTGCTGCCGCTGCTGGACCAGGGCGCCCCGGCGAACCTGCGCGACAGCGCCGGGAACTCCCCGCTGATGCTCGCGGCCTATCACGGCCACGCCGAGCTGGTCCGCGAGCTCGTCGCCCGCGGGGCCGACGTGGACCTCCAGAACGATCGCGGCCAGACCCCACTGGCCGGGGTCGCCTTCAAGGGCTTCACCGAGGTCGCCTCCGTGCTGCTGGAGGCCGGGGCGGATCCGGACCTCGGCGTCCCGAGCGCCCGAGAGACCGCGGGCTACTTCGAGCGGGCGGAGATCCTCGCGATGCTCGGGTCCTCTCCGGCCTGAGCGGGCCGGCGCACCATCGCGACGTGCTCGATGCCGGCCTCCCAGAACATCTCGCTGACCGTCTCGAAGCCCATCGAGGCGTACCACTGCTCGAGGTAGGCCTGGGCGTCGATGTGCACCTCCGCGGCGGGAGCGGTCTGTGCGATGTGGGCGATCGCCGCCTCCATGAGAGCGCGGCCGTGGCCGCCGCGGCGGTGGTCCGCCCGGACGGCGACCCGGCCGATCCGCGCGGTGCCGTCCTCCTCCGGCAGCACCCGCAGGTGTGCGATCGGCTCGCCGGTCAGGCCCGCCCGCTCGGCGAGCGGACCGGGGACCTCGAGCCACATCACGGTGGTGGAGGCGTCGAGCTCGCGCCCGTCGAGGTCGGCGTCGGTGGCCTTCTGCTCGAGGGTGAAGACGTCCTGGCGGAGCATCGCGAGCAGGTAGAGGGTCCGCGGATCGATGTCGGCGAGCGCGGAGCGGTGCAGTACGGGCATGCCCGTCAGATTACTGCCGCTCGCCGGGTGCTGCGTCCACCATCGCTGCGACGGCCTCGCGCCAGATCTCGCCCATGAGCGGGCCGCCGTGGCCCTCCTCCTCGACGATCCTCAGCTCGCTGCCCCGCCAGGCCCGATGCAGCTCCCAGGCGGTCAGCGCCGGACCGGAGACGTCGCGTCGGCCGTGCACCAGCACGCCCGGGATCCCGTGCAGACGGTGCATCCCGCCCAGCAGCCCGCTGCCGGGTGCGGCGCCCCAGGGCACGGCCCAGTCGGCGACGAAGCCGTCGTGGGCCCAGTAGTGGGTGACCAGGCGCACGAAGCCGCGGGCATGCTCGCTCACGGGCTCGTCGTCCGGCTGGGCGTGCGGCTGGGACGGGCCGCCCGCCCCGATCGCTATGTGCGCGTCCTCCCAGCGCATCCAGGCCCGCACCGCCAGGTCGACGAGCACGGGGTCCTCCCCCGTGACCATCCGACGGTAGGCCTCGACGAGGCGCAGCCGGTCCGGGGCGCGGTCGTGGCGGTCGAAGCGGGCGCGGGTCTCGGCGAACGCGGCGACGGCGTCCCACTCCTCGGGGTAGAGGGCGCCCACCCCCTCGGTGATCCAGTCGACCTCGCGACGGGAGGTGGAGGTGACGGCGAAGAGCACCACGCCGAGCACCCGCTCGGGATGCGCCTGGGCGTAGGCGAGGGCGAGTGTGCTGCCCCAGGAGACGCCCTGCACGATCCAGGTCCCGATCCCGAGATGCTCCCGCAGCAGCTCCAGATCCGCGACCAGGTGCGCGGTGGTCTGGGCGGCGAGGTCGACGGCCCCGGGAGGGCCGGCCGTGGGGGTCGAGCGACCGGCGCCGCGCTGGGAGAGGCCGATGATCCGGGCGCGGTCCTCCGGGGAGCTGCGCCGGTAGCCGGGGGTGAGCCGGCCGCCGGGTCCGCCGTGGAGGTACAGGGTGGGCACGCCGTCGGGGGCGCCGGACTCCTCCCAGTGGATCTCGTGGCCGTCACCGACGGCGAGCATGCCCTCGTGGCGCACGGAGGGCGGGGGCGGGAGCGTCATGCGGCCTCCTCGGTCTCTCCTGCATCGGCCGCCTCGGCCCAGGGCGCGGCGGGATGCTCACGGGTCCAGCCGGCGCGCCGGCTGCGGACGCTCTGGCAGCGGGGACACCAGAACACGGTGCGTGCGGCGAGGTCGGCGGAGCGGATCACCGTGCCGCAGAGACGGCAGGGCAGGGTCTGGCGGTGGTAGACGTAGAAGGACCGCTCGCGGGCGACGATCCCCGGGTCCTCGTCCCCGTTCTGCCGGGTGCCGCGGGAGCGCTCGACGATGCGGGCCTCGAGATCGCGGTGCTCGGGCTGGGTGGTGACGATCCGGCCGGTCCGGGCGCCGTAGGCCATGAGCGCCACCAGGTCCTCCCACATCTCCTCCAGCATCCCGGCGCTGAGGTCGCGGCCGGGCACGAGGGGGTCCAGCCGGGCGCGGAACAGCAGCTCGGCGCGGTAGATGTTCCCGATCCCCGAGACGACCTTCTGGTTCATCAGCAGGGCTCCGATCGTGGTGCGGGAGCGGCGCACGGCCTCGACGAAGCGGCGGCGCTCCCGCCCGTCGGGATCGGGCCGCAGCGGGTCCGGTCCGAGCCGGTCGATCACGGCCTGCCGCTCCTGGGCGTCGAGGATCTCGCAGGCGGTGGGTCCGGTGAGATCGGCGAGGCCGTGCTCCCCGGCGACCCGCAGGCGCACCGTCGGGCGCGGCACCAGACGACGCCAGTCCGGGCCGCCCTCGAGCTGCTCCTCCTGCTCCCCCAGCCGCAGGCGCGGCGCCCCGATCGCGTGGGCGTCGGCGAAGCCGGGATCGCCCGCGAAGGTCCAGGAGCCGTACAGGCCCAGGTGGATGTGCACGTGCCGCACCGCCGGGGAGTCGGGGGCGACGTCCGCGGCGGGGGCGAAGGGCAGGAACAGGTGCTTGCCGACCGCCTCTGCGCCCAGCATCACCATCCCGTCGAGCTGGGCCGCCTCGGAGAAGCGTCCCTGCGGGCTCGAGGTGCGCACGTGCTGCCCGCCGAAGGCGCGCTCGAAGGCGGCGGCCAGCCGGTGGACGGTATGTCCCTCCGGCATCAGCTCTGGGAGCTCGTGTACCCGCCGGTGCGCTCGTAGAGCCCCACCAGGTCGATGCGGCGCTGGTGGCGCTCCTCGCCGGTGAAGGGCTCGGCGAGGAACAGGTCGATCAGCGCCTCGAGCTCCTCCTCGGAGTGCTGGCGCGCCCCGACGGAGATGACGTTGGCGTTGTTGTGCTGACGGGCCAGCCGGGCGGTGTCCTCGTTCCACACCAGCGCCGCGCGCACGCCCTCGACCTTGTTCGCGGCGATCTGCTCGCCGTTGCCGGAGCCGCCGATCACGATGCCCAGCGAGCTCGGGTCCGCGACCACGGCCTCGCCGACATCCGTGCAGAAGGGCGGGTAGTCGTCCAGGGCGTCGTACTGGTGGGCGCCGTGGTCGGTGACCTCGTGCCCCTTGTTCTGGAGGACCGTCACGAGCCGGTTCTTGAGCTCGAAGCCGGCGTGGTCGGTGCCGATGTGGACGCGCATGGGTGAGGGGTTCTCTCTCTCGGGATGGGGCGGGGTCGGTCGCGGGGATGGATCGACCGTTGAGCTGGATCGACCGGGGGCGGTCAGCTGAAGTCGATGCCGCCGCTGCGGGAGCGCTTGAGCTCGTAGAAGCCGTCGATCTCGGACAGGGTCGCGAGCGCGTCGAGCAGACGGCCGGCGTCCTCGCCCTTCGGCGCCGGGGAGACGACGGGACCGAAGTAGGCGGTGCCCTCTCCGAAGGAGATCACCGGGGTTCCCACATCGTCGCCGACCCGCGAGATGGCGCCGGCGTGGGAGGCGCGCAGCGCCTGGTCGATCTCGTCGCCGGCCACCGGGTCGTAGGACTCGATGAGCGACTCGGGCAGCTCGGCGTCGGCCAGTGCGGCCACGGCGGTGGCCCGTCGGTCGGACTGCTCGCCGCCCACGTGGTAGCGCTCGCCCCAGGCGGTGTACCAGCGGGCGAAGGCCTCGTTCCCCTCCGCGGCGCTGATCGCGATGGCGAGCCGGGCGGGGCCCCAGGAGTCGTCGAGCATCGCGCGGTAGCCGGGATCGAGGTCGCGGCCCTCGTTGAGCACCGACAGGGACATGACGGAGAAGGTCGGGCGGATCTCTCGGACCTGGGCGGCCTGCAGGAGCCACCGGCTGGTCATCCAGGCGAAGGGGCAGACGGGATCGACGAACAGCTCGACGGGGCGCGCACTCACAGGGACTCCTCGGCTCGGGGATGATGGCCTCCATTCTGTCACCGGTCGGGTCAGGGCGGGCCCCTGGCCGCGAGGTGACCGGACCGACACCCGTGCCCGGCAAAAAACGTTGCACTGCGCAGGCCGGACGGGTTGGATCAACAGGTGCTCGATTCCCGTTCCGCCGACGTCGCGGCCCCCGCCCCTCCCCGTCCCCCCGCTCCCGGGGTGATGCGCTCGATCGTGCGCGGCCACCGCCGGATGCTCGCGATCGTGCTGCCGCTGGCGACCATCGCGGAGGGCGTCGAGCTCACGATGCCGATCGTGCTGGGCATGATCATCGAGCACGGCGTGCTGGCCGGCGATCTCGGCCTCACCCTGCTGGGCGCCGCGGGCCTGATCCTGCTGCGCGTGGTGGGCGTGGTGCTGTGGGCGGCGACCTTCCTGCACTCGCAGAAGGCCGTCATGTTCGAGCGCCACCGCCTGCGCGTGGGCCTGACCGGCGCGGTGCTCGATCCCCGCTCGCGCCCCGTGCAGCGGCCCGCCGGCGAGGTGCTCTCCATCGCCACCTCCGACGCCGACAAGGCCTCCGACCTCCTGGACATGATCCCGTGGGTGGTGCCCTCGCTGATCGCGGTCCTGGCCGCGACCGCGTACCTGACCGCGATGGATCCCTGGCTGGGCCTGGCGATGCTGATCGGGATCGCCGTGATGGTGGTCGTGATCCGCGTGATCACGCCGACCCTCTCCGCCCGCTACGACGACCAGCAGTCCCAGGCCGCCGAGGCCGCGGCCACCGCGACCGACCTGGTCCACGGGCTGCGCGTGCTGCAGGGCCTCGGCGTGCAGAGCCGCGCCCGCGCCACCTACCGGCGCCGCTCGCGCTCCGCACTCCAGGCGGCGCTGGTCAACGCGCGCTACTCGGGGATCTCCTCCGGCCTGACCACACTGGTCACCGGGCTCATGCTCGCGGCCGTCGTGGTGCTCGCCGCGCTGCGCACCCTGGACGGCGCCCTCTCCCTCGGCGTGCTGATCTCCGTGGTGGGCGTGGCCCGCTACGTGATGGGGATGCTCCAGGGCCTCTCCGGCGCACCCGTCTGGTGGGCGGGCATGTCCACCTCCGCACGGCGCGTGCGCGACCTCTACACCGACCTCGGCCGCACCGTCGACGACCCGGAGCTGGGCCTGGACGTGCTGACCACCCGGCGCGACGACCGCGGGGACGCGGGCTCCGCCGGCGCCCGACGCGGCGCCGCCGGCGGCCTGCACCTCGAGCAGCTCTCCGTCGCCGACGGCGAGATCGTGGCGCTGGCCTGCGCGGATGCGAGCGACGCGGAGGCCGTGGTCGATGCGGTCAACGGCCGCGGCGCGTCCGAGGCACGGATCGGCGAGCACTCCCTCGCCTCCGGCGACCGGCTCGGGCTCCGCTCCGACCTCCTCGTCGAGCCGCATGTGGTGGACCTCTTCGACGGCACCCTGCGCGAGCAGCTCGCCACCCGCGCCCCGGAGTGGTCGACGACCGAGGACGACGCCTGGGCCGACGAGGCCCTGCACGCCGCCGGCGCCGAGGACCTGCTGCGGATCCTCCCCGAGGGCTACGACTCCCGGATCCTGGACCGCGGCGCGAACCTCTCGGGCGGGCAGCGACAGCGCATCGCCCTGGCCCGGGCGGTGGCGTCGGACGCCCCGGTGCTCGTGCTGCACGACCCGACCACCGCGGTGGACGCGGTCACCGAGCAGAACATCGCCGAGGCGCTGATCGCCGCCCGGCGCCGCACCGACCGCGCGACCCTGCTGGTCACCCGGGCACCCGCCCTGCTGCAGGAGGCCGACCGCGTGGTGTTCATGCGAGACGGCGAGGTCGTCGTCGAGGGCGATCACCAGGACCTGATGGGCGACGAGGACTATCGAGAGGTGGTGCGGCGATGAGCGATCTGGACTGGAAGCGTCCGCTGGAGGACGTCCTGGGCGGTGACGAGACCGCGCGCCGGCAGCTCGCCGAGCACGCACAGCTGCTGCCCATCGCGGATGCGCGCACCTCGCTGCGGTTCATGGCCGCCCGGCTGCGGGAGCACTGGGTCGCGACCCTCATCACCCTGGTCGTCACGATCTCCGGGGCGATCGCCGCCGCGATGCTGCCACGCCTGATCGGCTCGGCGGTCGACGTCGTCGCCGCAGGCGGTCCGCAGGAGAGGATCTGGACCCTCGGCGGCCAGATCCTCGCCGTCGGCGTCGTCCAGGCGGTGCTGATGGCGCTGGGCTGGTCGCTCGTCTCCGCGCTCGGCCAGCGGATCCTCGCCGGCATGCGCGAGGACGTCATCGACCGGGCGCTGGACCTCCCCGCCCAGACGATGGAGACCACCGGCATCGGCGATGCGCTCTCCCGCGTGGCCGATGACGTGGACGTCGCAGCCCGGGCCGTGAACAACCTGGTCCCGAACCTGATCCAGCTGGGCTTCATGGTGCTGATCACCCTGGTCGGGATGGCGACGCTGTCGCCGTGGCTGCTGCTGATGGTGGTGGTCATCGTGCCGATGTACGTGCTCGCGGCCACCTGGTACCTGCGCCGCACCGGGCCCATCTACCGGCGGGAGCGGATCGCGATGGGCGCCCGGGCACAGGGCCTGCTCTCCGCGATCCATGGCATCCCCACGGTGCATGCCTACGGCATCGAGCGCCGGGAGACCCGCCACGTGGCGGTGCTCTCGGAGACCGCCGCGCTGCTCAACATGCGCGTGATGTTCCTGGTCAGCCGCCTGGTGATGGGGCTGAACGTGCCCGAGAACATCGCCCTGGCGATGGTGCTGCTCTTCGGCTTCGTCATGGTGCAGGTCGGAGGCGCCCCGGTGGGCCTGGTGACCGCCGCGGCGGTGTACCTGGTGACCCTGTTCTGGCCGATGATGGCGGTGATCTTCAACCTCGACGAGGTGCAGTCGGCGCTCGCGAGCCTGGCCCGCATGATCGGGGTCATCACCTCGATCGACCCCGCCGCCTCCCCCGGCACCGAGCGTCCCGCGGATCCCTCGATCCGGCTCGAGCAGGTCTCCCATGCCTATGGGGAGGACGAGGACGGCGAGGAGCGGATCGTGCTGCGGCCGATCGACCTCGAGATCGACTCCGGCGAGGTGGTCTCGCTCGTGGGCGCCTCGGGAGCCGGCAAGTCCACGCTCGCCGCGATCCTCGCCGGCACCCTGGCCCCGCGTCATGGGCGGGTCCTGCACGGCGGGGCGGACCTCGCCCGGTCGGACCTCGAGGCGGTGCGCTCGCATGCCTCGATCGTCAGCCAGGACGTGCACGTCTTCCGCGGGACGCTCCGCGAGGACCTCCAGCTCGCCGCGCCCCGCGCGACGGACGAGGAGCTGCGCCGGGCGCTGCGCCGGGTGGACGCCCTGGGCTGGGTGGACCGCCTCCCCAAGGGTCTCGACACCGAGGTGGGCGAGAAGGGCGAACGGCTCACCGCCGAGCAGTCCCAGCAGCTGGCCCTCGCCCGGATCGCCCTGCGGGACCCCGCGGTGCTGATCCTCGACGAGGCCACGGCCGATGAGGGCTCCTCCGGGGCCAGGGTCCTCGAGCGCGCCGCGCTCGAGGTGGCGCGCGGCCGCACCACGATCATCGTCGCCCACCGCCTCTCGCAGGCGATGATCGCCGATCGCATCCTGGTGATGGCCGACGGCGCCGTGGTCGAGCAGGGCACCCATGAGGAGCTGGTCGCCCGCGGCGGCGACTACGCGCGCCTGTGGGAGGCGTGGTCCTCCTGAACCGGTGCTGCTGAGCCGGTCCTGCGCTCAGCGGCGTCGGTGGCGGAGCACCAGCACGCCCGCGAGGCCGCTGAGCACGCCCAGCATCGTCAGCGCCCCGGCGCCTGCGAACGCCGCCAGACGGCTCCACGAGGCGTCGATGCCGAGGGCCGAGAGCGGTCCGTGCTGCATGGTGGCATCGCCGAGCTCCAGGACGCTCCCCTCGGCGGCACCCTCCGCCGGATCCCCCTCCACCTCGAGGGTCAGGATCAGCCGCACGGGATCGTCGCCCTCGGGGTCCTCCGCGACGGACTCGGCGGAGCGCTGGACGCGGCTGAGCATGACCGTGTGCTGACCGGGCAGCCAGGCGGAGGCGATCGCGAGGTCGTCCGAGCCGCGGTTCCCGCGATCCACCGGGGCCGCCATGCCCCCGCCCGAGACGGCGCCGACGGAGCTCAGCGACGACCTTCCGCCGCCCACCGTCACCAGGTCGCGGGTGGCGTCATGGACCTGCAGGCTTAGGTCTCCCGCGTTCGCCGGAGCGGCGGTGACCTCGGTGCGCCAGCGCAGGCGCTGCCCCTCCGCGACCGACAGGCTGAGCACCGCGGTCTCGCCCGGCAGCAGCTCGAGCACCACGGAGCCCGGCTCGACGACGAGCGGGTCGGCGAAGGAGCGCCCCGGGCTGAGGGGATCCGAGCTCTCCGGCGCGACCGGCGAGGCGCCCGCGTCCTCGACGGGCTCCTCGAGCACCGGGGCGCTGCCGCCGATCCCGGTGGGCTGGACCGCGACCTGCACCTCGACGGGCAGGGGCGTGTCCATCAGGCGGCTCCCCGAGCGCGCGACCGCCACGTACAGCGCCTCGCCGGCGCAGCCGTCCGGGCCCACGGCGGACGAGACGGCGACCGAGGTCACCGCCCCGACCCCGGTCTGCGGCTCGCCGATGTCCGACTCCTCGGAGTCCTCGCACTCGGTGCCGTCGGCCGTCACCACGGAGACGCGCAGGTCCAGCGGTTCGGACTCCGCTGGGAGCCCGTCGGCATAGGGAGGCGCAGCGATCGTCGCCGCGGCGTGCACGCGCTCCCCCTCAGCGAGATCGACGCGGTAGTACTTGACCGTCCCCGACGTGCCGTACTCCGCAGCCCCCGCGGCGAAGGAATCCCGGTACGCGCCGGGGGTGATCGTGGGCGCCTGGGCGATCGAGGCCCCGCCCGCGATCTCGGCGCCTGCGGCCGTGTACGCCTCCTCGGGCACTGCGGGCTCCGCGCCCGGATCCGCGACGGCCCGGGGCGCGCCCGCCAGGACCAGCAGGAGGGAGGCGGCGACCGCGACCCCGAGGGTCCCGCGCTCGCGGAGGTGATCTAGCATGTGCCCATCATGTCCGATGTCATCGCCGGTCGCATCGCGCTGATCGAACCCCTCGCCCGCGGCGCCTCCGGGTCCCTGTGGCGCGCCGTGGACCGCCGCTACGACGCGGTGTGCGCGGCGAAGGTGATGCGACAGCGCGACGGCGCCGACGTGCTTCGCTTCGTGCGCGAGCAGACGGTCGGGACCGCGCAGGGACTCGGACAGCACCCGCACCTGCTGCCGCCGTACACCTGGGTCGCCGAGGACGACACGATCGTGCTGGTGATGCCGCTGGTGCATGGCGGGACCCTGGCCGACGCCCTCGCCGAGCAGGGCGCGCTCTCGCCGTCCCTCGTCGCCGAGCTGCTGCGACAGCTGCTCGACGCGCTCTCGGCGATGCACGAGGCGCACTGGGTGCATCGGGATCTCAAGCCCGCGAACCTCCTGCTGGAGGCGACCGGTGACGCCGCGCCGCACCTGCTCCTGGCCGACTTCGGGATCGCGCTGCACGAGGACGACGTGCGTCTGACCGAGACCGGTTTCGCCCATGGCACCCCGGGCTTCATGGCGCCGGAGGTCCTCGAGGGCCTGGGCACCTCCGCCGCCCAGGACGTGTGGGCCGCCGCGGCCTGTGCGCTCGACGCGCTCGCTCCGCAGCGGCCCCGGGAGCGGCTCGCCCCGTCGGAGCTCCCGGAGAGGCTGAGGCAGGCGCTCAGGACGAGCCCCGATCCGTCGGCCGGCCCGCTCGAGGCGCTGCTGCAGAGCATGCTCCTGCGGGATCCGGCCTCACGCCCCACGGCGGCGCAGGCGCGGGACCGCATCCCCCGTCCCTGGGCGCCGACGGCGCAGTGGGCCCGGACCGCGGGCGGGGCACCGTTCACGGTCCCCGACCGGGTCGAGGCCTCCGACGGCCGACGGGAGGTGCCGCTGGACGGCCCAGGTGCCCTCGCCGGGCTCGCCCCGGGCCTGCACGAGCGGCTCACGGCCCGGTCCCGGTCGGCGACCACCCCCGTCCCGCCCGCCGCGAGCGCCGAGCCCTCCGACTCCCCGAGCACCACCGAGCGCCTCGCCGAGGTCCCGCCTCACCGGGCGGCGATCACGACCGGCGTGGTGCTCCTGGCGGTCTCCGCGCTGAGCTTCGCCGGGGCGGCCGGGCTGCTGTGGTCGGCGCTCAGCTGACCCCGGGGCCGACCCCGCGCGAGCGGGCTCACCCGCCGGGCTGCACCAGCCCGGACTCGTACGCGGCGACGACCAGCTGCGTGCGATCGCGCAGCGCCAGCTTGCCGAGGATCCGCGAGACGTGGGTCTTGACGGTCTGCTCCGCCATCACGAGCTCCGCCGCGATCTCCCGGTTCGCGAGTCCGCGGGCGACCAGCCGCAGCACGTCCAGCTCCCGCTCGGTGAGCACCGACAGGCTCTCGTCGACCTCCGCCACCCGCTCGGGGCGGGCCACGAAATCGGCGATCAGGGCCCGGGTCACCCGCGGCGCGAGCAGCGACTCGCCATCGGCCACCACCCTCACGGCCTGGACCAGCTCCTCGGGCGTGGAATCCTTGAGCAGGAACCCGCTCGCCCCTGCGCGCAGCGCAGCGAACACGTACTCGTCGGCATCGAAGGTGGTCAGCACGATGATCCTCGGCGGCTCCCCCGGCATCTCGAGCACCGTCCGGGTCGCCTCGAGCCCGCCCACGATCGGCATGCGGATGTCCATCAGCACCACATCGGGCCGCAGGCGCTCCACCACCTCGGCGATGCCCGCCCCGTCGGCGGCGGTCCCCACCACCGCCATCCCGTCCTGGGCGTTCAGCAGCGCCTCGAAGCCACCGCGGATCATCGACTGGTCGTCGACGATCAGCACCCGGATGTCGGTGCTGCCCGGACGGGCCTGTTTCGGTGGCTGCTCCATGGCGCCACGGTATCCCTGTCCGCCTGGAGGGAGCGTGGATGTTCCTCATCCCTGACCGCCACGCCCTGCGACGGCTCCGCCATGACCTGGCCCTGGTCATCCCCGGGCTCCCGCTGACCCTGTTCGCCGCGCTGAGCCTGCTGCCGCTGATCGTCGTCTCCGCGGCGCTCTCCATCGCCTGGGTGGGCGTGCTCCTGTTCCCCGTCACGCTGGCGCTGGCCTCCGCCTGGGCGCGGCTGGACCGAGCGCGGCTGCGCCGCTGGGGCATCGAGGTCACGACTCCCTCGTACCGGCCCCGGGGGCGGGGCGCCGTCGGGCCCCTGCGGCTCATCACGGACCCGCGCCGCTGGCTCGACCTGGCCTTCGAGGCGATCATCGCGCTGCCGGTGCGGCTGCTGACCGCCGGGATCACGATCGCCTGGCTCGCCGGCGCGGTGGGCGGGCTGAGCTGGTGGGCCTGGGCGCCCCTGCTGCCGCCGGCGCTGACCCCGCTGCCCGGCCAGTGGGCGCTGGCCATGGTGGTCGGCCTGATGCTCGCGCTGTCCTTCCCCGCCATGGTCCGCGCCCTGGCGCTGCTGGACCTCGTGGTGACCGCTCCGCTGCTGGGCGGGGCGGTGCCCGGCTCGAGCCTGCGCGGCACGATCCCCCCTCCGCGGTCGGCGGAGGCCGACGCCCGGCTGCGGGAGAGCGCCTGGACCCGGATGACCATCGCCTTCCTCGCGTTCGTCCTGGTCGTGGTGGGCTGGCCGGTCACCGCCGCGGTCTACGGCGTCCACCCCTCCCCCGCGATGCTGGTGGCGCTCGGGGGCGGTGCCGCCGCCCTGCTCGCGGTGCGATGGCCCTGGGCCGGTCTCTCCCTCGACGTGGTCGCGGTCGCGGCGATGATGCTCGTGACCCTGCCCGCCTCCTCGGAGGCCTCCTGGCCCTGGCCCGTCACCGCCCTGCTCGCCCACTGCCTGACCCTGCTCGTCCTGGCCGTGCTGCACCGGTGGTACTGGACGGTCTCGACCTGGTCGGCCGGGGCGCTGCTCACCCTCGTCGCGCTGCTGCTGACCGATGCCCGCGTGATGCCGGGCGGCATGCTGCGCGAGCTGATGACCAACGGCGTGGTGCTGCTGGCGGTCAGCGGCGGGGTGCTGCTGCTGGGCATCACGGTCCGGCAGTGGGTCCTGGTCACGGGAGAGGTGGAGCGGGCGCAGACCCTGAGCGCCGAGGAGGTGCGCCGCCGCTACGAGCTCCAGGAGCGGGGGCGGATCGCCCGCGAGCTGCACGACGTGGTCGCCCATTCGATGTCCGTGATCACCGTGCAGGCCGGCACCGCGAAGTTCCGCCTGCCGGGGCTGGATGCGAGCACCGAGCAGGAGTTCGAGGACATCGCCGCCTCCTCCCGGCAGGCCCTCGGCGAGATGCGCTCCCTGCTCGCGATCCTGCGCACCGACGAGGACCTCGCCGAGGTCCCGATGCCGGGGCTGCCCGATCTCGAGGAGCTGCTGCGCACCACCCGCGCCGCAGGAGCCGCGATCACGGCGGACCTCACCCTGCCCGAGGTGCCGCCCACCGCAGGGCTGACCGCGTACCGCGTGGTCCAGGAGGCGCTGAGCAACGCGCTGCGGCACGCCCGCGGCGCGGCGATCGACGTACGGGTGGGGACGGCCGACGGGGCCCTCGTGGTGGAGGTGACCAACGAGCTCTCCGAGGACCCTGCGGAGTCGATCCCGGGGTCGGGGCTGGGCCTCGCCGGCGCGCAGGAGCGGGTGCGCGCCCTCGGCGGCGACGTGGAGGCGGGTGCGACGGCGGAGGGCGGCTTCCGCGTCACCGCCAGGATCCCGATCGCGGACCCCCTACCCCGGTAGGGGGTGCGGGTTCGCTCCCGCGGGGGACGCGCGCGTGCCACCTGGCGTTCTAGCGTCAACGGCATGACCACCACTGCACAGCCTCGCGCCGCACGGGCCCAGGGCCCGCGGGCCGCCGCCCAGACCCGTGACTACTTCGAGCTCTCGCAGAGGGTGAAGGACGCCGGGCTCATGGGACGCAACGTGCGCTCGTACATGGTGCGCACCGCCGTGCTCGCACTCGGCTTCGTCGGCGCCTTCGCGCTGCTGCTCACCCTCGGCGGCACTTGGTGGCAGCTCGCCGTCGCAGTGCTCTTCGGCATCCTGTTCACGCAGGCCGCGTTCATCGGCCACGACGCCGCCCATCAGCAGGTCTTCGCCTCCGGCAAGCGCAACGCCTGGTTCGCCCGCATCATCGGCAACCTCGTGGTGGGTCTGGCCATCGCCTGGTGGACCCGCAAGCACAACAAGCACCACGCGAACCCCAACACCGTCGGCCGCGACGGCGACATCGCCGGCGGCGTGCTCGTGTTCATCCCCGAGGAGCAGGCCGACCGCACCGGCTTCATGGCCTGGTTCGCGAGGCGTCAGGGATGGGCCTTCTTCCCGATCCTCACCCTGTTCGGCTTCGTGCTGCACTACGAGGGCATCACGGCCCTGCTGACGACCGAGAAGGTCAAGCACCGCCGGGTCGAGCTGGCGCTCGTGCTGGTGCGCCTCATCGGGTTCCCCGCGATCGTGCTGTCCACCCTGGGCCTCGGCATGGGCCTGGCCTTCCTCGGCGTGCAGATGGCCGTCTTCGGGGTCTACATGGGATCCTCCTTCGCCCCGAACCACAAGGGCATGCCCCTGATCCCGAAGGGCCTCGAGGTCGACTTCCTGCGCCGGCAGGTCCTCACCAGCCGCAACATCAAGGGCGGCCTGCTGATGAACTGGGCGATGGGCGGCCTGGACCTGCAGATCGAGCACCACCTGTTCCCCCGCATGCCCTCGGCGAACCTGCGCAAGGCGAAGCCGATCGTCAAGCAGTTCTGCGCCGAGCGCGGGATCACCTACACCGAGACGAACCTGCTGACCTCCTACGGGATCATCATCAAGTACCTCAACCGGGTGGGGCTCGGCTACGCCGACCCCATGGACTGCCCGCTGGCCGCACAGCTGCGCGGAGCCTCCGTCTCCTGAGCCGACCGGACTCGGCGCGCCGCCCGCGCGGTCGGGGGGCAGGCGGTATGGTCGCCCCATACGCCTACCCCTTCACGGGCAGCGCAGCCCCGACTCGGTGGCCGGTCGGTACGGGGCGTCCGTGGAGGCCGATCCGGCCGGGATCACCACCATGTCTTCCACCCCGCGCTGGTCGCCCGGCGACCAGGTGACCTGGACCTACTACACCCTTCAGCACCCCACTCGCACCGTTCGACCCGGCACCGTCGTGCTGGACGACGACCGCGGCGTGGCGGTCTGGATCGCGCCCGGCACCGAGGTGCTGCTGCCGGTTCTGGAATCCGGGGCGGCCCTGCGCCGCGCCGGCGACGAGGGCATGTTCACCGCCCCTCGCGTGCAGTCCAAGCAGCTCTGGACCGGCAACGGCATCCTCATGATCGGCCTGCCGGACAAGCCCTATTCGATCTGGCTGTTCTACAAGGACGACGGCTCGCTGGGCTGCTACTACGTGAACCTCGAGACCCCCTACGAGCGGACCGAGGAGGGCGTGCGCACGCGCGACCTCGTCCTGGACCTGGTGGTGCTGCCGCGCCGCGACTGGCACTACAAGGACGAGGACGAGCTCGAGGGCGCCGAGCGGACCGGCTACTTCTCCGCCGAGGAGATCGAGCAGATCCGCGCCGCCGGCCGCGAGGCGGAGCAGCACATCGCCGACTGGCAGTACCCGTTCTCCGCCGGCTACGAGTACTTCTTCCCGGATCCGTCCTGGCCGCTGCCGAGACTGCCCGAGCACTACACCTGGGACCTCGACCTCACGAGGCGGTGAGCCGTCCTGCCCGGCGCTCAGCGCAGCTGCTCGGTGAAGATCTCCGCGAAGCGGCTCCCCGGCACCAGGAGCTCCTGGTAGGTGCCGCTCTCCACGATGCGGCCCTCCTCGAGCACGTGGATGCGGTCCATACCCCGCAGCGTCCATGCCCGATGCGAGACCACGAGGGTGATGTGCCCGGCGGCGGTCTCCCGGAGCTGTGCGAAGACCTCCTGCTCGGCCTCGGCGTCGATCGCGGACGTCGGCTCGTCGAGGACACGGATCCCCGCCCCGCGCAGGTGGATGCGGGCCAGCGCGAGGCGCTGCCACTGCCCGCCCGAGAGCCCCGTCCCGCCGAACTGCGGGCCGAGCATCGTGTCCAGGCCGTGCGGGAGGCGGCGCACCAGATCACCTGCGCGGGCCGCGTCCAGGGCGATCCAGATCTCCTCGTCGGCCACGTCCTCCTTCGGGGTGCCCAGTGCGATCGCCTCGCGCACCGTCATCTCGTAGCGGCCGAACTCCTGGGTGACCAGCCCGAAATGACCGAGGCGCGCGGCGGCGGAGAGCGCTCGGGCCGGCTTGCCGTCCAGCAGCGCCTCCCCACGCTCCGGCTCCACGATGCCCAGCAGCGCGTTGACCAGCGTCGTCTTGCCGGCGCCGTTGACCCCGACCAGCGCGATCATCTCCCCGCGCTCCGCACGCAGGCTCGCACCCTCCAGCGAGGGGACCCGCGCCCCGGGGTACGTGACCGTGAGATCCCTGATCTCGAGCGACTCCACCCCCGGCACGACCACCTGGGTCTCCGTCTCCTCGGGCAGGGCCTCGATCTCGCGGAACCGGGCCACGAGCGGACCGGCGGAGATCACGTCCCCTATCGCGAAGCCCGCCCCGCGGGTGGCCTGCAGCCCGGCGACCACGCCGAGCACCCCGGCGCTCAGCCCGGCGGCACCGCCGTCCTCGGCGAGCACCGCGACCAGGGCCCCTCCGAGCAGCACCGCGGTGACGAGGCCGCCCAGCAGATCCCCGCGCAGCAGCAGCGCATAGAGACGATCCTGGATCCCGGTCATCCGGGCCTGGGCCGCTGCGGCGTCCCGGGCGACCCGCGGCCCCGTGCCGAGCGTGGCGAGCTCGGTGCCGGTGCGGGCGTCCACGAGCTGATCGAACAGGTAGCGGAAGCGGGCGCCGTGCGCGGCGGCCTCCTCGAAGCGGCGATCCTGGATCCTCGCGGACCAGGCGAAGACGAGCAGGTTCGGCACCAGCGCCGCGACGACCAGCACGGCGGCCAGCATCGAGAAGGGTGCGATGGCGGCACCCAGCGCGAGCGCGGCCAGCAGCGAGGAGAGCGCACCGATCACGGCGCCGGGGCTTCGGGAGAGCGCCCAGGTGCTCGTGCGCGTCCCCTCGAACAGGGCATGCACCCGCGGATCCGCCGTCCGCCGCGGGGACAGCGCCGCCGCGCTGGCGGCGAGGCGGGAGTCCAGGGCGAGCATGAGCCGCATCGAGATCCGCTGCCCCACCAGGTTCTCCGCGCTGCCGAGGATCTGACCGACCCCGACCAGGACGGTCAGGAGCAGCAGCGGCGCAAGGGCTGCCAGCAGGCCGCCGGCCTCCGCGACGCCCACGAGCCAGGAGACCGCCCGCACCTGCGCGGCCGGCACCAGCGCCAGGACGAGCGAGGTGAGGATGGTGAGCAGGAACCAGGCGGGAGATCGCCGCGCCGCGAGCGCGATCGACCAGCGCACCCCGCCGAGCACCCGGCCGATGCCCCCGCCGCGTCCGGGCGCGGGAGCAGGAGGCGGGGACGGCATGTCCGCACCTTATCGAGCAGGACCCGATGGGGCACCCGATATCCCTCCGAGTGGCAGGATGGCTCCCATGTCATCCGAGAACCTCACTCGCGACGAGGCCCGCAGCCGCGCCTCGTTCCTCAGCACCGACTCCTACGAGATCCGCCTCGACCTCACCACCGATGAGCGGACGTTCCTCACCGAGACCACGATCCGCTTCACCTCCACCGCCGCTCGGGCCACCTTCGTGGATCTCATCGCGCAGTCCGTCGAGGAGATCGAGCTCAACGGCGAGCTGCTCGAGGATCCCGCGTCCCGCTTCGACGGGGCCCGGGTGCAGCTGCCGGAGCTCGCCGAGGGCGGGAACACCCTGCGGATCCTGGCCACCGGTCGCTACATGAACACCGGCGAGGGCCTGCACCGCTTCGTGGACCCGGTCGACGACGAGGTCTACCTGTACACGCAGTTCGAGGTCTCCGACGCGCGCCGCATGTTCGCCTGCTTCGAGCAGCCGGACCTCAAGGCGACCTTCGCCCTGGACGTCACCGCTCCCGCCCACTGGCGGGTCATCTCCAATGCGCCCACCCCTGCCCCGTCGGCCGCCGGCGAGGGCACCGCCACGTGGAGCTTCGAGCCCACCGAGCGAATCTCCACCTACCTGGTCGCGCTGATCGCCGGGAACTACCAGGGCGGCACCGGTGAGATCACCACGCGTGACGGCCGCACGATCCCCATGGGCGTCTTCGCCCGCGCGTCGCTCGCCGAGCACGTGGACGCGCAGGACGTCATCGACGTGACCAAGGCCGGCATCGACTTCTACGAGGAGGCCTTCGACCAGGACTTCCCGTTCCGGAAGTACGACCAGGTGTTCGTGCCGGAGTACAACATGGGCGCGATGGAGAACCCCGGTGCGATCACCTACGTGGAGGCGTACGTGTTCCGCTCCGAGGTCTCCGACGCCGTGCGCGAGCGCCGCGATCTCACGATCCTCCACGAGCTCGCCCACATGTGGTTCGGCGACCTGGTCACCATGCGCTGGTGGGACGACCTGTGGCTGAACGAGTCCTTCGCCGAGTACGCCTCGACCCTCGCCAGCGCCGAGGTCACCCGCTGGAGCGACTCCTGGACCACCTTCGCCCTCTCCGAGAAGGGCTGGGCCTACCAGCAGGACCAGCTCCCCTCGACCCACCCGATCGTCGCCGACATGGTCGACTTCGAGGCCGTGGAGACGAACTTCGACGGCATCACCTACGCCAAGGGCGCCTCGGTGCTGCGCCAGCTGGTCGCCTACGTGGGCCGCGAGGAGTTCTTCGCCGGGGTGCGCGCGTACTTCGCCAAGCACGCCTGGGGCAACACCGAGCTGCGCGACCTGCTGGTCGAGCTCGAGGCCACCAGCGGCCGCGACCTCAGCAGCTGGGCCGAGCTCTGGCTGCAGCGCGCCGGGGTCAACACCCTGCGCCCCGAGATCGAGCGCGACGCCGACGGCGTCGTCACCCGCTTCGCGATCGTCCAGACCGCACCCGAGGAGCACCGCACCCTGCGCCCGCACCGTCTGCAGGTGGGCGGGTTCACGCTCCGCGACGGGGCCCTGGTGCGCACCGAGACCGTCGAGCTCGACGTCGACGGCGAGCTCACCGAGGTGCCCCAGCTGACCGGGAAGCGCGCGGACCTCTGGCTGCTCAACGATGGCGACCTCGCCTACGCCAAGGTGCGCCTGGACGAGCAGTCCCTCGCCGTCGCGATGGAGCACCTGCGCGACCTCGATGACTCCCTGGCCCGCACCCTGCTGTGGTCCGCCGCCTGGGACATGGTCCGCGACGGGGAGCTGCCCAGCCGCCGCTACCAGCAGCTGGTGCTCGCGAACCTCACCGGGGAGGCCTCCTCCTCGGTGGTCCGCACCCTGCTGCAGCAGCTCGAGTCGGTCGCCGGGCCCTATGCCGCGGTCGACCAGCGCGAGCTGCGCACCGAGCAGGCGGCCTCGGCCGTCTGGGAGCTCGCCCAGGGCGCCGAGGCCGGCTCCGACGCCCAGCTCCAGTTCGTCGAGGCCTTCGCCCGCCTCGCCCGCTCCGAGGAGCACCACCACACCCTCGAGGGCCTGCTGGGCGGCAGCATCGCCCTGCCCGGACGCACCATCGACACCGATCTGCGCTGGAAGCTCGTGATCTCGCTCGCCGTCCTCGGCGGGATCGACGCCGCCGGGATCGACGAGCAGCTCGCCTCGGACGACACCCAGTCCGGTCGCAAGAGCGCCCTGACCGCGCGCGCCGCGCTGCCCACCGAGGTCTCCAAGGCCAAGGCCTGGCGGCGCACGGTGGAGAAGGACACCCTGGCCAACGAGTCCATCACGGCCGTGATCCAGGGCTTCCGCCGCGTGACCGACGAGTCCCTGCTGGCCCCCTACCGCCAGCGCTACTTCGACGTCATCTCGAGCGTGTGGAAGGAGCGCTCGAACGAGATCGCGGCCCGCATCGTCGGCGGCTACTTCCCGAACTCCTACGGCGGCCAGGGCGTGCTCGACGCCGCCGACGCCTGGCTCGCGGAGGCCGAGGAGGCGCCCTTCGGGCTGCGTCGCATCATCATCGAGGGCCGGGACACGGTGGCCCGCCAGGAGAAGGTCCGCGCCGCGGACGTGGCCTGATCCGCCGACGGTGACACACCTCGCCCGGGGCCGCTGCGGACAGCGGCCCCGGTCGCGACTATCGTCGGGAGCATGGTGGACGACCCCCTGGACCCTGGCACCCTGCTGACGGCCCCCACGACCGATGAGGCGCTGACCCTGATGGATCAGCTGCTGAGATGGCTGGCCACCAGCGGCATCAAGATCGTGATCATCCTGCTGGCGGCGATGCTCCTGAGCCTCCTGGCCGGATGGTTCCTGCGCCGCTTCTTCCGCACCATGGTGCAGTCCGGCTCGAAGATCTCGACCGTGACCGGCACCGTGATCCGGCGCGACCCGCGCGCGCAGAAGGCCGCCCAGGCCCGCCGCGAACAGCGCGCGAGCACGCTGTCGAACGTGGCGCGGAACATCTCCCGCGTGATGATCTGGGCGATCGCCACGATGATGATCCTCTCCGAGATCGGCGTGAACATCGCGCCGGTGATCGCGAGCCTCGGCGTGGTGGGCCTCGCCGCGGGCATCGGCGCGCAGACGATCATCAAGGACGTGGTCGCCGGCGTGGTGATGCTGTTCGAGGACATCGTCGCCGTGGGCGACTGGGTGGATCTCGAGTACGCCGAGGGCACCGTCGAGTCGATCAACCTGCGCGCCACCCAGGTGCGCGGACTCGACGGCGTGCTGTGGACGGTCCGCAACGGCGAGATCGTCCGGGTGGGCAACTACGCCCGCGGCCACTCGATCGCCGTGGTGGTGCTCGACATCGACGCGGCGGCCGACGACGACCAGGTCACCCGGGTGGTCCAGCAGGTCGTCGCCGAGATCGGCGAGGACCCCGCCTGGGACGACACCATCCTCGCCCCGGGCGATGTCACCGGCATCCTCGCCGTCGACGCCAACCGCTACCAGCGCCGCGTGACCATCCAGACCGCACCCGGCCGGCAGTGGGGCGTGGAGCGGGAGCTGCGCGCCCGCATCCGCGCCGGCTTCGCGGCCGCCGACATCGCCTTCGCCATGCCCCGCTTCGTCGAGACCGTGCAGAAGTGATCCAGCAGAAGTGATCCAGCAGAAGTGATCCAGCAGAAGTGACAGCCCCCCCCGACCCGGAGGACCCCTCATGACCAGTCCCAGCGCCCGCCCCGAGCAGGTCAGCTTCTACGAGGAGATCGGCGGGCACGAGACCTTCGTGCGGCTCGTGGACCGCTTCTACGAGGGTGTCGCCGAGGACCCGGTGATGCGGCCGATGTATCCCGAGCAGGATCTCACCGGGGCGCGGCACCGGCTGACCACCTTCCTCGAGCAGTACTGGGGAGGCCCGAAGACCTACGGCGAGGAGCGCGGCCATCCGCGGCTGCGGATGCGCCACGCCGTCTTCGCCGTCTCCCCCGCGGCGAAGGACGCCTGGCTGCGCCACATGCGCGCGGCCGTGGACTCCCTGGACCTGCCGCCCCTGCACGAGCAGACGCTGTGGGACTACCTCGACCGGGCCGCGCACTCGCTGGTGAACACGGTCAACGGCGGCGAGGCCCCGGCGGCCGGGCAGAGCATCCCGGACCGCCTGAGCTGAGGAGACCCGGGAGCTGAGGAGCCCGGGCGCCGTCAGTCCCGGAAGCTCAGCGGCTCCCCCTGGAACCGTGCGAGCATCTCGCGGGTGCCGGACTCGAGCCGCACCGGGGCGCCCGTCTCCGCGTCGATCAGCACCACGACGGTGCGTGCCCGGGCGTAGGGCGCGGCGCCGTCCGGGTCATCGCGCGTGAGCACCAGGTAGTCCACGCTCAGGCTCGCTCCGCCGATCCGCGAGAGCCACAGCCGCACCACCACCCCGTCACGGCGGTGCTCGAGGGAGCGGGCGTACTCGATCCGCTGCGAGGCGATCACGGTGCTCAGCGCCGAGCCCGCGCCGCTGACCGGCAGGGCCGCGGCGGGAGCCGGGGCGCCCAGGGCGATCTGCTCCGCCGGCGGCTGCCAGAACGCGGCGATGCGCGCCTCCTCGAGCAGCCGCACCATCGCGGCGTTGTTCACGTGCCCGTAGGCGTCCAGATCCGTCCAGCGGACGGGGACCGGGACGTCCAGCGGTCCGGGAGTGAGATCGGGTGCATCGTCAGCGGAGGAGGGGGTCATGGCACTCATCGTAGGAGACATGACCAGTACGATCGGGCCATGACGTTCCCCCGCACCGACCCCTCGGAGATCGCCGCCGGCCTGGTGGACCTGCTGGACCTGCGCGAGATCGCCCCGTCGGGAGAGTTCTCCACCCCGGCCACCGTCGCCGCGTACCAGGGCGACTCCTCGCCCCAGCCGGGAGGCCACGTCTTCGGCGGCCAGGTGATGGGGCAGGCGGTCACCGCCGTGGGGCGCACGGTCTCCCCGGGACGTCGGATCCACTCGATGTACTCCTACTTCCTCGCCCCCGGCGACCCCGAGCACCCGATCCGCTTCCAGGTCGACGCCCTGCGCGACGGCGGCTCCTTCTCGGTGCGTCGCGTGCTGGCGACCCAGCCCGGGAAGGAGGCCGACGAGGAGGAGCGCACGATCCTCGCGATGACCGCATCGTTCCAGGAGGAGCAGGAGGGTCTCGAGCACCAGGAGCGCGCCCCCGAGGCACCGGACCCCGAAGGGCTCCCGACCACGGCGGAGGTGCTCGCGGGCATCGACCATCCGGTGGCGCACTACTGGGCCACCCAGCGCCCGATCGACATCCGCCATGTCACCGATCCGATCTACCTGCGACCCGATCCGGTCTCCGGCACGGGCGATGCGCAGATGGTCTGGATGCGGACCCTCGCCCCGGTGCAGGCCGAACCGCTGCTGCACGACGCGATCCTCGCCTTCGCGAGCGACTACACGCCCTTCGAGCCGATCCTGCGCCGCCAGGGCCTGAGCTGGATGACCCCGGGGCTGAAGATGGCCACGATCAACCATGCGATCTGGTGGCACAAGCACGCCGATCCCAGCGACTGGCTGCTGTACGTGCAGCGCTCCCCCTCCGCCTCCGGCGGGCGCGGCCTCACCCACGGACAGGTCTTCGACCGTGCCGGCGACCTCGTCGCGACCGTGACCCAGGAGGGCATGATCCGGGCCTCGACAGGGCGCTGACGTCAGCCCAGTTCCTTGTTCGCCGCCTTCTGGGCACGGGGCAGCGCCTCGGCGGCGTCGGTCTCGCCGCGGAACACCTCGGCGATGATCGGCAGGGCGGTGCCGGTCGCGATCGTCGAGCGGTTCCCGGTCTCCGGTCGAGCGACCGTCTCGGGGAGATCGATCATCGAGACGTCCACCCCGGCGGCGGACCAGCTCTTCTCCCAGGCACCGCGCAGATCGCGGTGGGCGGGGATGCCGAGCCGGTTCTCCGCGAGATCCCGCTGGCCGTCGACCCCGCCGAGGAAGCGCAGCAGCTTCCCGACCGCGTCCCGGCGGTCGTCGTCGTCCGGATCCATCCCGACGACCGCGATCGCGTGCACCATCGGGAACGATCCCTCGGGACCCTCGA
Organism: Brachybacterium ginsengisoli; assembly: GCF_002407065.1. Taxonomy (NCBI): domain Bacteria; kingdom Bacillati; phylum Actinomycetota; class Actinomycetes; order Micrococcales; family Dermabacteraceae; genus Brachybacterium; species Brachybacterium ginsengisoli. The sequence goes on from NZ_CP023564.1 coordinate 2,497,173, forward strand.
CGGCCGGGTGGATCCCCCAGGTGAACTTCTTCCCGATCTCCTCGCTCAGCGCGTGCAGGTCGTAGGTGCCGGTCTGGAGCAGTCCCAGCTTTCCCGACTGGAAGAGCGTCCGGCACAGCTCCGGATCCTCGACCGTCTCCGTGCCCGCCGGGGCGAGATGGTCGGCGGAGAGGTCGGCGAGGTACTGCACCGCGGCGATGCCCTCCCCCGAGGCGAAGGTCATCCGTCCCTTCTCGTCCTGCCACTGCCCGCCCTGCGCGGCGATGAAGGGGCCCAGCAGCGCGGTGCGGTCCGGCTGCGCGCCGAAGCCGTGGATCGCGCGGGAGGTCGGGTCGAAGCCGTCGTCCCCGGGATGCCTGCCCTCGCCGTCCACGGTGACCGCCCGGGCGAGGTCCCGCAGCGGATCGGTCGGGGCCCCGGCCTCGAAGCTCAGGGCCGCCGCATCACCGTCGGCCTCGCCGATCAGACCTTCATGCGCCACCAGGATGCTCTGCTCCCACACCTGGGGCACGCCCCACAGCCCGTCCTCGGTCCGGTAGAGGTCGGTGGCCGCGGTCTCCCACTGCGAGGCGACGTCGCCGGCGATCTCGCCGATCTCCAGCAGATTGCCGTCAGCACGCACCTGGGCGAGGTTCGCCGTGTTCATCCAGAGCACGTCGGGCAGCTTGCCCGAGGCGACGTCGAGCGGAAGCTGGGTCCAGTAGTCGTCCCAGGTCATGACCTCGACGCCGACCTCGATGCCGGTCGACTCCGTGAACGCCTCGAGGGCTGCCTCATAGGCGCTGGCCGCGGACTCGCTCCACACCCGCATCCGGAGGGCGTCCCCGTCCTCGAGCTCCGCGGGCGCCGCGCCGGTGCAGCCCGCGAGGGCCCCGGCACCCATCACCCCCATCGCAGCGGTGGAGAGCAGGAGCTGGCGACGGGTCGGCACGGGGGCGGGCCTTTCGGACGGAGACGCAGGGCGGCTCAGGCGGTGGTGACCAGCCCGAGCTCGGCGCGGGAGGCGAGCACCGGATGCTGCGGGGTGACCCGCACGGTGCAGCCCACCCGGCCGGGAGCCGACAGCGCGAAGCGGGCGGCCCAGCGGCCGTCCTCCCCACGCCGCAGCGGGATCAGCTGAGGCTCGATGATCTCATCCTCGGCGCCGATCTCGCCGAGGACCGCCTCGACGAGCACGTCCGTGTCGCGCAGGGGGCCCAGCTCGACGTCGGCGACGAGGGTCAGCTCGCTCCCGGCGGCCACCGTGCCCTCCTGTACGCCCTCGAGGATCACCTCGCGCACAGCGACCTGTGACCAGGCCTCCTGCACCTCGGCCTTCCAGGCGGTGAACTCGCCGGCCAGCGCCGGATCCGCGACGAAGGCCGACGCCGCGCGGGCGGCCGGCAGGTACAGATCCGTCACGTAGTCGCGGACCATGCGGGCCGCGGTGATCCGTGGCGCCACCTTGACCAGCGAGGAGCGGACCTTCGTCATCCAGCCGTGCTGCATGCCGCGGGCATCGCGCTCGTGGAACAGCGGGACGATCGACTGCTCGAGGATCTCGTAGAGGGCATCGGCCTCGATCGCATCGCGGCGGGCCTGGTCCTCGACCTGCGCGGTGGGGATCGTCCAGCCGGCCTCGTCGTCCTTCATCTCGTCCCACCACCCGTCGGAGACGGAGAAGGTGAGGGAGCCGTTCAGGACCGCCTTCATCCCGGAAGTGCCGGAGGCCTCCTCCGGGCGGATCGGGTTGTTCAGCCACACGTCCGAGCCCGCGATCAGCACGGAGGCCATGCGGATGTCGTAGTCCGGCAGGAAGGCGATGCGGTGGCGCACCCCGTGGTCATCGGCGAACTGCACCAGCTGCTGGAGGAACTCCTTGCCGGGACGGTCCGCCGGGTGGGACTTGCCGGCGACCACGATCTGCACGGGGCGCTCCGGATCCAGGAGGATCCGCTTGAGCCGCTCCGGGTCCGAGAGCATCAGGGTCAGGCGCTTGTACGTCGAGACTCGACGCGCGAAGCCGATGGTCAGGGCGTTCGGGTCGAGGATGTGATCGGTCCAGGCGAGCTCGGCCTCGTCGGCGCCGCGCCGCAGCCAGGAGTCCTTCACGTGCCGGCGCGCCATGGCCACCAGGTCCGCGCGCAGCCCGTCGCGGGTCTCCGTGAGCTCGTGGTCGGTGAGCGTGGACAGGGCGCTCCAGTCGGTCAGGGAGGAGATGTCCACGTCCCCGAGCGCCTTCTTGTAGAGGTCGTCCATGGGCGCGGAGATCCAGGTGCGGCGGTGCACACCGTTGGTGACCGAGCCGATCGGCACCTCCGGGACGTCGAAGCCGGGGTAGAGGTCCTGGAACATGGCCCGCGAGACGGCGCCGTGCAGCTTCGCGACGCCGTTGGAGCGCTGGGCGATGCGGAAGCCCAGCTGGGCCATGTTGAACACGTCCCCGCCCTCCTCGATGCCGAGGGCCAGGGCGGCCTCGACCGGCAGCGAGGGGATCAGATGGGACAGGCCCGACCCGTCGGCGTCGAGGTAGGAGCGCAGCTGGGAGGCGTCGAAGCGGTCGATGCCGGCGGGCACCGGGGTGTGCGTGGTGAAGACGGTGCCGGCGCGCACCTCGGCGACCGCCTCGGAGAAGCCGGCGCCGGACTGCATCCGACGGCCCACGCGCTCGAGGCCCGAGAAGCCGGCGTGGCCCTCGTTGAGGTGGAACACGGTCGGGGCCGGAGCGCCCACCAGCGCGCTGTACGCCTCGACGGCGCGGACGCCGCCGATGCCGAGGACGATCTCCTGCACGATCCGGTGCTCGTGATCACCGCCGTAGAGCCGGTCAGTGATCTGACGCGCCTGCTCGTCGTTGGATCCGACGTTCGTGTCCAGCAGCAGCAGCGGCACCCGACCCACCTGCGCCGTCCACACCGCGATCGCGACCTCGCGGCCGCCCGGCAGGGAGACGGACACCGTGAGCTGCTCGCCCGCTCCGTCGAGGACGGGCTCGACGGGGAGCTCCGCGGGGTCGTTGAGGCGGTACTCCTCCTGCTGCCAGCCGCTGCGGTCCAGCGACTGGGAGAAGTAGCCCCACTGGTAGAGCAGGCCCACCGCGGTCAGCGGCACGCCGAGGTCCGAGGCGGACTTCAGATGATCGCCCGCGAGGATGCCCAGGCCGCCGGAGTAGATGGGCAGGGTGGGGGTGATGCCGAACTCCATGGAGAAGTAGGCGATCGAGGCTCCGCCGTCGCTCCCCTGCGCTCCGGCGGCGGTGCGCTGGAACCAGCGGCCGGAGTCGAGGTAGGTGCGCAGATCGCCGACCTCCGCGCGCATCCGGGCCAGGAAGGACTCGTCCCGAGCCGCCTCGGCGAGGCGACCGGCAGACACCTGCGGGAGCATCGCGATGGGGTTCTCACCGCTGGCCGCGAACACGGCCGGATCGAGAGAGCGGAACAGATCGGCGGCCTGCCGGCGCCAGGTCCAGCGGAGGTTCAGCGCAAGATCGCGCAGGGGCGCGAGGGCGTCCGGGAGATCGGACGCGACCGTGATCGTGGAGAGCGGCTTCATGGCTCATAAGGTACCCGAACCAGGGGGTCCGGAACGCAGCGGCCCAGCGCTGCGCCGGCGACGGTCCTGATCGTCGATATAGGAGCCTCACCAGGGACGATGGATGTTCACGAAGAGTTCGTCGACCGGTGGTCGGGGCCCTTCGGCGGGCCTGTCCCGCCAAGGTCCCGCGAGCGGGGCATCCGCCTGCGACAATGGTCCTCCGCCGTGGGGCGGTGGACTGATCTGAGCTGGAAGTGCACGGAGGGGCCCGATGGCGAGCGTTGCAGGGACCGGGGAGCTGCCGGCCATCCCGGAGGACACGATCGACCTCGGGGAGAGGCTCGATCCGATCCGGACGCTGCTGCGGCGCACGGCCGCCGGGGACGAGCGCGCCGCCGCCGCGCTGGTCGACGTGCTCGGCCCGCGCATCCACGGGCTCGCCGTCCACGTCACCGGGTCCTCCGCCCGAGCGGAGAAGCTCACCGTATCCGTGCTCCGCTCCTGCCTGCGGGATGCCGGGGATCTCGCCGCCAGCGGTCTGCCGGGAGAGGCGGCCGTGCTGGACCGCGCCCGTCGCGCCGCGGTGGCGACCCGTCCTACCGGGGACGTCCGCTCCCTCGCCGGTCCGGGGCCGGTCGCCGACCGCACCAGCGATCGTCGGGAGATCGAGGTGCTCCGCGTGCTGCTGGAGCTCCCGCTCGCCCAGCGCGCCCTGGTCGAGTCCGCGGCCCAGGGCCGCTTCGCCTACTCCGGCGCCGACCGTCAGCAGGCGGCGCTGACCATCTCCCGGATGCTCGATGCCCTGGTTCCCTTCGGCGGCCCCGAGGATGCCGAGACCCGCGGTCTGAGCTCCCTGGACGCCCTCGCCCTCGCCGATGCGGGCGAACGGCTGCGCCTGCGGGAGCTCACCCGTTCTCCGGAGACCGCCGGCATCCATCGTCATGCGATCGAGGCGGCCGCGCGCCTGGCCCTGCTCACCGCCGTCCCGCCCTCCCGTGACCTGCGGATCGCGGTGCTCGAGGGTTTCGGCGATCGCTCCCGACCGGCGCAGTCCGTCCTGGCTCCGCGCGGGCCCGCCCCGTCCGAGCCCGAGACCGCCTACAGCGGCAGCTACTCGACCCCCGTGCTCGGCACCGACACCCAGCGCCGCGTGGTCGGTCCCCCGCCACAGGCCGGAGGGCCCCACGGCAGCGCCACGGAGCTGTCGGCGCTCTCGCCGCCGACCCCCGACTCCGCCGCCCTGCCGCCCCGCGGCGCGCAGGACTCCTCCGCCGCCCCGGCTTTCGCCTTCCGCTCGAGCGACGAGAAGACCCGCTCACGGCGCGATCGGCGTCGGGAGAAGCAGCGGGCACGGGCGGGCACCCGGCGCGTGCCGTGGATCTCCCGATCGCTCGCCGCCCTCTCCCTGATCGCCGCGCTGGTCCTGGGCGGGCTCCTCTGGGACAGCCATCGTCGGCTCGAGGCGTCCGAGTCCTTCTCCGACGCCTGGGCCGATCGCAGCATGGCCGCCGACGCCCAGCTCGTCCCCGGGACCAGCGACAACGGCACCTGGCAGGCGGTCCTGACCGACGACGGGCTCGTGCTGCGCGCCGAGGGCGTCACCGGCTGGGACGGCGAGGTGCTCGAGCTGTGGGGCGAGGCCGATGGCACGACCCACAGCCTCGGCGTGCTCGACCTCTCCGCCGACGGCACGATCGAGTTCACCTCGGGCGAGAGCGTCCAGCGCCTCGTCGTGACCCGCGAGATGTCACCGGGCAACGAGTCCGGCTCCCCCTCCTCCCGGGTGGTCGCCGATCTCGACCCGGAGGGCACCTGAGCCCCGCCCCCGAGACCCGACGGACCCCCGCACGCCGAGGCGTGCGGGGGTCCGTCGGGTCCGGGCCGGCTCAGTCGCGGGTGAGGCGACGGTAGGTCACGCGGTGGGGACGCGCGGCGTCCTCACCCAGGCGGGAGACCTTGTTCTGCTGGTAGGACTCGAAGTTGCCCTCGAACCAGTACCAGTTCGACGGGTTCTCCTCGGTGCCCTCGTAGGCCAGGATGTGGGTCGCGACCCGGTCCAGGAACCAGCGGTCGTGGGAGACGACCACGGCGCAGCCCGGGAACTCCAGCAGCGCGTTCTCGAGCGAGCCGAGCGTCTGGACGTCCAGGTCGTTGGTGGGCTCATCGAGCAGCAGCACGTTGCCGCCCTGCTTGAGGGTCAGCGCGAGGTTCAGGCGGTTGCGCTCGCCGCCGGAGAGGATCCCGGCCTTCTTCTGCTGGTCCGGGCCCTTGAAGCCGAACTGCGAGACGTAGGCGCGCGAGGGGATCTCGACCTTGCCGACCTGGATGAAGTCCAGACCGTCGGAGACGACCTCCCAGAGGTTCTTGTCCGGATCGATGTTCTCGCGGTTCTGGTCGACGTAGCTGATCTGGACCGACTTGCCGACCTTCAGCTCGCCCTCGTCCAGAGGCTCGAGGCCCACCATGGTCTTGAACAGCGTGGTCTTGCCGACGCCGTTGGGGCCGATGACGCCAACGATGCCGTTGGGCGGCAGGGTGAAGGAGAGCCCGTCGATGAGGATCCGCTCGCCGAAGCCCTTCTTGAGGTCCTTGGCGTCGATCACCTGGTTGCCCAGCCGCGGGCCGGGCGGGATGGTGATCTCCTCGAAGTCGAGCTTGCGGGTCTTCTCCGCCTCCGCGGCCATCTCCTCGTAGCGGGCCAGACGGGACTTGGACTTCGCCTGACGGCCCTTGGCGTTGGACCGCACCCACTCCAGCTCCTCCTTGAGGCGCTTGGCGAGCTTCTGGTCCTTCTTGCCCTGGACGGTGAGGCGCTCCTCCTTCTTCTCCAGGTAGGTGGAGTAGTTGCCCTCGTAGGGGTAGAGGTGGCCGCGGTCGACCTCGGCGATCCACTGGGCCACGTGGTCCAGGAAGTACCGGTCGTGGGTCACGGCGATGACGGCGCCCTCGTACTGCTGGAGGTGCTGCTCGAGCCAGAGCACGCTCTCGGCGTCGAGGTGGTTGGTCGGCTCGTCCAGCAGCAGCAGGTCGGGCTTCTCCAGCAGCAGCTTGCACAGCGCCACGCGGCGGCGCTCACCACCGGAGAGGTGGGTGACCTTCTCGTCGCCGGGCGGGCAGCGCAGGGCGTCCATCGCCTGCTCGAGCTGGGAGTCGAGGTCCCAGCCGTTCGCCGCGTCGATGTCGGTCTGGAGGGTGCCCATCTCGGCCATCAGCGCATCGAAGTCCGCGTCCGGCTCAGCCATCTCCTCGCCGATCGCGTTGAAGCGCTGCACCTTCTGGAACAGCTCGCCCATGCCCTCCTGGACGTTCTCCAGGACGGTCTTGGACTCGTCCAGCGGCGGCTCCTGGAGCAGGATGCCCACGCTGTAGCCGGGCGAGAGCTTGGCCTCGCCGTTGCTGGGGGTGTCCAGGCCGGCCATGATCTTGAGGATGGTCGACTTGCCGGCGCCGTTGGGGCCGACCATGCCGATCTTCGCGCCCGGGTAGAAGCTCATGGAGACGTCATCGAGGATGACCTTGTCGCCCACGGCCTTCCGGGCCTTGTACATGGTGTAGATGAACTCTGCCAACTCGTGTTCCTGTTCGGAGAGGGGTCCGGGGATTCTCACCGGCGCGCCCTGGCAGGGCGCCGCACGGGATGTGTCGCAGTGACCGACTCTACCCCGCTCGCGCCTGCTCGACGCCCCGTCAGTCCAGCGGGACGCCGCGGGCGGTCAGCACCCGGCGGGCGATGTCCGCGCCGTGCTCCGCGCCGCCGTCGCCGTTGCGCGGCCACAGATGGGCGTCGATGCCGAGCGCCTTCGCGGCCTCGACGTTCTCCTCGCGGTCGTCGAAGAAGATCACCGCCGAGGGGATCGACACTCCCCCGGTCTCGTGGGCGAGGACGTCCAGCAGCAGGTCGTAGATCTCGCGGTCGGGCTTGACCGTCCGCTCCTCCCCCGAGATGACGGCGAGGGTGAAGGCCTCGAACCAGTCCGCGCGGCGCACCGCCTCGCCGAAGGACTCCGAGGCGTTGGAGAGCAGGGCCAGGCGCACCTGGTTGCGGGCGAGGTCGTGGATGAGGGTGCGCGAGGCGGGGTCCAGGCGCAGGAAGTAGCGGTTGTCCGCGGCCTGCACCTCGGTGACCTCGTCCTCGGAGAGCTGGTCGACGCCGACGGCGGCGGCGACCGCGCCCCAGTACTCGGCGGCGCTCACGGCGCCGCGGTCGTAGGCGGCGCGCTCGCTCCACAGCGCGTCGGCGAGCGCGTCGGCGTCGCCGCCCAGCAGCTCACGGACGTCCGGCACCGGGTCGTGACCGGCGCTCAGGACCCCGCCGAAGTCGAAGACGACGGTGGGCTTGGGGGGTGTGCGGCGACGATTCTTCTTGCTCATCGGGTGGTCACGTCCTCACAGGTGGGAAGGCCTTCGGTGCTGCCGGTGTCGGCGATGGTCTCGGTGGCGGTCAGGGCGTCCGCGAAGGTGGAGACCGCGACGACGTCGAGTCCGTCGGGCTCGTTGCCGACCACCTCGTCGCAGTTCGCACTGGGTGCCAGGAAGTACTCGGCCTCGGAGTCCGCGGCGCCGACCATCTTCTGGCGGATCCCGCCGATGGGCCCGACCTCGCCGTCGTCGGAGATGGTGCCGGTGCCGGCGATGCGATGGCCCCCGGTCAGGGCGCCCGGGGTCAGCTCGTCGTAGACGGAGAGGGAGAAGATCATGCCGGCGCTCGGGCCGCCGATGCCGCCCACCGAGATGTCCACGTCCATCGGGAACTCATGGCCGGCCGCGAGCACCACGCCCATCCGCGCGACGCCGTCCTCCTCCTTCGTGGGCACCTCGAGCTGGACCTCCTCGCCGTCTCGGCGGACGGTCATCGGGACCTTCTCGCCGGCAGGGACCTTCTCGATCAGCCGCTGATAGCCCGCGACGTCGGCCGCCGTCTCGCCGTCGACGGAGACGATCACGTCACCGCCCTTCAGGACGTCCTCGGCGGCGCCGCCGGACTCGACCCCGGCGATCATCACCACGTCCTGGTAGTCGATCCCCAGCTCGTCCAGGGCCACGGCGACGGCGCCCTGCTGCGAGGTGCTCATCGCCGCGGAGTTGACCAGCGTGGTCTGCTCCTTGGTCTGGTCCTCGGGGAAGACCGCCTCCCGGGGCAGCACCATCTTGGAGCTGTCGAACCAGGCCGCCACGACCTCCGTCGGCGTGACCCGATAGCCGGGGCCGCCGTCCACGGAGACGGTCGTCATCATCAGCGCGCCGTCCGTGGGGTGGGTCTCGGCGCCGTCGATCGCCAGGATCTGCTCGTCCTCGTAGTCACCGAGCACATCGATCGCCGGGCCCGGACGTTCGATGACATAGGGCACGGGCAGCAGCGTGCCCCCCAGGATCAGCACGCAGAGGACCACCAGCGAGGTCAGGGCCACCGCCGGGCGGGCGAACTGGGCGTCGTCGATCGCGCGGGTGATCAGCGCGCGCGCTCGACGAGGTCGGTCGGGTCGGGTGGGGGCTTCGGTCACCCCGACATTGTGCCCCACCCTGAGCCGACCCCCAGGAGGGATCGGTAGGCTGGATGCCCCACGGACTGCTGGAGCCCACGAACTGCTGGAGGTGGCCATGAGCGACGCCCCGATCCCGGGTGGACCCGGTGACATGGACGAGGAGGCGCTGAAGCGCTTCCTCAAGGAGACCTTCGGGGACGCGCTCCCCGAGGGAGCCCTGGACGGACTGGACCTGTCGGCGCTGGCGCAGCAGGCGAACCTGCCGCAGGACCCCGCCCAGCTGCGCGCGGCCGCGGCGCAGATGCAGAGCATGTTCGCCGCGCAGGGCGACAGCCCGGTGAACTGGGACATGGCCGAGGACATCGCGCGCCGCACCGCGGCGGGCCAGACCGGCATCCCCGGCATGCCCGAGCCCACCGGCACCCCCGGCGACCCCGGCCCGAGCGACTCCTCGGTCTCCGAGCTGCGCCAGGCCGCCCAGGTGGCGCGGCTGTGGCTGGATCCCGTGATCTCGATCGACGTGCCCTCCACCGAGCTCGGCGTGTACAGCCGCGGCACCTGGCTGCACCGCACCCTGCCCCACTGGAAGCCGATCGTCGAGCCGGTCGCCAAATACATGGCCGGCGCGATCGGCGAGGCGATCGCCGCGCAGCTGGGTGAGATGGGCGACCTCGGCGGGGCCGGCATGGGAATGCCCGGAGGCGACCCCGCGGCGATGATGGAGCGCATCGGCGGGACCATGTTCGGCGTGCAGTTCGGCCACGCCATCGGCGCCCTCGCCCGGGAGGCGGCGGGCACCACCGATCTCGGCCTCCCGCTGGGCCGGGACGGCGAGCCGGCCCTGGTCGCCTCGAACGTCGAGGACCTGATCGCGGCGCACTCGCTCGACCCGGGCGCCGCCCGCATCTTCCTGGCGGCCCGCGAGATCGCCCACACGGCCCTGTTCACCTCCGCCCCGTGGCTGGGGCGGGCTCTGTTCTCCGCGATCGAGGACTACTCGCGCGGTATCACCCTGGACCTCGACGCGCTCGACGAGATGGTGCGCGGGCTCGATCTCGCCGATCCGGAGGCCATGCAGGCCAGGCGTCCCGAGGAGATGTTCGTGTTCACGCGGCGCGCATCGCAGGAGCGCGCCCTCGAGGAGCTGGCCACCACCCTCGCCCTCATCGAGGCGTGGGTGGATCACGTGACCACCAAGGCGCTCGACGGCAAGCTGCCGGATCTCGAGGCGATGCGCGAGGTGCTGCGGCGCCGCCGCGCCGCGGGCGGGCCCGCCGAGGAGATGCTCTCGAAGACCGTGGGCATCGAGCTGCGCCCGCGCCGGGTCCGCGAGGCGCTGTCCTGGTGGGAGAGCGTCCTGGACACCGAGGGCGAGAGCGGCCGCGAGGCGAAGTGGGACCACCCGGACCTGCTGCCCACCGCGGAGGTCCTCTCCGGTCGGCCGCAGGCCCCGCGGCCCGAGGCGGCCCCGACCGAGGCCGAGGAGCTCGCCGGGGTGGCCCTTCCCGAGGACTTCGACGCCGAGCTGGAGAAGCTGCTCTCCGGCGACGGCCAGGACCGTGCCCCTCGCGAGGACGAGCAGGGCGGCCTGCGCGGCTCCGCTTCGAGCGCGCGGGACGAGACCGAGGCCGACGCGACGGGCGAGGACGGCTCGGGCGAGGATGGCACGGGCGAGGACGGCACGGGCGAGGACGGCGAGGGCGGTCGCTCCTCCGCGGGCGACGATGAGCGCTGAGCCGGCCGGGCAGGTCCTGCCCGCCTCCGCCCCGACGACGGCGCTCGCCGAGCTCGAGCACGCCACGGATGCGCTCTCGGGCCCGACGATGGCCCGCGAGTTCCGCGAGCTGCTGGGCGACGCCCCGGAGCTGATGCTCCGCGACGGCGGGCCGATCCATCTCACCGCGAGCGCGATCGTGATCGACGCCCCCGGAGATCACGTGGCGCTGGTGTGGCATCGCAAGGGCCGTTTCTGGGTCCAGCCCGGCGGCCACCTCGAGGCGGGCGAGACCAGCTTCGAGCAGGCCGCCCGGCGCGAGGTCGCCGAGGAGATCGGGATCGACTCCCTGGAGCGGGTGGGCGACGGTCCGGTGCTGCTGCATCGGCACGCGCTCGATGCGGCCTTCGGCAGATGCGCCGAGCACTGGGACGTGCAGTTCCTGCTGCGCGCCCCGGTCCCGGCCGAGGAGCTGCCCCTCACGGAGAGCGAGGAGTCGCCCGAGGTGCGGTGGGTGCCGTGGCCGCTGCTCGGCGCGGGTCCCGAGCGCGACCTCTCGGCGCTGCCCGAGGGAACCGTGCCCGATCTGGCGCCGACTCTCGAGGCCCTCGCACCCCTCCTCGCCCGCCGCGCCGGCTGATCCGGCTCTCAGTCGGTCGCTGCGCCCACGTCCTCTGCGCCGTCGGCCGCGGCGCCGTCGTCCACGTCTCCGCCGCCCTTAGGGAGGTGCTTGGACCAGGAGACGCCGTCGAGGAAGCCCTGTGCCTTCTCCGCCTGCGGATAGTTCGCCATGAGCGCCCGGAACTCGGGTCCGTGCCCCGGAACCAGCAGATGGACCAGCTCATGCATCATCACCGAACGCACCACGTAGTCCGGCATGCCCTGGAGCTGATGGGACAGGCGGATCGTCCCGTCGCTCGGCGTGCAGGAGCCCCAGCGCTGGTTCTGTCGCGAGGACCAGGTCACCGAGGAGGGATGCGCCCGCCCGCCGAGGTGGGCCTCGCTCACCTCCCGCGCCATCCGCAGCAGCGTCTCGTCGCTGCGGCGCGCCGGTGCCCGCCGAGCCTCCTTGCTGACCAGCTGGTCGACCATCTTGGTCACCCACTGGCGCTCCTGGCGCGCGCTGAAGGTCGCCGGGATCGCGATCAGCAGATCGCCGTCCCGGCGCGAGATCGACACGGTGCGTCGTCGACGCGCGCTGCGCCGTACCAGCACCCGCTCCCCGCGCGGGCCGGTGATGTTCTCGTGCAGGACCGGATCGTTCATGGACCACAGCCTCGCACGTGCTGTGGACAGAAAATCTTCGTCCACATGTGTGCATCGCATCAGGGCCGATCAGAGCGCTGTGACCGGCAGATCCGTCCCTTCCTCCACAGTGTGCGCACGCTCGTGGACAGTCTGTCCACAGTAGGAGGACGGTTGTCCACAGCCGGTCCCCGACCGGACTTTGACCCGCCGTGTCCGCAGGGGCTAGGTTTCCCTCCACGTGGGATCCCGGGATAACTAGCAGGACGCACACGGGGAAGGTGCGCGTGGTGCTGAGCGCCCCCGGGATTCCACGGCCCTTCGAGGCCTGACGGCGCCTTCGGGGCCTGTGATGTCGGCTCGTCGCGCGCACTTCCTCGGCTCCTCATGGAGCTCCCCAGCACCCGAAGCGCGCGACGGGCCGCCCCGAACAGACCACATCGACGGTCCCTGATTCGTGCGGCGAGTTCCCGCCCCGTTACAGTGGATCGATCCCAGTGGCGCGGCACCCGCCGCGCGTCCGGGAATGCACATCATCGACAAGCTACGAGGAGCGGATATGGCCGACGAGACCTATGCCGGAGAGTTCTACTGCGTCAAGTGCCGTGAGAAGCGGGAGGCCGAGGGCAACGTCGTCGTCTCCAACGGCCGTCGCATGGCCAAGGCCGTGTGCCCGGAGTGCGGCACCAAGCTGAACCGGATCCTCGGCAAGGCCTGACCCACCCCAGGTGGGGCCCGACCACGGGCCGCATCGTCGAAGGCCCCGGACCGCATGGTCCGGGGCCTTCGACGTGCCTCGGGCTCCGCACGGGCCCGGACGGGCATCGAGATCGGGATCCGCCACCTCTTCCCCGGGGGAAGCTGTGCTGGGTCCCGATCTCGATCTCTCGCGGGGCCGTGCGGGGCCGGTGAGGTCGGCGGATGGGTGAGGATCGCTGCGGAGCACCCGGTGGGAGGCCGGGAGCCGGTGTGCCGCCAGGGGCACGGGCCGGCTCACGCGACCTCCTGCACCGGGTTCTTGCGGGGCCGGCCGCGGCCCCGCTTGACCGCGATGATGCGGCCGGAGTCGAAGATCGCTCCTCCCCACACGCCCCAGGGCTCGGCCCGGTCGAGAGCACCCTGTCGGCACTCGTCGATGAGCGGGCAGCCTGCGCACAGGGACTTGGCCTGCTCGAGGTCCGTGGGTCGCTCGGAGAAGAAGAGGTCTGCGGCCTCCGTGTCATGGCACGGGAGCATGGACGCGGAGGTCTCCGCGGGGTTCAGGAAAGTTGTCAGAAGAGTAGTCATCGTCTCGCTGCTTCGAAGTCCGTCGGGAGGGACATGCCCGTCAGGGCGGGGGCGCGGCGGCGGTGCCGGCACCCGAAGCGAGGGAGGACCTCGTCAGCTCAGGATGGACACCGCGGGGGCAGAGCCCCGTTCACGCTGCAGAAGGGACTGCGCGCCGAAGGGGCGCAGGCCTGCTCCTGCGAGATTCCGAATATCGATCACTGAGGCCACCCCCTTTCATCTGCGCGCGTCCCGGTGTCCCGGACCACGACTGTGGACGATTGACGAGAGTGACTCTACACGGGTTCCGCGGAACGCAAAAGTATTTTTTGACCTGCAGTTTCGAGGGAAGTTCTCCCGACGTTCCCCCTCGGTCGACGCCGTCAGACCCCGCGCTGGTCGGCGCCCAGGAGCTCGAGCAGCTCGGCGCCGTAGCTGGCGACCTTGCCCGGGCCGATCCCCGGGACCTCGAGCAGCTCCTGCTCGGTGCGCGGGGCGCGCTCGGCGACCGCCTCCAGGGCGGCGTCGGTGAGCACGGCGTAGGGCGGCGTCCCACGACGGCTCGCCTGCTCGCGCCGCCAGGTGCGCAGGGCGGTGAGCAGTCCCTCCCCCGCGGCCGAGGGGCATCCCTCGTGGCGGCCCAGGCGCTGCTCCTTCGGGGCGACCAGTCCCTGCCCGCACACGCGGCACTCCGAGTAGACGGTCGCGGAGCGGCGGCCGGTGCGGCGCGGCCCGGCTCCGGGAGCGGTCCTCGGCGCATCGGGGTGGGCGAGGACCCCGTCGAGGAAGCGGGAGGCCTTGCGCGACCCCCGGGCGCCCGGGGTGCGGGCGACGGACCAGCTCACGGTGAGCAGGTCGCGCGCCCGGGTCAGGGCGACGTAGAACAGCCGTCGCTCCTCCTCGACCTCGGCGGGGGTCTTCGCCATCGAGATCGGCAGCAGCCCGTCGCTGGCGCCGATCACGTACACCACCGGCCACTCCAGGCCCTTGGCGGCGTGGACCGAGGCCAGGGTGACGCCGTCGACGACCGGCGCGGCCTGCGACTCGGCGCGCTCCTCGAGCTCGCGGACCACGTCGGTGACGGTGGTGCCGGGGCGCGCGGTGATGGTGTCGGTGAGACCCACCAGGGCGTTCAGCGAGTCCCAGCGGTCACGGACCGCGCCGGTGGTCTCCGGCGCGGTGGGCGACCAGCCCTGCTGGGAGAGGATGTCGCGCACCGCACGGGCCGGGTCGAGCTGCTCGACGCGCGCCGCGGCGCGGAGCGAGACCATGGCGCGGCGCACCTCCTGGCGCTCGAAGAAGCGGTCGCCGCCCCGCACCAGATAGCCGATGCCGCGGAAGGTCAGCGCCTGCTCGACGGCCTCGGACTGGCTGTTGGTGCGGAACAGGACCGCGATCTCGGAGGCGGAACGGCCCTCCGCCACCAGCGCGGCGATCCGTTCGGCGATGCCGTCGGCCTCGGCGGGGTCGTCGGGGAAGGACTCCACCAGCGGCGGCGGGCCGGGCTCCCGCTGCGAGTGCAGGGTGAGCCGGGTCTCCCGGGTGCGGCCCTGGGCGCCGTCCAGGACGGTGTTGGCCATCCGCACGATCTCCGGGGTGGAGCGGTAGTTGCGCTCGAGGCGGATGGTGCGGGCCCGCTTGAACTCCTTGCGGAAGTCCAGCAGGTAGGAGGCGCGGGCGCCGGCGAAGGTGTAGATGGTCTGGGCGGCGTCGCCGACCACGCAGAGGTCGTCCGAGGTGCCCAGCCAGAGCCGCAGCAGAGCATGCTGGAGCGCGGAGACGTCCTGGTACTCGTCCACGACGAAGTGCTTGTACTGGCCGCGCACCTCGCGGGCGACGTCGGACCGCTCGGTGAGGAAGCCGACCATGTGCAGCAGCACGTCCTCGAAGTCGATGACCCCGCGCTCCTTCTTCACCTCCTCGTACTGGGTGAGGATCCGGGAGATGGAGCGGGAGTCGAAGCCGGCGACGCCCGGCCGACGGGCCTTCTGCGCGGCCTCCGGATAGGACTCGGGGGTGAGCATCGAGACGCGGGACCACTCGACCTCGGAGACGATGTCGCGCAGCGCCGCCCGGTCCACGCTCAGGTGGAGGCGCTGGCACGCCTCGCCGATGCCCGCGAACTTGTTCGTCAGCAGCTCGGGCATCGGGCCGCCCACCACGCGCGGCCAGAAGTGGCGCAGCTGCCGCAGCGCGGCGGCGTGGAAGGTGCGGGCCTGGACCGCGGGCACGCCGAGGTCCCGCAGCCGCGAGCGCATCTCCGCCGCCGCCTTCGCGGTGAAGGTCACCGCGAGCACATGGCGCGGGTTCATCTGCCCCGTCGCGACGCCGTAGGCGATGCGGTGGGTGATGGCGCGGGTCTTGCCGGTGCCGGCGCCCGCGAGCACGCACAGCGGGCTTCCGAAGCTGCGTGCGACCTCGCGCTGCTCGGGATCGAGCGCGGCGAGCAGCGACTCCGCGTCCTGCGGGGCGGAGTCGGGTGCGGCGTCGGGGTCAGCGCTGTGGTCGGTCATCACCGATCATCCTGCCAGGAGGGTGGGACGGCCCGCGGACCGCTGTGGACGGCGGGTGCCGCACGCCACCTCGCCCCCGCCCGCCGCGCCCCGGCGCGGGGGCCTCAGCGCTGCGCCGAGCGGCCGAACCAGTCATCGATCAGGGCGCGCCCCATCGAGGCGGGCCCGGGCAGCGCGATCTCGTCGGCCTCGAGCGCCGCGGCGAGGTCCTCCCGGCTGTACCAGCGGGCCTCGGCGATCTCCTCCTCCTGCAGGGTGAGCTCACCGGCCCCGGGCGCCCAGGCCCGGTAGCCGAGCATGAGCGAGCGCGGGAAGGGCCAGGGCTGGCTGCCCACGTACTCGACCTCCTCGACCACGACGCCCACCTCCTCGGCGACCTCTCGGGCCACGGCGTTCTCCAGGCTCTCCCCGGGCTCGACGAAACCGGCCAGGACGGAGTGGAAGCGGCTCGGGAAGTGGGCGTTGCGGGCCAGCAGCAGGCGGTCCTGCCCGTCGCGCACCGCCATGATCACCGCGGCGTCGGTGCGGGGGAACTGCTCGATGCCGTCCTCGCGGCAGCGCAGCACCCAGCCGGCCATCTCCGCCTCGAGCGCCCCGCCGCACTGCGGGCAGTGGCGCATCGAACGGTGCCAGAAGCCCATCGCGACCGCGGCCGCCGCGAGGTCCGCATCGCTGTGGGCCAGCAGATCGGCGACCTGCCGGAGCTCGCGCAGATCCCGTCCGGGGACATCGATCTCGGGGCTCGGCTCCTCGATCTCGACGGCCAGGACCCGCATCCCGTCGCGGCGGCCCAGGAGCACGAGCGGCTGCCGGGTGCCGTCGCGGGGGTCCTCCTCCTCGAGCACCGCGCGCAAGGTGCCGTCCTCGTCCTCGCGCAGGCAGACGGCGCCCGCCCTGGTGACCAGGTAGCGGGCGTCCTCGCCGGGCGCGACGGCCCCCGGGTCGTCGCGCAGGAGCGCGTCCCGATCGGAGCCGAGGACGGTGAGAGGGGTGCTGAGATGAGGGCCACGGAGCTTCGCCATGCTCCGAGCCTACGCGGAGGGGCCCTGCTCTCCGGGTACGGTGGACGCGTGCATCGCAACTCGTACTCCCTGGCTGCCCTCGCCGCGGCGGCGGTCCCCGGCCTGGTCCCCGCGAGGACCATGCCGATCGCCGTTCCGTCCGAGGACCTCGACGTCGCCGGCATCGTGGGAGAGGACGGCCGACGGGTGATGGTCCTCTCCCCCGCCTCGACCGCGGCCGGTGTCCGCCTCGAGCGCGACCTCAAGGTCGCCGACGCCCTCAGCGGCACCTCGCTGCGCAGCGTGATCCCGCCCGTCCTGGGCTTCGTGAAGCTCTCCGAGGGCGGGCGCTGCGCCGTGACGGAGGCCCCCGTCGGCCGCCCGCTCATGCTGGATGATCTCGCCGGCTCCCCCGATCTCGCCCGCTCGCTGGGAACGATCCTCGCCCGGATCCACACCGTCCCGCGCTACGCCGCGGAGGCGGCCGGGGTGGAGTCCTTCACCCCGGAGGCGATGCATGCCGCGCACCGCGCCCGCGTCGAGACCGTCACCGCCGCGGGGCACCTGCCCGCCGCGGTCGCCCAGCGCTGGCAGGCGCTCCTCGAGGACCAGGAGCTGTGGGACATCACCCCGCAGTTCGTGCACGGCGACCTCTCCGAGGAGAGCCTGTTCACGGCGGACCACCAGGTCAGCGCGATCCGCGACTGGTCCTCCTCGACGGTGGGCGATGCCGCCTCCGATCTGGCCTGGCTGATCTCCTCGCTGGACCCGGAGCGCTTCGACGATCTCTACTCCGCCTACCGCGAGGAGCTCCCCACCTCGACGCATCCGCGGCTGATGGAGCGCGCGCAGGCGCTCGGCGAGTTCGCCGTGGCCGAGTGGCTCGCCCACGGCCTCGAGGTCGAGGACGAGGACATCGTCGCCGACGCCCGCGGCATGATCGCGGACCTCGATGCGGATCTCGCCCAGCTCGCCCGCGACGAGGCCGAGCGCGCCTACGAGGAGATGAGCTCCCGGGAGGACGGGCCCGCCTGAGCCCTGCCCGTCACCGCGCCGCTCACCCCTCGGTGAGCATCTGTGCGATGCGCTCGCGCGAGGGATGCCGGCGCACCTCGTGGGTGACCCCGTCGGCCACGAAGTGGAAGGCGGTGCGGATCCTCGCGAGCGGCAGTCCCGTGCGCTCGTGCCAGGCGAGCCGGTAGAGCGAGAGCTGCAGGGCGCGCTCGCGCAGCTGCGCCGGGCGGGGGACCCGGCCGGTCTTCCAGTCCACGATGATCACACCCTCGCCGCCGTCGGTCCCCTCCGGATCGGCGAAGACCGCATCGATGACGCCGCGCACGGCGATCTCGCCGAGCCGGGTGCGGACCTCCTGCTCGACCGCGATCGGCGAGCGGTCCGCCCACTCCGAGGCGGCGAAGGCCTCCCGCAGCGCACGATGATCGGCCTCGGCCTCCTCCTCGATGCCGTCGTCGAGCAGGTCCTCGAGATCCAGCAGGGTCGCGCTGTCGAAGCGGGACTCCAGCCAGGCGTGGAAGGCGGTGCCGCGGGCGGCGGCCGCGGAGGGCTGCCGTGGCAGCGGGCGCAGCAGATCCAGCGCGGCGGCCCGCGGGGAGCGCGCCTGGTGCACGACCTGCGAGGCGGAGAGCCTCGGCGGCGAGTGCACGAGCGGCGGAGCGGCCTGCTGCTCGAGGTCCTCGACGGCGCGGCGCACCAGCTCCGCCAGCTCGGGATCGACCGGGACGCCGTCCTGCCCGGCGATCTCCTCGAGCAGGGCGGCGGCCCGGGCGCGCTCGTGCTCCGGCTCCCCCGGGGCCGGCGGCCACTGCGCCTGGGGACGCTCGCTCTCCAGCGGGTTCTGCTCGGGGACCTCCTGGACGGTGCGGAAGGGCTCGGGCACCAGCTCGGCGACCTCGGTGAGATACCGGGAGCGGGGCCGGGCCGAGCTCAGCCCGCTGCGCCAGGCGGCCGAGGTCAGCAGCAGTCGCCGACGCGCCCGGGTCACGGCGACGTACATCAGCCGACGGTCCTCCCGCAGCGACTCCTCGCCCTGGGCGAAGCGGTAGTCCTGGATCAGGGCCTCGGCGTCGACCTGGGTGTCGGCCTCGGCCCAGGCCAGCTCCGGCAGGGTGTCGGCGTCGCCGCGCAGGGCGGTGGGCACCGCGGCGGAGGCGAGCTTCCCGAGCCATCCGTCGGCCGGGACCCGCACGCGCCCGGCCTCGTCGGTCTTCGCGCGGCGCAGGTCGTAGGAGGGGACGGTGCCCTCGGTGAGCCCGGCGACGGCGACCAGGTCCCACTCCAGGCCCTTGGCCGAGTGCATGGTGACGATCGTGATCGCGGCGGGATCGTGCGCGGCCTCCGGAGCGGCGGTCACGGCGAGCCCGGCCTCCTCGTCCTCGCTGATCTCGAGCAGATCGAGGTAGGCGCCGAGGCCGCCGCGACGGGCGGTGCGGTCGAAGGCGGCGGCGTGGTCGCGGAAGGCCTCGAGATCGGCGAGCGCCCGTGATCCGGGATCCCGTTCCAGCAGAGCCAGATCCACCTCGAGCAGCCGGGTCGCGGCCGTGACGAGGTCGGGCAGGGGCAGCGGCAGCAGGCGGCGCATCTCGCGCAGGATCTGCTGGACCTGGAGCAGCCGCTCCCGGCCCGTGGCGCTCAGACTGCGCCCGGAGGGGTCGGTCCAGTCCGCGGGCGGGAGGTCGTCGACCGCATCGACGAGGGAGACCGTCTCCGCCTCGTCCTGGCCTCCCGGCGCCGCGCCCTCCCGGCGCAGGCGCGAGCCCATCCGATCCCGCCAGCGGCCCAGCACGGCCAGGTCGCTCGCGCCGAGACGGACCCGGGGACCGGTGAGCAGCCGCATCAGGGCATCGCCGCGGCCGGGGTCGTGGGCGCACTCCAGCACGGCGCGGACGTCGGCCACCTCGGGACGATGCAGAAGGCCTCCGAGACCCACGACCGCGACCGCGAGTCCGCTCTCCTCGAGCCCCTCGACCAGGGCAGGGATCTGTCGGCGTGCGCGCACCAGCACGGCGGCCGTGGCCGGGGCCGCGCCCTCCTCCTGCTCGGCGCGGCGGTCGAGGATCCAGCGACCGATCGCGAGGGCCTCGGCGTGCTCATCGGCCGCCTCGATCGTCTCGCAGGCGCCCTCCCCCGCACCGGGACGGGGAGTCAGCTCGGGGATGCTCACCCCCGCGCCGGCGCTGCGCAGTGGACCGGCGAGCCGGTTCGCGACGGCGAGGACCGCCTCGTCGTTGCGCCAGGAGGTGGACAGGGTGCGCTGCAGCACCGGGCTCCCCGGGGTCGCGAAGGACTCCGCGAAGCCGGCGAGGGAGGCGGCCGAGGCACCGCGCCAGCCGTAGATCGCCTGCTGCGGATCACCGACGGCGCAGGCGGCGTGGCCGGGGCCGAACAGGTCGGTGAGCATCTGCAGCTGGGCGACGGAGGTGTCCTGGAACTCGTCCAGCAGCACCACCCGGTGCATCCGTCGGGCCAGGTCGCTCGCGGCCGGCACCTCGCGCGCCACCCGGGCGGCGAGGGAGACCTGGTCGGCGAAGTCGAGGGCGGAGGACTCGGTGCGGATCTCGGCGAAGCGCTCCAGCAGCGGGAGCAGCGCGAGTCGTGACTCGAGCGCCCCGAGCACGGCGGCGACGTCCTTCGGCGTGGTGCGGCGCCGCCCCTCGACCTGGAGCGGGATCTGGGAGAGGTGGTCGCGGATCCCCCGGAGGTGGGCCTCCAGCTGCACGGGGGTGACGAGGTGGTCGGCGAGGGAGGAGGTGAGGGAGAGCAGGGCCGCGGTGAGGGTGGCCGGGGAGGCCTCGAGGTCGAGCGAGTCGTCCCAGCCCTCGACGATCTCGTGGGCGAGCTGCCAGGAGGCGGAGGTGGACATCATGGTCAGCTCGGGGTCGATGCCGACGGCGAGCGCATGCTCGCGCACGAGGTCCAGGGCGAAGCCGTTGTAGGTGTGGACCAGGGGGCGCTGGCCGACCAGGTCGTCGCCGCCGCGCTCGAGCCCGCGGGGCAGTGCGAGGCCCTCCGCGCGCAGCGCCGCGGCGAGGGTGCCGAGGCGCGCCCCGATCCGCTCGGCGAGCTCATGGGCCGCCTTGCGGGTGAAGGTGAGGCCGAGGACCTGGCGGGGTTCGACGATGCCGTTGGCGATCAGCCACACCACACGGGAGGCCATGGTCTCGGTCTTCCCGGAGCCGGCGCCCGCCACCACCAGCATGGGGGCGAGCGGCGCCTCGATGACGGCGGTCTGCTCCGCGGTGGGCGGTGGCTGCTCGAGCAGCGCGGCCAGGCGGGCGGCGGAGTGCTCGTGCCGGCTGGGCGCCGAGGACGGGGACGAGGATGCGGACGGGTTCACAGCTGGTCTCCTTCGGGCTGCAGGGGGCAGCTGCTGCGCACGGCGCAATGGGTGCAGTGGGCGTTGACCCGGGCGATGACCGCGGATCCGGAGACATCGCGGGAGACTCCCTGGACGAGGTCGTCGAACCACTCGGGATCCTCGGCCCGCTGCAGGGCGCCCTGGGTGCGCACCGCGGCCTTCCTGGCCCCGGTGCCGACGTACACCAGCTGGGCGCCGTTCAGGCGTTCGGGGGCGTCGGCGCCGAGCTCCTCCTCGAGCGCCCCCTCCCGCACCGCGGCCTGGTACGCCGCCAGCTGCAGATCCTGCTCGGCGCTCTTGGCGCTCTTCGCGGCGCGCCCCGTCTTGAGGTCCACCACGCGCAGCCCGGTGGGATCGCCCTCGATGCGGTCGATGCTGCCTCGGAGCCGGACGCGGCCGAGCTCGACCTCGAAGGGCGCCTCGACGGCGAGCGGCTCCCCGGCGCCGCGCAGGTGCTCGGCCAGGAGGCGGGCGGCGTCCTCGGCGCGGCGCACGCGGCGCCTGCCGGACCAGGTCTCGGTGCCGGGCACGGTGCGCAGGAGGGTGTGCAGCTCCTCGAGGAGGTCCGCACCGTCCTCCGGTCCCCGCGGGTGGATCTGTGCGAGGTGGTGCAGAGCGGTGCCGATGAGCTGGGCGGGGCCGCCGCTGCGGGTGCCTCCGGCGCGCTCCATCAGCCAGGACTGCGGGCAGTCCACGGCGCGCTCGAGGGCGGAGGGCGAGAGACGGATCGCCGTCCCCTCCTCGTGGAGCGGAGCGGTGGAGCTGGGCTCCTGGTGGTACCAGCGGGCGGGATCGGTCCCGGGGGCCCCGGCCCGTCCGAGCGCGTCGAGGGCCAGGGCCGCGTCGTGGGCGAGGGCCGGGTCGTCCTCGCGCAGACGTCGGCGCAGGGCAGCGACCAGACGGCGGGCGTCCGGGGCGGGGCCGGGATCGCGGCGCAGGGTCTCGAGGTCGATCCACGGCTCGGCGGACCGATCGGCGAGCTCGGCGAGGGCGTCGAAGAGGGCGGAGGGCTCGGAGCGGTCGTCCTGGACGGCGGTGACGAGCACCCGGTGCCGGGCGCGGGCGAGGGCGCTGACCGCGAGGCGGAGCTCGTCGGCGATGACCTGCTCGCGCTGGAGGGCTCGCACCGCCTCCGTCTCGAGCGGGATCTCGGCGCCGGGCCGCGCACCGGCGCAGAGGGACAGCTCGGCGGCGCCGAACAGTGTCGAGCGCAGGCGGAGGTCCGGCCAGGCGCCCTCCTGGAGGCGGGCGATGACCACGGTGTCGCGGTGCTCGCCCGCGAGATGGGCGGGGGTGAGCACGGCGATGCGGCCGCGGGCGGCGGCGGCCGGGGCGAGGGTGTCCTCGACCACCGCCTGGGAGCGGACCTGCTCGACGAGGTCGAGGGCCCCGGCGCCCGGCCGACGGTCCGCGAGCCGTTCGGCGGCCGCGAACAGCTCCAGCAGGGCGTCCAGCCGGGAGGCGGCGAGGCGGGCGCGGGCGCCGTCCACGTCCCCGGGCGCCCCCAGGGCCGCCCGCCGCCAACCTCCGGCCAGACCCGAGGCGTCCCAGGCCTGCCAGAGCACCAGCTGCGCGTCGGCGTCGCGGTGCGCGCGCACCGCGGCGATCATGTCCCGCACCCTGTGCACCGGGGCGGCGGCACGGTCGCGGGCGTCCGGGGCGGGCAGCCCGGGGGCCTCGGGCTCGACGAGGGCCCGGGCGAGCAGCTGCTCGCTGGTGGTGATGCTGTCGGGCTCGGCGGCGCGATGGGCGGCGAGCAGCAGACGGCGGATCCGGCGCAGGCGGAGCGTGTCGGCGTCGCCGAAGGGGCCGCGGAGCAGCTCGGTCGCGAGACGGGCGTCCAGCGGCGCGCCCTCGGGAGCCAGGCCGATCTCGAGGATGCTCAGCAGGTCGGCGATGGCGGGGACCTCGCGCAGCGGCTGAGGGCGGTGCGGCACCCGGACCGGCAGGCCGGTGCGGGAGAGCAGATCGGCGACGTCCGCGACCGCGGCACCGGAACGGCACACCACCGCCATGTCGTCATAGGCGACCGCCTCGCGGTGGTGGAGGTCGCGCAGCGCGGACCCGATCAGCCGGGCCTCGTCCAGCGGGTCCTGGGCACGCAGCGCCACCACGCCGTCCGGCGCTGCGCCCGGGACGGGCCCGTGCTCGGCGGGCGTGCGCGGCCGACGCGAGGCGGCCGGGGCACCGGCCAGGGGCAGGCGCCCGCGCAGCGCGTCGACCGCGGCGGTGAGCTCCTCGCCCTGCGCATGGGCCCCCGTGAGCAGCAGGTCGCCCACCGGCCGCGGGAGCGCGGCGCGCAACCGGTCCGCGGCATCGGGCAGGGCGCCGCGGAAGGTGTCGACCGCGGCGTCCGGGCAGCTGCACACCATCACCCGCGCGCCGGCCTGGGCGAGCGCCGCGACCAGATCCACGCCTGCGGCGGTGAGATCCTGGGCGTCGTCCACGACCACGGCGCGGAAGGGCGGCGGCGTCGCCGGGTCGGCGAGCAGCCCCACCGCCCGCCGCACCAGCGCGCCGGAGTCGAGGCGGGGTCCGGCGTCCAGGGCCGCGGAGGCCTCGAGGTCGAGCACGCCGAGGTAGTCGCGCAGGAGGGCGGCGGCGTCGCGCCAGGCGGGTCGGTGCCGCTCGTGGCCGAGCGCCTCGAGCGCGGCGGGAGCCAGGCCGAGCTCCGCCGCCCGGGTGATCAGGTCGCGCAGCTCGGTGCGGAACCCGGGCAGCGATCGGGCACCGGGATCGGCCTCGAGGTGCCAGGTCTCGCGCTGGGCGATCAGCTCCGAGAGCAGCGCGTCCTGCTCGGCACCCGTGACCAGGGTCGGCTCCCCCAGCCCGCGGCGCAGCGCGTCGGCGCGCGCGATGGCGTGCCCGAGAGCCGGTGGAGTCATGGCGCGCGCCTCCCCCGTCCCACGGACGGCCAGGGCATCGCGCAGGCGACCGGCGGCGGCGCGGCGCGGCGCCAGCAGCAGCGTGCCCGGCCCGGAGAGCTCGGCGGCGGTCAGGGCGAGCGCGGTGCGACCGCTGCCGGGACCTCCGTGGACGATCACGTCGCCGCCGGCGAGGAAGCGGTCCAGGGCCGCGCGCTGCCCGGCGTCCAGCTGCTCGGCGGGGAGGAGGGCGGGCAGCGCCGCGAGGTCGGGTCCGAGCAGACGGATCCCCTCGCCCGTGATCGTGCCCGTCCGTCGCATGCCCCTATTCCACCTCACCGCACCGACAGAGGCGGGCAGGTGCCGTCGCGGAGCGCGGCGGTAGAGTGTCCCGGATCACGGGTCACCGGCCGCTGCTCCGCGCGAGCACCTGCAGCCGTCGGCCCCGCTGTTGTTCCCCTGCCCCTGGAGTCGGAGGTCGAGACCGTGTCCACGCCATCCACGGCGCGAATGCCGCGCGCACAGCGACGTGCGCAGCTGCTCGAGCTCGCCACGAAGGTGTTCACCGCCAAGGGCTTCCAGTCCACCTCGATGGACGACATCGCCGCCGCCGCCGGCGTCACCAAGCCCGTTCTCTACCAGCACTTCGACTCGAAGGAGTCGCTGTACGTCGAGGTGCTGGACATCATCGCCGCCTCGATGATCGCCGAGGTCCGCACGATCGGCGAGGGCACCGGGGACACGATGGTCCGCGTGCGCGCCGGCCTGCACCGCTTCTACGAGTTCGTCGCGCTGGACAACTCCCTGCGCCTCTTCACCGGCAGCGAGATGATCTCCGACGCCGTGCAGGAGAAGGTGGTGACCGTGCTGGACCGGATGGCGGTCGAGCTGGCCGGGGTGCTCACCGCGACGCGGCACATCGGCGCCGAGGAGTCCCGGGTGCTGGGGCGCGGCGTCATCGCCGTCACCCAGACCACCGCGCAGCTGCTCCAGGCCGCCTCCGACGAGGCCGAGCGGGAGGCGATCCTCGACACTATGACCACCTCCGTCGTGCACGGGCTGACCGGGTTCTCGCCCCGGGCGGACTCCCCTCTCGCCGGAGTTGTGCTGGGGGCGGACGACGCCTCGAGGCCGGTCTCCGACGCGTAGACTTCCGGCAGCACAGCAACGGACGTCCCGCCCCCTGGGCGGAGAGAAGGTCAGGTCATGGAGATCCGAATCGGCATCCAGCACTCCCCGCGCGAGATCGTGATCGAGTCCGAGGAGACGTCCGACGCCCTGATCGAGCGGCTCAGCACCGCGATCGGCGACGGCGCCCCGGTCACCCTGGTCGACGACAAGGGCCGCACCGTGCTGGTCCCCGGCGCGAAGGTCGCCTACGTCGAGGTCTCCACCGAGGAGCCCCGGCGCGTCGGCTTCCTCGGCTGAGTCCCGGGACTCCGCGGTGTCCCCCGACGACGACCGCCCTGCCCGCGACGCGGAGGGCGCGGACGCCGCAGGGGATGCCGTGCCCGAGGCACCGGAGGCCTCTGCCGCGCAGGCGGCCGTCCCGCATCGAGGGCTCCGTCGCCGTCGGCAGGGCCGCCAGCGGCTGCTGCACGTCGCCACCACCACGGTCGTGGCGGTGCTCGGCGCGATCGTCGGCCTGCTGCTGGTCCCCGACACGACCGTCGAGGTCGGCCCGTTGACGGCGAGCGTCCACCTGCGCCCCTCCCTCTCCTCCGAGACGGTGCTCCTGCTCCCGCCCGTGGGCCAGGTCGCCTTCGACTCGCACACCGCGCCGGTGCGCATCGAGGCGCGCATCAAGGGCGTCGACGTCGAGAAGGCCGAGGCCCTGTTCTACGCGGACTCCGGCTTCGCCGAGCTGCAGAGCTCCGCCCCGGAGACCATCGCCGCCGCCGCGGCGAAGAACGCGGCGCTGAACGCCCTGTTCGCCGCCCTCGGGGCCGGTCTCGCCGTGGGGCTCACCTTCCGTCGGGTCCGTCGCGCCCTGGTCGCAGGAGGCGGCGCCGTCGCCGTCGTAGGAGCGTCGGTGGCCGCGACCTCCGCGACCTTCTCCGCCGAGTCGCTGAGCCAGCCGAGGTTCGAGGGGCTGCTCTCCCAGGCGGCGTACATCGCGGATCTCGGCCAGGGCAAGGCCATCGACTACCAGAGCTACCGCGCCACCCTCGCGGAGTTCGTCGGCCAGGTCTCCGCGCTGTACATCGCCGCGGACTCCCTCCCGGTGGGCCTGGACCAGGAGAACCTGATCACCGTCCTGCACGTCTCGGACATCCATGACAACCCGCAGGCCTACGACGTCATCGATCAGCTGCACACCCAGTTCGCGATCGACGCGGTCATCGACACCGGCGACATCATCTCCTGGGGCACCCCGGTGGAGAACGAGCTGCTGCACCGCATCGGCACCCTCGACGTGCCCTACGTCTACATCAGCGGCAACCATGACGGCGCCGCGGCGGCCGCGACGATCGAGGACCAGCCCAATGCCACCGTGGTCGACAACGAGGTGGTCGAGGTCGCGGGCCTGCGCATCGCCGGCATCGGCGATCCCCGCTTCGCGGCCGACGACGACTCCGACGCCGGCGGCTGGCGCGAGGGCGACGAGGCGGTGGACGCCAGCGTCTTCCAGCTCGGGGACACCATCCAGGCGTACGACGCGACGCACCCCGAGGAGCCGGTGGACATCGCCCTGGTCCACGACCCGACCCAGCCGGAGGGGCTCCTGGGCCGCACCCCGCTGGTGATGTCCGGGCACATGCACACCTCGAAGGTCGAGCTGGACCGCGAGGGATCCGGCACCGACTGGCTCACCGTCGGCTCGACCGGCGGGGCGCTCGCCTCGGGCGGGGTGCAGCCGGTCCTCCGGGGAGAGGCGCCCCTGGACCTCACCGCACGGATGCTCTATTTCGACAAGGAGACCCGCCGGCTGGTCGCCTACGACGACATCGTCATGGGCGGGCTCGGCCTGGTGTCGGTCTCGATCGCCCGCACGCAGATGCCCGAGGAGGCGCCGGTGCTCGAGATCCCTGACAGCGCCGAGACGCCGGAGGGCACCATCCCGCCGGAGCAGGAGGTCGCCCCGGGCGAGGGCCTGCCGGACGAGGACCGCGTCACCCCCACCGACCCCGTCAGCCCGCCGCCCGAGACCGACGGTCCCGCCCCCTCGGACAGCGGCGGCGGAGCAGGCGGGGGCGGAGGAAGCGACGGCGGAGGCGGCTGAGGTCGCGCCGCGGACGGTCGCTCCCGCAGGGGCCGTGGTCACCTTCTGCCCGCTCCGGCCCGTGGGATGCGGGCCTGGAGGCTACGATGGCCGTGCATATCCATGACCAGAGAGTTGAACGGTGCCTGAATCCACCCCGCACACCGATGAGGCCGTGTCGGCCTCCCCTGCCGTCGAGCTGAGCTCCGGCACCCCTGCATCGCCCGAGCCCGAGAAGACCTTCGCCGACTTCGACGTCCGCACGGACATCGTCGAGGCACTGGCCGCCAAGGGCATCACCACCCCCTTCCCGATCCAGTCGATGACGCTGCCGGTCGCCCTGCGCGGCCGCGACATCATCGGGCAGGCCAAGACCGGAACCGGCAAGACGCTCGGCTTCGGCATCCCGCTGCTGCAGAACTCCGTCGCGCCGGGCGAGCCGAACCCCCAGAACCGTCAGATCGGCAAGCCGCAAGCGCTCGTGGTGCTCCCCACCCGTGAGCTCGCGGTGCAGGTCGCCCAGGATCTCGAGACCGCCTCGGCGAAGCGTCCGATCCGGATCCTCACCGTCTACGGCGGCCGCGCCTACGAGCCGCAGATCGAGGCGCTCGAGAAGGGCGTCGAGGTGGTCGTCGGCACCCCGGGGCGCCTCATCGACCTGATGCGCCAGAAGTACCTGGACCTGTCCCAGGTACGCACCGCGGTGCTCGACGAGGCCGACGAGATGCTCGACCTCGGCTTCCTCGAGGACATCGAGAAGCTGCTCCAGGCGGTTCCCGAGAACCGGCAGACCATGCTGTTCTCCGCCACCATGCCGGGTCCGATCATGGCCCTGGCGCGCCGCTTCATGAAGCAGCCCACGCACATCCGGGCTCACGACCCGGGCGACGGCGCCCGCACCAAGGCCGACATCAAGCAGGTCGTCTACCGCGCCCACCAGCTCGACAAGATCGAGGTGATGGCCCGCATCCTGCAGGCCCGCGGCCGTGGTCTGTCGATCATCTTCATGCGCACGAAGCGCCAGGCCGACCGCGTCGCCGGGGACCTCGCCGATCGCGGCTTCGCGGCCGCGCCGCTGCACGGCGATCTCAGCCAGGGCGCCCGCGAGCAGGCGCTGCGCGCCTTCCGCAACGGCAAGGTCGACGTGCTGGTGGCGACCGACGTCGCCGCCCGCGGCATCGACGTCACCGACGTCACCCACGTCGTGAACTGGAACTGCCCGGACGACGACAAGACCTACCTCCACCGCACCGGCCGCACGGGCCGCGCTGGCAAGAAGGGCACCGCGATCACCTTCGTGGACTGGGAGGACCTCGCGCGCTGGGCGCTTATCGCCCGACAGCTGGGGCTGAAGTCCACCGAGGCCGTGGAGACGTACTCCACCTCCGAGCACCTCTTCGCCGAGCTCGACATCCCCACCGAGTCCAAGGGCACCCTGCCCAAGGACAAGCGCACGCGCGAGGGCCTGGACGCCGAGGAGATCGAGGACCTGGGCGGTCCGGACGGCGCACGCGGCGGGCGCGAGAGCTCCCGCGGCGAGCGTGATCGCGGCGGCCGGGGTCGTCGCGAGGGCGAGAGCGGCGGCCGAGGTGGCCGCGGCGAGCGCAGTGAGCGCGGCGAGCGTGGTGGCTCCCGCGGGCGGAAGGACGGCGGACGGCGGGGCGAGCGTCAGGACGCCGCGGAGAGCACCTTCACCGCCCCGGCCGAGGGCACCGGGCCCGTCGCCGAGGAGAGCACGGGCGAGCGTCCCCGACGCAGCCGCTCGCGCTCCCGCACCCGCCGGGTGGGCGGCGACGTGGTCTCGAGCGACGAGGGCCGCGCGGCGGAGTCGACCGGCGATCGCTCGGGCTCGGGCGAGGCGCAGGGCGAGCGGAAGGACCGACGCGAGGGCGGAGAGTCCTCGGGCGAGGGACGGCCGCGTCGGCGCCGTTCCCGCGGCGGCCGCGGCCGCTCCGGCGGATCGTCCCCGCAGGAATCGGCCTCCCAGGAGAGCTGACCTCCACCACCTCGTCGACCGTTGCACCGTCGGCGTTCTGATCGCTCAGGACGCCGACAGCGCAACGGTCGACGTCGTTCCGAGGCCGGTGGCGTCGGGGCGCGGGGGCAGAGACCGGCTCAGGGGCGCAGGATGCGCGTGGCGCTCGTGGCCCGGGCCGCGATCTCCTCGAGCACCTCCGGCGCGGTGAGGTTCTCCGCCAGGCGGTTCTCCTTGCCGGTGCCGTGGAAGTCGCTGCCGCCGGTGATCAGCAGCTCGTGACGGCGCGCGAACTCCCGCAGCCGGATCCGCTCCTGATCGTCGTGCTCGCGGTGATCGACCTCGATGCCGTCCAGACCGGTCGCGACCAGCTCCTCGAGGAGGTCCAGCGGGAGGTCGTCGTCCCGGGTCACGGATCCCGGGTGGGCGAGCACCGAGATGCCGCCGGCCGCTCGGATCGCACGCACCGCGGACTGCGGCGAGGGCGCGTAATAGGGGACGTAGTACGGGCCCGAGGGCCGCAGGATCTCCGTGAAGGCCTCCGAGCGGTCGCGGACCACCCCGGCCTCGACCAGGGCATCGGCGATGTGGGGCCTGCCGATCACGGTGCTCTCCCCCGCCACCTGCGCCTCCACGTCCTCCCAGCGGACCGGGTGGTCCGAGGAGATCAGGTCCACCATGGCCCGTGCACGATCCGCCCGCGAGCTGCGGGCCCGGGCCATCTCGGCCGCCAGCTCGGTGTCCGGCGAGGGATCCACGAGCAGGGCCAGCAGATGCACGCTGCGGCCGTCGGCCTCGCTGGAGACCTCGATGCCGGGGACCGCGGCGACCCCGCTGGCGGCGACGGCGTCGGCGAGCTCGGGCCAGCCGGTGACGGTGTCGTGGTCGGTCAGCGCCAGCACGTCGAGCCCCGCGGCCGCGGCCTGCGCGAACAGCTCCGGGACGCCCGTGGTCCCGTCGGACCATGTGCTGTGCGCATGCAGGTCGATCCGCGGGGCGACGTCGGCGTCAGTCCTCTCACTCATAGTCCCAGGGTAGACCGCGCCATGAGACGATCGGGGGGTGAGCACCGAGAACAAGACGTCGCAGAACAGTTCGGCCCCGAGCAGCACCGCCGGGGGTGCCGATCCGGAGGGCGGCGAGCGCCTGAAGGACCTCGCCTCACGCGGGGACTCCCGTTCGCAGCGCCCCAGCAGCGAGGCGTTCCGCGAGTTCATCTCCTCCGGCTGGGACGAGACGGTCCCCGACGCCGAGCGCCGCGAGGCGGCCGACCTCACCCCTGATCGCCGTGACGCGCTGGTGCGGCGTCTGCCCGCCACGCGGTTCGTGCTGCCCGCCGGTGTGCTCAAGGTGCGCTCGAACGACACCGACTACCCGTTCCGCCCGGACACCGCCTTCGCGTACTACTCGGGGCTGGGCACCGACGAGGAGCCGGACAGCGTGCTCGTCATCGAGCCCTCCGCACAGGATGCGCAGCGTGCCGAGGCGACGTACTTCTTCCGCCCGCGCGCCGGCTTCGACACCAGCGAGTTCTATGCCGACGCCCGCTACGGCGAGATGTGGGTGGGGCGACGTCCCACCGTCGACGAGGCCTCGCAGCGCCTCGGCATCGAGGTGCGCCACATCGACGAGCTCCGCGACCACCTCGCCAAGGACGTCGGCGCCCAGCTCTCGCTGAGCGTCATGCCGGCCGTGGACGCCTCGGTCGAGGCGATGGTCCAGGAGATCCGCTCCCAGAACGGGCTGCCCGGCGGGGACGAGGCCGCTGCGGAGCAGGCCGCCCTCAAGGAGGCCGCGAGCGAGCAGCGCCTGGTCAAGGACGAGTACGAGATCCGCCAGATGCGCCGGGCCGTCGACGCGACCCTCAAGGGCTTCGAGGACGTGGTGCGGAACCTGCCGCGCGCCGTCGGCCACCCGCGCGGCGAGCGGGTCATCGAGGGCGTCTTCGCGGCCACCGCCCGGGCCGACGGCAACGGCGTCGGCTACGACACCATCGCCGCCGCCGGCGACCATGCCTGCACCCTGCACTGGACCCGCAACAACGGTGTGGTCCGGGCCGAGGAGATGGTGCTGATCGACGCCGGGGTCGAGATCGACTCGCTGTACACGGCCGACATCACCCGCACCCTGCCGGTCTCGGGCACCTTCTCCCCCGCCCAGCGGAAGATCTACGACGCCGTGCTCGAGGCCTCCGACGCCGCCTTCGCGGTCGCCCGGCCCGGTCTGCGCTTCCGCGACCTGCACACCGCCGCGATGGAGGTGCTCGCGCGCCGCCTCGAGGAGTGGGGCCTGCTGCCCGGCACCGCCGAGGAGTCCCTCGCCGAGGACGGCCAGTGGCATCGTCGCTGGATGCCGCACGGCACCAGCCACCACCTCGGCCTGGACGTCCACGACTGCGCCCAGGCGCGCCGCGAGATGTACCTGGACGCGGAGCTGGAGCCGGGGATGGTCTTCACCATCGAGCCCGGTCTCTACTTCAAGGAGAACGACCTGCTGGTGCCCGAGGAGCTGCGCGGCAACGGCGTGCGCATCGAGGACGACGTGCTGGTGACGGCAGACGGCGTCGAGAACCTCTCGGCAGCCGCACCGCGCCGCGCCGAGGACGTCGAGCGCTGGATGATCGAGCTGCAGCGGTGAGCACCACCGCGCCGCCGCGCTTCTACGCGGCACGACTGGCCGGCACCGCCGTCTTCGACCCGATCGGGGACATGGTGGCGACGGTCCGCGACGTGGTGGTGGTGCCCCAGGCCCGCACCAGCGCGCGGGCCGTGGGCCTGGTCGTCGAGGTCGGCGCGAAGCGTCGCGTGTTCCTGCCGATCACCCGGGTCACCTCGATCTCCCCGGGCCAGGTGATCTCCACCGGGGTGCTCAACGTGCGCCGCTTCGAGAAGCGCACCGGCGAGCTGCTCGTGATCGGCGACCTGCTGGATCGGGCGGTGACGCTCGAGGACGGCAGCGGCGAGGCGACGGTGCTGGACATCGCCCTGGATCAGGACCGCCACCGGGACTGGAACGTGTCCCGGCTGCACCTGCGCCGCCAGCGCCGCGGCGGCTCGCTGAGCCGTCTGGTCTCCCGGGGCGAGACGGTCACCGTCGAGCCCGAGGGCGTCGCCGGCCTGTACGGCACGCAGGCCGAGCAGTCCGCGCACCTGCTGGCCGCGTCGTACCAGGACCTGAACCCGGCCGACCTCGCGGAGATCATCCAGGAGCTCGAGCCCAAGCGGCGCATCGAGCTCGCCGGCGACCTGGCCGACGAGCGCCTCGCCGACGTCCTCGAGGAGCTGCCCGAGGACGTCCGGGTGGAGGTCGTCACCGGCCTCGACGCCACCCGCGCCGCGGACATCCTCGATGCGATGGATCCCGACGACGCCGCGGACCTCGTCCAGGAGCTTCCCGAGAAGGTCGCCGCCCATCTGCTGACCCTGATGGAGCCGGAGGAGGCGGAGGACGTGCGCCGCCTGCTCGCGTACGACGAGTACACCGCCGGCGGCATGATGACCACCGAGCCGCTGATCGTGGCCCCGGAGACGCCGGTCGCCCACTGCCTGGCGATGATCAGCCGCGAGGCGATCCACGCCGCGCTCGCCTCGACCGTGCACGTGTGCCGGTCGCCGCTCGAGACCCCCACCGGGAAGCTGCTGGGGATCGTCCACTTCCAGCAGCTGCTGCGGGAGCGGCCCGACCGCCCCGTGGGCGAGATCCTGGACCAGGACAAGGTCTCGGTCGGCCCCACCGCACCGCTGTCCACGGTGACCCGGGAGATGGCCACCTACAACCTCGTCTCGATCCCCGTGGTCGACGACGACGGGCGCCTGCTGGGCGCGGTGACCGTCGACGACGTGCTGGACCACGTGCTGCCCGATGACTGGCGCGAGCAGGACGAGGCGCCCACGACCACCGGCCAGATCGACCTCTCGGAGATCGCCCGGGCCACCTCCCGGGATGCCGGGGACGACGCCACGACGGAGGGGTGAGCATGGCAGAGCACCTTCCCAGCCCGCTCGACGATCCGGCGCCCCGCGGCCGCCGGCTGCGCAACCCCCTGCGCGGCGACGCCTTCGGCCGCGGCGCGGAGTCCTTCGCCCGGATGATGGGCACCCCGGCCTTCCTGGTCGGGATGACGGTCTTCTGCGCCGTGTGGCTGACCTGGAACTCCCTGGCGCCGGAGTCAGCGCAGTTCGACCCGCGCGCGCTGAACTTCACCCTGCTCACCCTGATCCTCTCGCTGCAGGCCTCCTATGCCGCTCCCCTGCTGCTGCTCGCGCAGAACCGGCAGGACGACCGCGACCGGGTGCAGGCGGAGCAGGACCGCCAGTCCAACGACCGCAACCACGCCACCACCGACTTCATCACCCGGGAGATCGCCTCGCTGCGCCTGGCCCTGAACGACGTGGCCACGCGCGACTTCGTGCGCGGAGAGCTGCGCGACCTGCTCGAGGAGCTCGAGGAGCCCCCGGCGCAGGACGCCGACACGCTCCGAGCCCTCCTGCGCGAGGAGATCGAGGCGGTCCTGGATCGCCGCACGAGCACCACGGACGCTCTGTCGGCGAGCTCCACGGCACCCACCCCCACCACCACGAAGGAGCAGGACCCCCGGTGAGCACCTCCGAGCAGCCCGGCACCGACGAGCGCGTCTCGCGGATCCACGAAGCGCTCAGCGGCGTGATCGACCCCGAGATCCACCGCCCCATCACCGAGCTCGGCATGGTCGACTCGGTGACGGTCGACGAGGACGGCACCGCGCGCGTCGAGGTGCTCGTGACCATCGAGGGCTGCCCGATGCGGGACCGGATCGAGCGCGAGACCGCCGAGGCGACCGCGACCGTGCCGGGGCTGACGCGGGTCGAGGTCTCCACCAGCGCGATGACCGAGGAGCAGCGCCGTGCCCTCACCGAGCGACTGCGCCAGGGTCGGCGACAGATCCCCTTCAACCGTCCCGGCTCGCTGACGCGCATCTTCGCGATCTCCTCCGGCAAGGGCGGGGTCGGGAAGTCGACCGTGACCGCGAACCTCGCCGCGGCGATGGCGGCCGACGGGCTGCGTGTTGGCGTCATCGACGCGGACATCCACGGCTTCTCGATGCCGGGCATGTTCGGCATCACCGACCAGCCCACCAAGGTCTCGGACCTGCTGATGCCGCCCGAGGCTCACGGCGTGGCCGTGATGAGCATCGGCATGTTCGTGCCCGAGGGCCAGGCCGTGGTGTGGCGCGGCCCCAAGATGCACCGCGCGATCGAGCAGTTCGCCTCGGACGTCTTCTGGGGCGATCTGGACGTGCTCCTGCTGGACCTCCCGCCCGGCACCGGGGACGTGGCGATCTCGGTCGCCCAGCTGCTGCCGAGCGCCAAGATGGTCGTGGTGACCACGCCGCAGCAGTCCGCCTCGGGGGTCGCCGAACGGGTCGGCTCGCTGTCCACCTCCACCGAGCAGGAGGTCGCCGGGGTGGTCGAGAACATGGCCGGGCTGACCCTCCCGGACGGCAGCGTCATGGACGTCTTCGGGACGGGCGGCGGGGACCGGGTGGCGGCGACGCTGGCCCGGGCCGTCGGGCACGACGTGCCGGTGCTGGGCCGGATCGGTCTGGACCCGGCGCTGCGCGAGGGCGCGGATCAGGGGGTGCCTCTGGTGGTCTCGGACCCGGACTCCCCCACGGCGATGGCGCTCAAGGGAGTGGCCCGGTCGTTGGTGCGCACTCCGCGGGGACTGGGCGGGATGAAGCTCCCGCTCACCGTCTCCCGCTCCTGAGGGGTCTCTCCTCGGGCCCTGCCGCGGCTCAGCGGTGGATCAGGTGGCCTCGTCGTCGAAGGGCGCCCGCTGGGGGCCCTTGTCCTTGGCGGACTTCTTCGAACCCTTGGCGCCCTTCGCGGCGGCACCCGCTGCGGCGCCGCCGGTGGCGATGCTCATCGCCTCCTTGCCGGGCACGAGATCCTCGAGGGAGGTGTCGCCCCAGGCCTCGCGGATGATGCGGCGCGGATCGTACTGGCGGGGATCGTACTTGCGGAGGTCCTCGATGGCGATGCCCATCTCGTCCTCGACGGTGGAGCGGGAATCGTCGACCCAGCGGCGCGCCTGGCGCACCCACTGCACGAGCTGCCGCGTCACCTCGGGGAGCCGCTGCGGCCCCACGATCACCAGGAACACGACGAGCAGGACGACGATCTCCCAGCCGCCGAGGCCCATGAATCCGGTGCCGCCCATTGTCCACCTGTACGTGTCGAGGTCCGCTGATGCGTCGCCATTATTGCATCGCGAGCCCTGCGTGGCTCACAGGAGCGCGCGCTGTCGTAGGATCGGCCAGATCGCACTGTGAACGGAGAGGATGCGCTGATGTCGTCGGGAAAAGTGGCCGGATGGGCCCACGGTGAGGAATTCGTCGACGAGGCGGGCCTCTTCTCCGATGACGGCGTGCTGGCCCGCGCCAGGGAGCGGGGCAACGAGCTCGGCGCCACCCCGGTGCTCCCGGGCGCCGGCGCGCTGATGCGCGTGCTGGCCGCCTCGGTGCAGGCCAGGTCCGCCGTCGAGATCGGCACGGGCAGCGGAGTCGGGTCCCTGTACCTGCTCTCGGGCATGCACCGCGACGGGGTGCTGACCACCATCGATCCCGAGGTCGAGAACCAGCGCGCGGCGCGCGAGGCCTTCGTCGAGGCCGGGATCCGCTCCCCGCGGGTGCGCACGATCGCCGGGCGACCGCGCGACGTCGTCGGCCGCCTCACCGATCACGCCTACGACCTCGTGAGCTTCCCCGCCCACGCTCCGCACGCCCTGGACCTGCTCGAGCACGCCCGGCGCCTGCTGCGCCCCGGCGGCGTCCTGGTGATCCCCCACGCGCTCTTCCATGACCGCGTGCCGGATCCGACCGCGCGGGATGCCACCACGCAGTCCGTGCGCGCGCTCCTGCGGGCCGTCACGGAGGCCGAGGATCTCGTCTCGGTGCTCACCGGCAGCGGCGACGGCGTGCTCGCCGCCGTGCTCCGTCCCTGACCTCACGGGGGCGATGAACGCCCCGCAACGATGACAGCCCCGGAACGATGACAGCCCTGGAACGATGACAGCCCCGCACCGAGCGGTGCGGGGCTGAGATCCGGGCTGGTGACCTGCTACTTGATGACACCCTCGAGGGCGTCGCGCAGCTCCACGGCTTCCGATGCGGCGATCTCGACGACCAGGCGGCCGCCCCCTTCGAGCGGGACTCGCATGATGATGCTGCGACCCTCCTCCACGACCTCGAGCGGACCGTCACCGGTGCGCGGCTTCATAGCAGCCATCGTGCCTCCTTGATGAGTCACTGCCCTTGCATGGCTCCCCCGGACGGGGCCTCGGACAATGCGCGTACGGTGGCCATTATCTCAGGTCTTGGGAGCGTCGCGCACGTCGGGTCCGTCGAGGCCTCTCGGGAAGCTCGATCCCGTCCCCGATCCGACCCGTCGCGACCCCCACCATCAGCACCCCCACCAGCAGTGCCACCAGCAGCAGGAGGATCACGATCGGTCCGACGGCGCTCATGTCACGATCTGGTCCGCGCCGGTCTGCGGACCCTTCCGCGCCGCCTCGCGGAGCACGTCGAGGGCCTCCTGCGGGGTGTCGACGACCCGCATGAGGTCGATGTCCAGCGGGCCCACCATGCCTCCGTCGACCACGGCGGTGCGCAGCCAGTCCAGCAGGCCCTGCCAGTAGTCGCGGCCCACGAGCACCACGGGGAACATGTCGATCTTGTGGGTCTGCATGAGGCAGAGCGCCTCGAACAGCTCGTCGAAGGTGCCGAAGCCGCCGGGCATCACGACGAAGCCGCTGGAGTACTTCACGAACATCGTCTTGCGGGCGAAGAAGTAGCGGAAGTCGACCCCGAGGTCGACGTACTCGTTCATCCCCTGCTCGTGGGGCAGCTCGATGCCGAGTCCCACGGAGATCCCGCCGGCCTCCTGCGCGCCGCGGTTGCCGGCCTCCATGATCCCGGGCCCGCCGCCGGTGATGACCGCGTAGCCCATCTCCACGACGCCCCGGGCGATCTCCATCGCACAGGCGTAGAAGGGGCTGTCCTCGCGCAGCCGCGCCGAGCCGAAGATCGAGATCGCGGGGCCCAGCTCGGCGAGCGCGCCGAAGCCCTCGACGAACTCGGCCTGGATGCGCATCACCCGCCAGGGGTCCGCATGGACCCAGTCGGCGGGGCCGTCCTCCTCGAGGAGGCGCTGGTCCGTGGTGCGTTCGGGTCGCTGGGAGCCGCGCAGGGTGATCGGTCCCTTGCGGTGGCGGTCTCGTTCCTCAGGCGTCATGGTGCGAGGGTAACGGCTCGAGCCGTGAGGATCGCCTGAAGCCGACCACCGGCCATCGCTCAGGCGGGGACGTCCAGCCAGCGACGCAGGCTCGCCAGCGAGGTGCGCAGGTCCTCCAGCGGCACGTGCTCGTCGTCGGTGTGGGCGAGCAGCGGATCGCCGGGGCCGAAGTTCACCGCCGGGGTGCCGAGGGTCGCGAAGCGGGCCACGTCGGTCCACCCCTGCTTCGCCTCGATGCTCACGTCCTCGCCGAGGGCGGCGAGGAAGTCGCGGGCCGCGCCGGCGTCGAGGCCCGGCAGCGCGCCCCCGGCGGAATCGGTCACCGTGATCTCCACGGGCAGGCCGGCGAGCACCTCGCGCACATGGGCCTCGGCCTGCTCGACGGAGGTGTCGGGGGCGAAGCGGTAGTTCAGGACCGCGCTGGCACGATCGGGGATCACGTTCCCGGCGATGCCGCCGGAGATCGAGACGGCGTTGAGGCACTCGCGGTACTCGAGCCCGTCGATCACGGCGCGGCGCGCCTCATAGGCGGCGAGGCGCTCGAGTACCGGGGCGAGGTGATGGATCGCGTTGTCCCCCACCCAGTCGCGGGCGGAGTGCGCGGCGACGCCGGTCGCGGAGACCTCGAGCTTCATGGTGCCCTTGCAGCCTCCCTCGACGCCGGAGGAGGTGGGCTCCCCGAGGATCGCGAAGTCCGCCGCGAGCAGCTCGGGGCGCTCGGCCGCGATCCGGGTGAGGGAGTTGTCCGCCGCGGCGACCTCCTCGTGGTCGTAGAAGATCCAGGTGAGGTCCACGGGCGCGGCGGAGGCCTCGACGGCCAGCTTGAGGAACACCGCGACGCCGCCCTTCATGTCGCAGGTGCCGCGGCCCACGAGCTCCTCGCGTCCCTCGCGGAAACGGCGGGAGGAGGGCAGGTTGCCCGCGAGCGGGACGGTGTCCAGGTGGCCGGCCAGCAGCACCCTCTGGGCGAGGCCGCGCTGGGTGCGGGCGATGACGGTGTCCCCGTCGCGGAGCACCTCCAGGTGCGGGGCGTTCTCCCGCAGCGTCTGCTCGACCGCGTCGGCGAGCGCCTGCTCGTTCCCGGAGACGGATTCGATGTCGACGATCGCGGCGGTGAGGTCGACGATGTCGGCGTGGGGATCGAGGGCGGGTGCGGCCTGGTGCTTCATGGTCCTCATCGTGCCACGTCCTCCTCGAGCGCTCCGCCCGCGCGGGCGAGCCGCAGCGCGACCGCCTCGGCGTGCCGCAGCAGCTGGGCGCCGGTGCCGGGCTCGGCGCTGATCGCGGAGCCGGGCTGCGCGGTGCTGACGGGGACCCCCACCAGCAGGCGGCGCTCGTAGACGGTGTCGTCGACGCCGACGGGGGCGTACAGGCCGTCCACCGCGATGGATCCGGTGAGCATCCGTCGCCGGCTGCCGCGGGAGGCCCAGGAGTCCTTCTGCACCTCTCCGCGCTCTCGCCAGGCGCCGAGCAGGGGGCTGCGGTAGGCGGGCAGGTCCACCGGCGGCAGATGCGCCTCGAGCACGCCGTCGCACAGGGTGATCGGGCCGTCGCCGCCGCGCACCGCGTACCGTCCCGCCGCCTCGTCGATGTCCAGGTGCATGCGAGGGCCGGTGAACTCCAGCAGCCCGGCCTCCTCGAGGGCGAGGACCTGGCGGGCGCGGAGCACGGGCGGCCCCGAGGCCCAGGAGGCGAAGGCGTTGCGCAGGTGGCCGTCGATGTCGCGGCGCACGGAGTCGGTGGTGTAGGCGCCGAGATCGGTGAGGCGGCCCACCTGGATGCGCAGCGCGATCAGCACCCGGTAGATGAGCACCCAGGCCGGGTCGGGCTCGGAGGCGGCGCGGAGCGATTCGCGCAGCACGTCCCGGGTGCTGCGGTGCGGCACCGGGGCCTCGCCGCCGCGCCGACCGAAGGGGAACAGCAGCGGGAGCAGGAGGTCGTCCTCCGCGAGCTCGGGGAATCCGTCGCTGCGCAGCGCCCGGCGCAGCTCGGCGAGCATCAGCGGCATCACGTCCCGCTCGTGGTCCACGCCCGCCGAGCGGACGGCGAGCTCGAGCACCCTCTCGCCGGTGAGCACCTCGGGGAGATAGGGCTCGGGCATGCGGTCCCCGAGGTCGGGCTTGGGCCGGTAGACCATCCCGGAGCGGGAGCCGACCAGCAGGCGCGGCTCCTCGCCGCCGGGCAGGTAGCGCAGCCCGGAGGGAGCGGTCGGGTCCGGCTCGAAGCGTCCGCCGGCGACCTCGGTGAGCATGCCGATCGCGTCGTAGAAGTTCAGCCCCATCCCCTGCACCGCGACGACCTCCCGGCCCAGCAGGCCGGCGTAGTCCACCTCGAGCGGGTTCGCGGGGCCGATGTGGACCAGGCCGTGGCGCTCGGCGGCGTCGGCGAGCTGCTGGGAGCGGGGGCCGAGGGCGGTGGGCAGGTGGCCGAGCGCGAGGGCGACCGCGTCGGCGCGCAGCACGCGCCCGTCGCTGAGCCGTACGCGCTGGGGCCCGTCGGCCGGACCGGTGACGTCGACGGCCTCGGCGGCGTGCTCGACGATCCGCAGCCGCTGCGGGTCCGCGGTCGCCGTCGCGGTCTCCAGCACGTGGGCGAGATAGCGGCCGTGCGCCGCCCGGGAGGCGAAGTCGGTGGGGGCCAGGCCCTCGTCGGCGAGATGGTCGGCCAGGGTCGCGCGCCGCAGCACCGGGAGCACGGCGTGGCAGGACTCGTCGGGATACATCGTGGTCTGGCAGGTGGTGGTGTTCATCAGCAGCACCTCGGACTGGTCGTGCCGCCAGACGGCGCCGCCGCGGCCCACCAGCGGGTCGATGAGGTGCACGGTGAGCGCCCCGCGCCAGTCGGGAGCGGTGGAGGCCGCGACGAGCCGCTCGATGATCGCCGTGCCCCGCGGCCCCGCCCCGACGACGGCGACGGTGCGGACTGGTTCAGCGGCTGCGGTCATCGCACCAGTATCTCCCGGACCTGCCCGCCGACGTGCCCCCTCCGGGCCGTCCCGGCACGGGCGCCGACGATCTGGGACGATGTCGCCATGTCGACTCCCGCGCCGCCGCCGAGGCATCTCCCCCACGACGGTCCTGCGACGCCCTCGAACCAGTTCGACGGGCGCCAGGCGGCCCGGCTGCGCGCCGCCGTCAGCGCGGATCTGCTGCCCCAGGAGCGCGCCTCGGCCGATGCCCTGGTGATGACGGCCTGGCTCACTGCTGAGCAGAGGGCGCTGTACGCACCCTCACTGGGCTCCGGTCCGGGCACCGAGGAGTTCGCCCAGCGGCTCGCGGACGAGCGCCGGGTGGTGCTCGAGGAGGGCGCGGACCCGGTGGAGGACGAGCTGGAGTCCGCGGAGCAGGCCGAGCGGGCGGCGCGCCAGCTCCCCCTCCGCCTCGTGGAGGCGGTCCTGCTGGTGGTGGCGTTCGGCCTGGCGTTGATCACGATGGTGCAGAGCCTGCGCTCCGACGCCGCCGAGATCGCCGATCGCCTGCCCGAGCAGGGTGTCGCGCTCCTCGTGCTCGCCGTCGTCTGCGGTCTGCTGGCAGCCCTGGTGGGCGCTGTGGCGACCCGCCGACGGGACCGGATGCTCCTGGACTGGGCGGTCTCGCGGCCCGGTCAGCTCGGCCGTGGCCTGCCGCTGCGCCGTCCGCTGCAGGGCGATTCGGCCGGCCCCGCCGTGGCGCGGTCCCTCGGCCCGGCCCTTCTGGTGGGAGCCGGGGTGCTCCTGATCGTCGCGGGCGCCGCCCTGCTGCTGATCTCCCCGATGCTGGGCGATCTGGGCGGCTACTCGGTCTGGGCGCCGTGGCTGCTCGGCGGGGGCTTCGCAGCCCTGCTCGTCGCGGTGGCGCTGGTCTACATCCGCTCCCGACGGGTCCGACAGATCTCGCGGCGCTCGCGCGCGGCGCAGTGGGTCGGCCCGACGCCGCTGAGCGAGGAGCCGCCCGCGGTGTGATCGGTCCGTCGACCGACCTCCCTGACTCGGGCCAGGAGACGCACACCTTCCGCATGCTCTGGGCCGCCGTGGGCGACCCTGGACGAGATCAGTCCCCGGAGGCCGACGCCCCGCCCTCGTCGACGGCGAGCCCTTCCTCGCGGGCGTAGCGCTCCCACTGCGGAGCCGTCGGGATCCGGCGCAGGTCCCGTCCCAGCAGCCCGGCCAGGGCGCCCAGTGCGAGGACCCCGGCGAAGACGAGCATGGTGGGCATCAGTCCCACGAGATCGAGACCCCAGCCGGCCATCGCGGGCGCGAGCGGCATCAGCGATGAGGAGACCACCCGCATCAGGGAGCTGACCCGTCCCTGCATCGCCACCGGGGTGATGTGGGTGAAGAAGCCCTGGCTGGAGGCGTTGATGGCCGGGATCCCGATGCCCAGCACCGCATAGGCCGCCCCGACCAGGAGCATCGAGGGGCCCGTCGCGAGGAAGACCCCCACGAGGGCCATGAGGCTCACCGGCACGATCGCCAGCACGCCCGTCGGCACGGTGTCCACCATTCGCGGGGCGAGGAACGCTCCGAGCAGGATCGCCGCGGCCAGCACCGTGTTCAGCAGTCCGATGCGGGTGGCGGAGACGCCCTCGGAGGCGAGGTCCAGCAGCACCGCGAAGATCAGGCCGTTGGCCCCGAGGTTCACCGAGGAGGCGATCGCCAGGATCTGCAGGCGGAGGGGCTGGGAGATCGTCCACCGCAGCGCTTCGCGGAGGTCCTCCCGCACCCGCGTGCGCACCGCCCCCTCGGAGCGCGGGTGGTAGCGGCGCTGCATGGTCAGCGT
The DNA here is from genome assembly GCF_002407065.1 of Brachybacterium ginsengisoli. Taxonomy (NCBI): domain Bacteria; kingdom Bacillati; phylum Actinomycetota; class Actinomycetes; order Micrococcales; family Dermabacteraceae; genus Brachybacterium; species Brachybacterium ginsengisoli. The sequence continues at coordinate 2,539,351 of NZ_CP023564.1, forward strand.
CGCGAGCAGCGAGCCGAGGTTCCCCAGCAGCTGCGCGAGCGGCGGGAACACGACCGACAGCCCCAGCAGCGCACCGCCTGCGGGCCCCGAGCCCATCTCGACCGCCGCCTGGCGGCCCTGGTTGACCGCGACCGCCCGCGGCAGCTGCGCGGTGGGGACGATCTGCTTGAGCATGGCGTGGGAGGCGCTGCCCAGCAGCGTCTCGCGGAACCTGTCGGCGAAGGCCAGCACCGCCAGGACCACCGCACCGGCCGCCCCGCTCAGCAGCACGATCACGAGGACGGCCTGGAGCAGCGCGCCGGTCGCGCCGGCCAGCAGCCGCAGCCGGCGGCGTTCGACGCGGTCCGCGAGCAGCCCGCCGGGGATCAGCCCGGCCAGCGCGCCGAGCCCCTGGACCAGTGCGACCAGCCCCGTCGTGCCCAGGTCGCCGGTGACCATGTAGGTGATCAGGGGGAAGGCGAAGGCGCCGATCCCGGTGCCCGCGTCGAGGAGGAGATCGCCCACGAGCCAGCGCAGGTACTCGGATTTCCGGCGCAGAGGCATCCGGGGCGCCGGGGGCGGCTCCGAGCCGGTCGCGGGGGCTGTCACCGGCGACCGACCCCGCAGGCCGATGTGCGGTCCGTCCCGCGCAGGGCGCGGCAGATGACCGGGCACCCGCCGGATTCGTAGACTCGGGGGATGACCTCCACGACACAGGACTCCCCCGCCTCGACGGCCTGGGGCATCGCACTCACCACCCTCAGCACCGACGGCTCTGTCCTCGATGCATGGTATCCAGCGCCCCAGCTCGGCGAGGCGCCTTCCGAGATCGAGACTCTTCCGTTGCACGCCCAGCTCACGGCCGCCGCCCGCGCCGACGAAGCGCGCGGCACCACCCAGGAGGTCGTGGTCCGATCGATCACGCTGTCCGAGCCGCCGGCCGATGCGGCCGATGCCTACCTGCGCCTCCACCTCCTCTCCCACCGTCTGGTCCAGCCCAACGGCCAGAGCCTCGAGGGGCTCTTCGGCGCGCTGACCAACGTGGTGTGGACCTCCGAGGGCCCCTGTGCCGTGCCCGGCTTCGAGGAGACCCGTCTGCGCCTGATCGCCGCGGGCCGCACGCCCACCGTGTTCAGCCTCGACAAGTTCCCCCGCATGGTCGACTACGTGCTGCCCACGGGCGTGCGCATCGGCGACGCCGACCGCGTGCGCCTTGGCGCGCATCTCGCCGAGGGCACCACGGTCATGCACGAGGGCTTCGTGAACTACAACGCGGGGACGCTCGGCACCTCCATGATCGAGGGCCGCGTCTCGCAGGGCGTCGTGGTCGGCGACGGCTCCGACGTCGGCGGCGGCGCCTCCACCATGGGCACCCTCTCCGGCGGCGGCACCCAGCGCGTCAGCATCGGCCGACGCTCGCTGGTCGGCGCGGAGGCCGGGGTGGGCATCGCGCTCGGCGACGACTGCGTGGTCGAGGCGGGGCTGTACGTCACCGCGGGCACCAAGGTGCAGCTGGTCGGCGAGGCCGGCACCGAGCCGCGCGTGGTCAAGGCGCTCGAGCTCTCCGGGCTCTCGAACCTGCTGTTCCGTCGCAACTCGCTGACCGGTGCCGTGCAGGCGGTGGCCCGTGAGGGCCAGACCGTCGAGCTCAACGCCGCGCTGCACGCGAACTGACGCGGGACCGGGGCACGAGGTGGCGTCAGGCGCACGGCGGCGCACCCGTCGACGGACCCGCGGCGGAGGGTCCTCCGTCGGGCGCCACCTCGTGATCCCCCTGGTGATGGTGCTGCTGTTCGGCGGCATCGCCGGCGGCAGCTACATCGCCCTGCAGCGCTACGGCTCGCCCGCCCATGAGGGCACCTGCGTGGCCGAGGGGCTCGGGACCAGCCACCGCTACTCCACCGATCGGGTCGCGAACGCTGCGCTGATCAGCGCGATCGCCGTGGATCGGGAGCTGCCGCCGCGGGCCGCCTCGATCGCCCTGGCGACCGCCTACCAGGAGTCGCAGCTGCGGAACATCGACTACGGGGACCGCGACTCCCTGGGGCTGTTCCAGCAGCGACCCTCGCAGGGCTGGGGCACCGCGGAGGAGATCCAGGACCCGGTCCACTCCACCAATGCCTTCTACGACGAGCTGGTGAAGATCCCCGCCTACGAGAGCGCCGACATCAACGACGTGGCCCAGCAGGTCCAGCGCTCCGGGCACCCGGAGGCATACCGGGACCACGAGACCGAGGGCCGCCTCTACGCCTCGGCGCTGACCGGGCAGAGCGGCGCGAACCTGCGCTGCACGCTCGGGGCCGTCGGCGCGACCGCCTCCCCCGAAGAGGTCCGCTCCGAGCTGGAGCGCCAGTTCCCGCGCAGCATCGACTCGGGACGGCTGAGCGCGCAGCTCGCCGCCGCCTCCGGCGCCGCACCGCAGCTGCCGGAGACCGCCGGCGCGACCGCTCTCGTCATCGACACCGGCGGCGACGAGGCCCTGGCCTGGGCAGTCGCGAACTGGGCGGTGGCCCGTGCCGCCGAGGACGGCGTGGTCCAGGTGTCCTACCAGGGGCGGCTCTGGGACCGTGCGGCGCACGGCGAGGAGGCGACGGGCTGGGGCACGGCCGAGGGCGGCGCCGCGGACCGCGTGGTGGTGCTGGTCAGCGGCCGCTGACGACGACGCCCCGACCGCGATCGCCCTCAGGGGGCGGGATCGGGATCGGGGCGACGGGATCGCTGCGATGCGGTCGCAGCGGCGCGGTCAGCCGCGCTTGGCGATGTCCGACTGGAGCGCGGCCAGGTGCAGCTCGCTGGTGCCGGTGCGCTCGCCCATCTCCTTGTAGGGACGCTCCGCGTGGCCGGTGTAGATCTGGCGCGGGCGGCCGATCTTCGTCTCCGGGTCGTGGACCATCTCCTCCCACTGGGCGATCCAGCCCGGGAGGCGACCGATGGCGAACAGCACCGTGAACATCTCGGTGGGGAAGCCGATGGCCTTGTAGATCAGGCCCGTGTAGAAGTCGACGTTCGGGTAGAGCCTGCGCTCGACGAAGTAGTCGTCCTTCAGGGCGATCTCCTCGAGCTTCATCGCGAGCTCGAGCCGCGAGTCGTTGACGCCGAGGCGCTCCAGGACGTCGTCGGCGATCTTCTTGACCAGGCGCGCACGGGGATCGTAGTTCTTGTACACCCGGTGGCCGAAGCCCATCAGGCGGATGCCGTCCTCCTTGCGCTTCACCTTCTCCATGAAGTCGCGCGGGTCCATGTTCTCGGCCTGGATCTGGTCGAGCATGTCCATCACCGCGGCGTTCGCGCCGCCGTGGGCGGGGCCCGAGAGCGCGCCGATGCCGGCGGAGATCGAGGTGAACAGGTTCGCCTGGGCGGAGCCGACGAGGCGCACCGCGGAGGTCGAGCAGTTCTGCTCGTGATCGGCGTGGAGGATCAGCAGCTGCTCCATCGCGCGCACCACGACCGGATCGGCGATGTAGTCCTCGACCGGGAACCCGAAGGTCAGGCGGAGGAAGTTCTCGATCAGGGAGAGGCGGTTGTCCGGGTAGAGCAGCGCATGGCCCTGGGCGATGCGGTGCGCGTAGGCCGCCATCGTGGGCATCTTCGCGAGCAGCCGCACGGCCGAGAGACGCACCTGCTCCTCGTCGAAGGGGTCCAGCGAGTCCTGGTAGAAGGTGGACAGCGCCGAGGTGCCGGCCTGCAGCACGGCCATCGGGTGGGCGTCGCGCGGGAAGTTGTCGAACATGCGCTTGAAGCGCTCGTCGAGGAGGGTGCGGTGCTCGACCTGGGCCTCGAAGTTGTCGAGCTGGCCCTTGGTGGGCAGCTCCCCGTTGATCAGCAGGTAGGAGACCTCGAGGTAGCTGGACTTCTCGGCCAGCTGCTCGATCGGGTAGCCGCGGTACCGCAGGATTCCCTCGTCGCCGTCGATGTAGGTGATCGCGGACTTGGCGTTCGCGGTGTTCATGAAGCCGGGGTCGTAGGTGACCTCACCGGTCTCCTTGCGCAGGGGGGCGATCGAGATGCCGGCGTTGCCCTCCACGGCCGGGACGATCGGGAGATCGAGGGACTTCTCCCCCAGAGTGAGCTGAGCGGACGTCGTCGCGTGATCCATGGGCTCTCCGTTGTGCGTGGTCGGATCGGTGAGGCGCCCGCAGGCGCCGGAGGTTCTAGAGGCGCTCGAGGCGCCGGGCGGCGGCAGCGATCCGCTCGTCGGTCGCGGTGAGCGCGACCCGGACGAATTCTCCACCACCGACACCATAGAACATCCCCGGGGCCACCAGGACGCCGAGGTCCGCGAGGCGTTCGACACTGGTCATCGCGTCCTCGCCGAAGGTGGTCCAGAGGTAGAGACCTGCCTGGGAGGCATGGATCTCGCCGCCTGCGGAGCGCAGCGCCGGCTCGAGGACGGCGCGACGGGCGCGATAGATCTCACGCTGCGCGGCCGGGGCCTCGTCGTCGCGCAGCGCCGCTGTCATCGCCGCCTGGAGCGGCCCGGGCAGCATCATCCCGGCCTGCTTGCGCACGGCCACCAGCTCGCCCACGAGCGCCGGGTCTCCGGCGACGAAGGCGGCGCGGTAGCCGGCCAGGTTCGACTGCTTGGACAGGGAGTAGACGCACAGGAGCCCGTCGAGCGAGCCGCCGTTCACGCGCGGATCCAGCACCGAGGGGACCTCGTCCACGGTCCAGGGCAGCAGCGCGTAGCACTCGTCGGAGGCGACCACGATGCCCCGCTCGCGGGCCCAGCGGACCACCGCGGCCAGCTGCTCGGCGTCGAGCACCTCGCCGCTGGGGTTGGACGGGGAGTTCAGCCACAGCAGCCGGATCCGCTCCACGGCCGACGGGTCCTCGAACGCGGCATCGCCGTCCGCGGCGAGGCGGCCGATGTCCACCGGCAGCGGGTCCGCGCCGATGAAGCGGGCGCCCATGTCATAGGTGGGGTAGGCGATGTGCGGGAACGCGACCGTGTCGCCGGCGCCCAGGCCGAGCTGGAACGGGAGGTGGGCGACGAGCTCCTTGGAGCCGACGGTGGGCAGGACCCCATCGACGCCGAGGCCCTCGGGGGCGCCGCGGTGGCGGCGCACGAAGTCCACGAGCGCCTCCCGCAGCTCGGCGGTGCCGATCGTGGTCGGGTAGCCCGGGCTGTCGGCCGCGGCGGCGAGGGCCTGCTGCACGGAGACGGGCGTCGGGTCGACAGGGGTGCCCACGGAGAGATCCACGATCCCCTCGGGATGGGCGGAGGCCCGCTGCTTCGCCGGGATCAGGGAGTCCCAGGGGAAGGCGGGCAGACGCTGGGCGAGGCCCTGGCGCGGAGCGGCGTGACGGTCGACGGAGGTCGCTGCCACGGCTCAGGCCAGCGGGTTCGGCTGGGTCGGCAGGGCCTCGATGATCGCGTGGTCCTTGTCGATCACGCCCATCTTGGCCGCGCCGCCGGGCGCGCCGAGATCGTCGAAGAACTCGACGTTGGCCTTGTAGTACTCGGCCCACTGGTCCGGGGTGTCGTCCTCGTAGTAGATCGCCTCGACAGGGCAGACGGGCTCGCAGGCGCCGCAGTCCACGCATTCGTCGGGCTGGATGTAGAGCATCCGGTTGCCCTCGTAGATGCAGTCCACAGGGCACTCGTCGACGCAGGCACGATCCTTCACGTCGACGCAGGGCAGGGCGATGACGTAGGTCATGAGCGGCTTCCTTCCGTCGGAGACGGCACCCATCATCTCATCCCGTCCGCTCCGGGGACCGCCCGCACGGGCACCGGGCCCAGGAGGTGACAGGTCGCACATCCGCTGCGGGCAGCAGGGCTCCTCCGGGCGGGTCTAGCCTCGTGGCATGACGATGCACGACGGTCACCGGGCCCGCGCCGGATGGGCACCCTTCCTGGCGGTGGGGCGCCGCGTGGTGCTCCGCTACGCGATCGATGCCCGGACCTCGCCCCACGGGGAGTCGATGACGGATGCGCTGGGCACCGTGGTGGGCAGCGACGAGAGGACCGTGCAGGTGATGACCCGCCGCGGCGAGGTGCAGGTGCCCCGCGCCCTGGTCATCGCGGCGAAGCAGGTCCCTCCCCCGCCGACCCGGCCGCCGGGGCGCTCCGCGCCCTGAGGATGTAGTCGATCCCCGAGGCCGTGTGGAGCACCACCCCGGCCCACAGCAGCCATCGCACGGCGGGCAGCATCGGGGGCCACCAGGCGGCTACCGCCACCAGCAGGAACACCGAGGCCATCAGCACGAAGGTGCGCACCTTGCCGAGCCACGACACGGAGATCCGCCCGCCGAGCGCCGCACCGGTGGCGAGGGCCACCATGGCGACGTCGACGACGACGATGATCACGAGCGCCGCCCAGGGCAGCAGGTCTGCGGCCGCGAGGGCCAGCACGATCGCGGCGAGCCCGATGCGATCCGCGATGGGGTCGATGATCGCCCCGGTGCGGCTGGTCTGGTCCAGGGCCCGGGCCAGCAGTCCGTCCACCCAGTCGGTGCTGGCCCACACCAGCAGCAGCACCACCGCGAGGGTGTCCGGGCCGTCCAGCAGGAGCAGGCACACCGGCGCCAGCAGCACGAGGCGCAGCAGGGTGACGAGATTCGGGATCGTCGCCCAGTCGGGCCTCGTGGAGGAGGTCATCGGCTCAGCGGCGTCGCGGTGCGCGCCGTCCGAGGACCGTGACCAGCCCGGCCATCAGGAACGGGATCAGGATGCCGAGGCCCTGGACGATCCAGCCGGAGATCTGCGGGATGTCGGCGACCTGGGCCGGCAGCAGCACTCCCCCGCCGATGCTCTCCCCCAGGAACGGGGTGGCGAGCATTCCCCAGAGGCCGCCCACCAGCAGGAGCGGGAAGCGGGATCCGGTAGCCGACCAGAGGAACACGCAGATCACGATCTGGAGCACGGCGCCGAAGACCAGCCCGGCCGGGAGGTCGATCCCGCCCAGGGCGAGCTGCAGCCGATGCGTGGTGAGCATCAGCAGCACCGAGACGATCGTGAGCACGATCGCCATCGCGGCCTGAGCGAGGCGCGCCCCGAGGGAGGCGGTGTCGATGGTGCGACCCGACTCCCCCGGTGGCTGCGACACGCTCATGCCGTCACTTCCCCGACTTGGCCTTGGAGTTCGCGCGCTTGCGCTCGTTGGCGTCGAGGATGACCTTGCGGATGCGGACGATCTCGGGGGTGACCTCGACGCACTCGTCCTCGTTGGAGAACTCGAGGGACTCCTCGAGGGTCAGACGACGCGGCGGCACCAGGTTCTCGAAGGAGTCCGAGGACGCGGCGCGCATGTTCGTCAGCTTCTTCTCCTTGGTGATGTTGACGTCCATGTCCTCGTTGCGGGAGTTCTCCCCGACGATCTGACCGGCGTACACCTCGGAGGTGGGCTCGACGAAGAAGGAGCCGCGCTCCTGGAGGTTGATCATCGCGAACGGCGTCACGCTGCCGGCGCGGTCGGCGACCAGCGAGCCGGTGGCGCGGAACTCGATCTCACCCATCCACGGCTCGAAGCCGTCGGCGTAGGAGGAGGCGATGCCGTTGCCGCGGGTCTCGGTCATGAAGCGCGTGCGGAAGCCGATGAGGCCGCGGGCGGGGACCACGAACTCCATGCGCACCCAGCCGGAGCCGTGGTTGCTCATGGTCTCCATGCGGCCCTTGCGCGAGGCCATCAGCTGGGTGACGGTGCCGAGGTACTCCTCGGGCACGTCCACGGTCATCCGCTCGACGGGCTCGTGCACCTTGCCGTCGATCTCACGGGTGAGCACCTTCGGCTTACCGACGGTCAGCTCGAAGCCCTCGCGGCGCATCTGCTCCACGAGGATCGACAGCGCGAGCTCACCGCGGCCCTGGACCTCCCAGGCATCCGGACGCGGAGTGGGCAGGACCTTCAGGGACACGTTGCCGACCAGCTCCTGGTCGAGGCGGTCCTTGACCTGACGGGCGGTGAGCTTGTGGCCCTTGCCGTTCTTGCCGGCCAGCGGGGAGGTGTTGATGCCGATGGTCATCGAGATCGCCGGGTCGTCGATCGCGATCAGCGGCAGCGGGCGGGGATCCGCGAGATCGGCGAGGGTCTCGCCGATCATGATCTCGGGGATGCCGGCGACGGCGACGATGTCGCCGGGCAGTGCGGCCCGGGTCATCGGCTGGCGCGAGAGGCCCTTGGTCTCCAGCAGCTCGGTGATCTTGACCTGCTTGACGGTGCCGTCCTGGGTGCACCACGCGACCTGCTGGCCCTTGGTGAGCTCGCCGTTCTTGATGCGGAGCAGCGCCAGACGGCCGAGGAACGGCGAGGCGTCGAGGTTGGTGACGTGCGCCTGCAGCGGCACCTCGTCGTCGAAGGCCGGGGCCGGGATCGACTCGAGGATGGTCTTGAACAGCGGCTCGACCGTCTCGTCGTCCGGGAGGGTGCCGTCGGCCGGCTGGGTGGTGGAGGCGCGGCCGGCCTTGCCGGAGGCGTAGACGACGGGCACGTCGAGGACGGCGTCGAGATCGATGTCGTCGATCTCCTCGGAGAGGTCCGAGGCCAGGCCCAGCAGCAGGTCGGTGGCCTCACCCACGACCTCCTCGATACGGGCGTCGGGACGGTCGACCTTGTTGACCACGAGGATCACGGGGAGCTTCGCGGCCAGCGCCTTGCGCAGCACGAAGCGGGTCTGCGGGAGGGGGCCCTCGGAGGAGTCCACCAGCAGCACGACGCCGTCGACCATGGACAGGCCGCGCTCGACCTCTCCGCCGAAGTCGGCGTGGCCGGGGGTGTCGATGACGTTGATGGTGATGCCGTCGGGCTCGCCGATCGCCGCGGCGGAGGGGCCCGTGTACCGGATCGCCGTGTTCTTGGCGAGGATCGTGATGCCCTTCTCGCGCTCGAGCTCGCCGGAGTCCATCGCCCGCTCGTCATGCTTGTCGCGTTCGCCGAAGGCGCCGCCCTGGGTGAGCATGGCGTCGACCAGGGTGGTCTTGCCGTGGTCGACGTGGGCGACGATGGCGACGTTTCGCAGGTCGGTGCGGTGCTGGATGGTCATACGCAGGTGCTCGTTTCAGGTTGCGCGATGGGCGAGGACCCTTCAGCGCTGTCTCGCACCGCGCGTGCGAACCGCTCGAGGGCCTCGGCGAGTCTATCGGCCAGAACGCCTCCTGCCATCAGGTGCGGGATGAGACCTTCGACGCGCTCCGCGCCGCTGCGCGGCCGTGAGCCCAGCATCCGTGGTCCCCGCGCCCGTGGTCCCCGCGCCGTGCCGTTCCCGCGCAGCAGTGCGGCCCGCGGCCGGAGCACCTCTGGGGGTCCCTCCCGGTCGCGGGCCGCAGCGGGCCGCGGGGCTCAGACGTGCCCGGCGCTCGCGAAGGGGTCGATCGGTCCCTCGTCCTCGGGGCGCGACGCGCCGCCGCCCGGCTGGTCGGAGTCGGCATCGGCATCCGGGGCCACGACGTCGATCGTCTCCGAGCCGGCGAGCGGAATGGAGCCGCCCGGGATCGCCGCGAGCAGGCGCTTGGTGTAGTCCTGCTGCGGATTGTGGAACACCTCGTCGGTGGTGCCCTGCTCGACGACCCGCCCCTTCTCCATGACCAGCGTGTTGTCCGCGATCTGGCGGACCACGGCGAGGTCGTGGGTGATGAAGAGGTAGGACAGCCCCAGCTGGGCCTGCAGATCGTTGAGCAGCTCGAGGACCTGCGCCTGGACGAGGACGTCCAGGGCCGAGACGGCCTCGTCGCAGATCACGACCTCCGGATCGAGCGCCAGGGCGCGGGCGATCGCCACCCGCTGGCGCTGGCCGCCGGAGAGCTCGTTGGGGTACCGACGCATCATCGCCGACGGGAGCGCGACCTTGTCCAGCAGGTCGCGGACCTTCGCCTCACGGCTCTTCCCGTCGCCGATCCCGTGCAGGCGCATGGGCTCCTCGATCGTGCTGAAGATCGAGTACATCGGATCGAGCGTGCCGTAGGGGTTCTGGAAGATCGGCTGCACCCGGCGGCGCAGGGACTTCAGCTCGCGCCCCCTGTAGGTGGTGACGTCCTTGCCCTCGAAGAGCACCCGGCCCGCAGAGGGATCGAGCAGCTTCAGGACCATCTGGGCCACGGTGGACTTGCCCGAGCCGGACTCCCCCACGATGGCCGTGGTGGTGCCGCGACGGATCGAGAAGGAGACGTCGTCGACGGCCGCGAAGCGCGTGGTGCGCCACGGGACCGAGCCCCGGATCGGGAAGACCTTGGAGAGCTTCTGCACCTCGATCACGGCCTCGGGATCCGCGTCGCGGTAGCCGAACTCCGGCGCCTGCTCGTCGGCCGTTCGACCGGCGGGCTCCGGATCGGTGACCTGCGCGTGCTCCTGGGCCTGCTCGCGGATCTCCGCGCGCTCGCTGCCGGAGACCAGCCGACGGGAGGCGAGCGAGGGCGCGGCGCCGATGAGCCGCTGGGTGTACGGGTGCTGCGGGTTCTGCAGCAGCTCGATCGCCGGACCGGACTCCACGATCTGCCCCTTGTACATCACCACCAGGTGCTGGGCGCGCTCGGCGGCCAGCCCGAGGTCGTGCGTGATCAGCAGGACGGCCACGCCGAGCTCCGCGGTGAGCGTGTCGAGGTGATCGAGGATCTGCTGCTGGACGGTGACGTCCAGGGCGCTGGTGGGCTCGTCCGCGATGAGCAGCTTCGGGCGGGCCGCGAGGCCCATCGCGATGAGCGCGCGCTGCTTCATGCCGCCGGAGAACTCGTGCGGGAACTGGTTGGCGCGGCGCTTCGCGTCGGGCAGCCCCGCCTCCTCCAGGAGCTCCACCGTGCGCGCACGGGCCGCCGCGCCCTTCGCGACGCCGTTGGCGGCCAGCGCCTCGCTGATCTGCGAACCGACCTTCCACATGGGGTTGAGGTTGCTCATCGGATCCTGCGGGACCAGACCCACCTGGTTGCCGCGCAGCACCCGGATCTCCTTCTCGGAGACATGGGTGATGTCGCGGCCCTCGAAGAGGATCTGTCCGCCGGTGACCGAGCCGTTCTTGGCGAGCAGATGGGCGATGGCCATCGCGGTGGTGGACTTGCCCGAACCGGACTCGCCGACGATCGCGACGGTCTCCCCCGGGTACACCTCGAGGCTCGCGTCCCGCACGCCCTTCACGGGTCCGCTCGAGGTGGAGAAGGTGATCTCGAGGTTCTTGATCTCGAGCAGGGGCTGCGACAGTCCGGCGGAGGCGCCGAACGAGGTCGTGGAGGTGGCGGTCATCGCTTCCTCGCCTTCGGGTCGAGGGCATCGCGCACCGCATCGCCGAGCATGATGAAGCTCAGCACGGTGATGGCGAGCGCCAGGGAGGGGTAGAAGAGCATCATCGGCTGGGTCCGCAGCGCGGTCTGGGCGACGGAGATGTCGCCGCCCCAGGACACCGAGGTGGTCGGGAGGCCGACGCCCAGGAACGACAGGGTCGCCTCGGAGACGATGTAGACGCCCAGGTTCACGGTCGCCGTGACGATCACGGGGGCGATCGCGTTGGGGACCACGTGCTTGACGAGGTTGATCACCGGATTCGCGCCCAGCGCCTTGGAGGCGGTCACGAAGTCCTGGTTCTTCACCGAGATCACCGAGCCGCGCATGATGCGGGCGACGTTGGTCCAGCCGAAGACGCCCAGCACCAGGATCACCATCCACACGTTCATGGAGTCCACGCGGTTCGCGATGACGATCGCGCCGAGGATCAGCGGGATCGCGAAGAAGATGTCCGTGATGCGGGAGAGCAGCGAGTCGAAGAACCCGCCCACGTAGCCGGCCAGCGCACCGAGGATCCCGCCGATGAGGGTCGCGAGGATCATCGTGAGGAAGCCGACCATCACCGAGGTGCGGGTCCCGTAGATCACGCGGGCGAGCACGTCGTACCCGAGGCGGGTGGTGCCCAGGGGGTGCTCGCTGCTCGGCGGCTTGCTCGAGGACGAGATGTCCCCGTAGTTGGGGTCCTGGCTGGTGAACAGGCTCGGGAACGCGGCGACGAACAGGATGAAGACGATGAGCGCCGCGGAGATCAGGAAGACGGGGTTGCGCACCAGGCTGCGCCCGGCCTCGGCCCACATCGAGCGCGGCGCGGAGGTGGTGTCCACCGCGTCGACCGCCTGCAGGGGGGTCTCGTCCAGCCGGGCGACGAAGTGCTCGGCCGCGGGGCGGCCGGATCGGGAGACGGGTTCACTTCGCATAGCGGATCCTCGGGTCGAGAACGGCGTAGAGCAGGTCGACGATCAGGTTGGCGACCAGGAAGATGATGACCAGGAGGGTCACCACGGACACGATCATCGGGCTCTCGCCGGCGTTGATGGCGCGGAAGAGCAGCGAGCCGATGCCGTTGATGTTGAAGATGCCCTCGGTGACGATCGCGCCGCCCATGAGCGCACCGAGGTCCGCTCCGATGAAGGTGACCACGGGGATCAGGGAGTTGCGCAGGATGTGCTTGGTGATGACGCCCCCGCGCGAGAGCCCCTTGGCGGTCGCGGTGCGCACATGGTCGGCGGTGGCGACCTCGGCGATCGAGGTGCGGGTCAGGCGCAGCACGTAGGCGAAGGAGACCGCACCCAGCACGAAGCCAGGGACCAGCAGGTTCTGCCAGGAGGGATCCCGGCCGACGTTCACCGGGGCGATCCCGAGCTGCACGCCCAGCACGAACTGCGCCACGAAGCCGATCACGAAGGTGGGGACGGCGATGACGAGCAGCGACACCATCAGCAGCGTGGTGTCGATGAGGGTGCCCTTCTTCAGGCCCGACACGACGCCGGCGATCACGCCGAAGACCGTCTCGATGATCACGGCGATGATCGAGAGCCGGATGGTCACCGGGAGCGCCGCCTGGATCTGATCGATGATCGGCCGCCCGTTGAACCCGATGCCGAAGTCACCCTGCAGAAGATTCCGCAGGTAGATCAGCCACTGGACCACCACCGGCTGGTCCAGGTGGTATTGCGCACGGAGCTTGTCGGCCACGGCCGGGGAGATCGGCTTGTCACCCGCGATCGCCGCGATGGGGTCCCCGGAGGACGAGAAGGCCATCAGATAGACGATGAGGGTGGCGCCGAGGAACACGGGGATCATCTGCAGCAGTCGCCGCCCGATGTACCAGATCACGTCGGTCACCTTCGGTTGAGAGAGCACGGGGCAGGAGGGAGTCGTCGCGCGCTCGCGCCCCGTGCAGGTGGACGCGCGACGGCGGGAGACGGCACGAGGGCCGCCTCCCGCCGGAGGGCTGGGTCAGATCACTTGGTGATCGCGTAGTACAGCGGGACCGTGTCCCAGCCGTACTGGACATCCGAGACCAGGTCGGAGTACCCGCCGAAGGTGTTCTGGTACCACAGCGGGAAGGCCGGGAGGTCCTCCATGAGGATCGCCTCGGCGGCGTGGAACTTCTCGTTCGCGGCGTCGATGTCCGCAGCGGCGAGACCCTCCTTGAGGAGGTCGTCGAACTCCGGGTTCTTGTAGTCGCCGTCGTTGCTGCCCTTGCCGTCCGCCGCGGCGGAGGAGTAGATCGGGCCGAGGAAGTTGAAGACCGAGGGGTAGTCGGCCTGCCAGCCGGAGCGGAAGGCACCCTTCAGCGTGCGCGCGGTGATCTGCTCGCGGAACTCGCCGAACGCCGGGAACGGGTTCGGCGTGGCCTCGATGCCCAGGGTGTTCTTGACCGAGTTGCACACGGCCTCGACCCAGTCCTTGTGCGGGGAGTCGGCGTTGTAGGCCAGGGTGAACGGGCCCTTGAAGGGCTGGATCTTCTCCGCCTCCGCCCACAGCTCCTTGGCCTTGGCCTCGTCGAAGACGAGCACCTCGGCGCCGGGGATGTCGGTGGCGCCGCCGCCGTCGATCACGGGAGCGACGAAGTCCGTCGCGGGGGTGCGGGTGCCGTAGAACAGCGAGTCGCAGATCGCCTTGCGGTCGATGGCGTACGAGAGCGCCTTGCGGCGGATCTTGCCGGCCTCACCGGAGAAGTCCGGGTCGTTCTGCGGGATGGTGAACGACTGGAACACCGCGCCGGGCGCGTTGACCGCACGATCGCCGAGCTCGTCCTCGAAGGTCGCCAGGGCGCCCGTGGGGATCATGTCGGAGACGTCGACGTTGCCCGAGAGCATGTCGTTGTAGAGCGTCTCGTCGTTGTCGTAGATGACGAATGTGACGCCGGCGTTCTTGGCGGCACGGGGGCCGTCGTACTCCGGGTTCGGGACCAGGACGATCTCGGAGTCGTGCGTCCAGGAGTCGACCATGTACGGGCCGTTGCCCACCGGCTTCTCGCCGAAGGCCTCGATGTCGTCGAAGGCCGAGGCGGGCAGCGGCGAGTACGCCGAGTACCCGAGGCGGGAGGAGAAGTCAGCCTGGGTGGAGACCAGCTTGACGGTGAAGCTCGTGTCGTCCACGACCTTCAGGCCCGAGAGCGTGAGGTCCTCCGTGGCATCCTCGGCCGCGACCTTGTCGAAGCCCTCGATCGGCTCGAAGAAGGACTGGCTCTTCTGGGCGTTGGCCGTGTTGGCGCCGAAGTTCCAGGCGTCGACGAAGTTCTGCGCGGTCAGCGCGGAGCCGTCGGAGAACTTCAGACCCTCGCGGATCGTGATGGTCCAGGTCTGGTTGTCGTCGGACTCGATGGACTCGGCGACCTCGTTCTCGACCTTGCCGTCGGCCGTGTAGTACACGAGGCCGGAGAAGACCGAGGTGACGACGCGGCCGCCGCCGACCTCGCTGGTGTTGGTGGGCACCAGCGGGTTCTCGGGCTCGGTGCCGTTGGCGAGGATCGGCTCCCCCGAGCCGGCGCCTCCGCCGTCGCTGCCTCCGGAACCGGAGTCGTCGCCACCGCAGGCGGCGAGGGTCAGTGCAGCGGCACCGCCGGCGGCGGTGCCCAGCATCATGGAACGGCGCGTGATGGCCATGTGTTCTCCTGGATGATTAGAGACTGTGAGCCGTACGACCATTGTGCGGCACGCCTCCAGTGTGCACCCTCGAATGTCAACTACATTCCATCAGCTGGTAACGCTTCGGTCTCGGCACCTTTCAACCACCTGTGCGGCCACGAGCGAAACCTGCTGCACGAGCGACCCACGCCAGGTCCATGCGGTGTTCAATGGCCGTATGACTTCTCCCGACACCTCCTCCCCGATCGATCCGACCTCCACCGACGCCTGGGCCGAGCTCGAGGCGCACAACCTCGAGATCGAGGGCTCGCTGCGCGAGTGGTTCGACACCGACTCCGGGCGCGCCGAGCACTTCACCCACGACGCCGCCGACCTCCACGTCGACCTCTCCAAGAACCTCGTGCTCCCCCGCACCATGGAGCTGCTGCTGCAGCTGGCCCGCGAGGTGGGGGTCCAGGAGCACCGCGACGCGATGTTCGCCGGCGCGCACATCAACTCCACCGAGGACCGCGCGGTGCTGCACACCGCGCTGCGCCGCCCCGCCGGCGCCTCCCCCGCCCTCGAGGTCGACGGCCAGAAGATCGACGAGGACGTCCAGGAGACCCTGCGCCGCGTCTACGACTTCGCGCGCTCCGTCCGCTCCGGGCAGTGGACGGGCGTCACCGGCAAGCGCATCGAGACGGTCGTGAACATCGGCATCGGCGGCAGCGATCTCGGCCCGGTCATGATCTACGAGGCGCTGAAGCCCCTCGCCCAGGACGGGCTCGAGGCGCGCTTCCTCTCCAACATCGACCCCACCGACGCCTACGCCACCACGAAGGACCTCGATCCCGAGACCACCCTCGTGATCGTCGCGTCCAAGACCTTCACCACGCTCGAGACCCTCACCAACGCGCGGCTCGTGCGGCAGTGGCTGCTGAGCGGTCTGCGCGAGAACGCGGGCCTGACCGTCGAGCAGGAGGCCGAGGCGATCGCCAAGCACTTCGTCGCCGTCTCCACCGCCCTGGACAAGGTCGAGGCCTTCGGCATCGACCCCGCGAACGCCTTCGGGTTCTGGGACTGGGTGGGCGGCCGCTACTCGGTGGACTCGGCCATCGGGACCGTGCTCGCCACGGTGCTCGGGCCGGAGGTCTTCGAGGAGCTGCTGGCCGGCTTCCATGCGATGGACGAGCACTTCCGCACCGCCCCGGCGGAGCAGAACGTGCCCCTGCTGATGGGCCTGCTGAACGTGTGGAACGTGAACTTCCTCGAGGCGGAGACGCACGCGGTGCTCCCCTACTCCCAGTACCTCCACCGCTTCCCCGCCTACCTCCAGCAGCTCACCATGGAGTCCAACGGCAAGGCCGTGCGCTGGGACGGCTCGCTCGCCACCACCGAGACCGGCGAGGTGTTCTGGGGCGAGCCGGGCACCAACGGCCAGCACGCCTTCTACCAGCTCATCCACCAGGGAACCCGCGTGATCCCGGCGGACTTCATCGCCTTCGCGACCCCGAACCACGCGCTGGTCGACGGCGAGCAGGACGTCCACGAGCTGTTCCTGGCGAACTTCTTCGCGCAGACCAAGGCGCTGGCCTTCGGCAAGACCGCCGAGGAGGTGCGCGCCGAGGGCACCGAGGGCGCTCTGGTCGCCGCCCGCGAATTCTCCGGGGACCGCCCCACCACCTCGATCATGGCGCCGAAGCTCACCCCCGCGGTGCTGGGCCAGCTGGTCGCGCTCTACGAGCACATCACCTTCGTGCAGGGCGTGGTCTGGGGCATCAATTCCTTCGACCAGTGGGGCGTGGAGCTCGGCAAGCAGCTCGCCAAGGGCCTCGCCGGCGCCGTCGCCGGGGACGAGCAGGCGATCGCGGCCGAGGACGCCTCGACCGCCGCGCTGATCCGTTACTACCAGGAGCACCGCAAGGCCTGACTGGTCTCCCCGGCGCCGGACCCGCACTGGGCCTGGCGCCGGGCCCGCGTCGGGGCCCCGCCTGTCGGCCCGACGCCGAATGTCAGCTGGCGAGCCATATCCGGCCTGGATATGGCTCGCCAGCTGACACTCGGGCCCGGTGGGGCCAGCACGTCGATCAGGCCAGAGCCCGACCGCCCGATCTCCTGCCGCTCGTCCCTCGCAGCACGTCGATCAGGCCAGAGCCCGACCGCCCGATCTCCTGCCGCTCGTCCCTCGCAGCACGTCGATCAGGCCAGGTAGTCCACCTCGCGGGTCTCCTTGCCGACCAGGAGCGCCACCAGGGTGATGATCGCGGCCAGGGTGAGGTATCCGCCCACCAGCCAGAGCGAGCCGTCCAGCGCCTGCCACAGGGCGATCATCGCGTAGGGCGCCGGGGCCGCACCGATGACCGAGGCCATGTTGTAGCTGACCGCGCTGCCGGTGTACCGCACGTCGGAGCGGAACATCTCCGGCAGGAACGCCGCCATCGGGCCGAAGGTGAGGCCCATCAGGGTGAAGCCGAGGATGAGCGCGGCCATCACGCCGGCGGTCCCCGCGTGCATGAGCGGCTCGATGAGGAAGCCGAAGACGCCGATGCCCACGGTCACGCCCAGCAGCAGACGGCGCCGACCCATCCGGTCCGCGAGCGGCCCGGACACGAGCGTGAAGATGCCGAAGAAGACCACGCCGATGATCAGCATCGTGAGGAACTGCGGGCGGGCATAGCCCAGGCCCGGCACGAAGCCCGCGACGTCGAAGGGCTTGCCGGCGGCCTCGGCCGCGGCCTGGGCGATGCCCTTGTCGGACGCGGTGGTGCCGACCACCATGAGGAACGCGGTCATCAGGTAGAAGAGCACGTAGGTGGCGACCATCGCGATGGTGGCGAGCACCAGCGGCTTCCAGGCGGTGCGGAACACACGGGCGATCGGGACCGCGGCCACGCGCTCCTCGGCGATGACCTTCTGGAAGGCGGGGCTCTCCATGAGCTTCAGCCGCACCCACAGCCCGACGATCACCAGGACCGCCGAGAGCAGGAAGGGCAGGCGCCAGCCCCATGCCATGAACTGCTCGTCGGTGAGCTGCAGGCTGAGCACCACAAACAGCAGGTTCGAGAGGATGAAGCCGATCGGAGCGCCGAGCTGCGGGAAGGTGCCGAACAGGGCGCGCTTTCCGGGTGGGGCGTTCTCGGTGGCCAGCAGCGCCGCACCGGACCACTCGCCGCCGAGGCCCACACCCTGGCAGAACCGCAGCAGGACCAGGATCGCCGGGGCGAGCACCGTGAACCCGGGCGTGGACGCCGTGGGCAGCACGCCGATGAGGAAGGTCGCGATGCCCATCACCAGCAGGCTCGCCACGAGCGTGGTCTTGCGCCCCACGCGGTCGCCGAAGTGGCCGAACAGCAGCGAGCCCAGCGGGCGGGCCACGAAGGCGACGCCGAAGATCGCGAAGGAGCTCAGCAGCTGGTTCGCCGGCGACTGCGTCGGGAAGAACAGCGCCGGGAAGACCAGCGAGGCCGCTGTCGCGTAGGCGTAGAAGTCGAAGAACTCGATCGTCGTGCCCACCATCGACGCGGTGATGACGCGCGCAGGGGTGTTGGCGGGCGCCGCGGCGGGCGCGGACGATCCGGTGGATGTCGTCGGAGGTTCAGTGGTGCTCACGACGGAAGACGCTACGTCCGCTGTCCCGCGATGCGGACACCCTCGACACATGGTGAGACCCGGCGCGCGACCCCCTGCCGGATCGAGGTCACGATGCCGTCTCCACTGCCGGGATGACAGGGCGCGAGACCCCGGCAGATGGAAGGATGTATCGGTCACGTGTGCACTGACTCGAGGGGAACCCATGGAACTGTTCTTGCCCATCATCGTGGTGATCGTCATCGTCGCGATCGTCCTGCTGATCGGGGTGGTCGCGCTCATGCGCAGCTACCGGATCGCAGCGCCCAACGAGGCCCTGATCATCACGGGCCGCAATGCGAAGGCGAGCCCCACCGGGGACATCGACCTCGAGTCCGGCAGCGCCCGGGTCATCATCGGCGGCCGCGCGATCGTGCGCCCCATCGTGGACCGCGCGTTCGTCCTCAGCCTGAGCTCGCGCCAGATCCCGGTCGAGGTCGAGGGCTACTCGATGAACGGCATCTTCCTCCGGCTGCGCGGGGTGGCGCAGGTGAAGGTCGGCGGCAACGTGGACGACGTCCGCAAGGCCTCGCAGCGCTTCCTCGACCAGCAGCAGCAGATCGACCACTACACCCAGGAGATCCTCTCGGGCACCCTGCGCGCCGTGGTCGGCACCCTGAGCGTCGAGCAGATCATCCGTGACCGCGCCTCCTTCGCCAGCCAGGTGCAGGCCGAGGCCGAGCACTCGATGAACAACCAGGGTCTGGTCATCGACACCTTCCAGATCTCCGCCATCGAGGACGACGGCTCCTACCTGCGTGACTGGGGTCGTCCCGAGGCGGCGCTGGTGGCCAAGCGCGCCGCGATCGCCGAGTCGGACGCGAACCGTGAATCGACCCAGGCCCGCAACGTGAACCTCCAGCAGGAGGCCGAGTCGAAGCAGGCCTTCGACCTCCGCAACGCGGAGATCAAGGAGGAGACCGATGCGCGTCAGGCCATCGCCGACGCCTCCGGCCCCCTGGCCCGTGCCGCTCAGCAGCAGCGGATCATCGAGCAGGAGGAGCTCATCGCGGTCCGCAACAACGACCTGCGGGAGAAGCAGCTGATCGCCGAGGTCCACAAGCCCGCCGAGGCCAAGCGCTACGCCGAGCAGCAGGATGCGGACTCCAAGAAGTACGCCCGCATCGCCGAGTCGGAGGCGCAGCTGACCGACGAGCGCAACCGTGCGGAGTCCCGCAAGGTCACCGCGGACGCCGAGGCGCACGCCATCGAGACCCGCGGTCGAGCCGAGGCCGAGGTCGACCTCCAGCGCCGGTCGAAGGACGCCGAGGCCGTGCGCCTCGAGGGCGAGGCGGAAGCCGCGGCCCTGCGCGCCAAGGGTGAGGCCGAGGGCGCGTCGATCCGCGCCAAGGGCGACGCCGAGGCCGAGACCACGCGCGCTCGCGCCGAGGCCTACAAGCAGTTCAACGACGCCGCGGTGCTGAACCAGGTGCTCGAGGTGCTGCCGGCAGTCGCCAACGAGCTGTCCGCTCCGTACTCGAACATCTCCAACCTGTCGGTGTTCTCCACCGATGGCGAGGCGAAGATCGGTCAGAACATCTCGCTGGGTCTCGCCCAGGTGCTCGACATGGTCAAGTCCACCACCGGTGTGGACTTCCAGGACACGCTCCAGCGCGCCGCCGACGGCGGCCGGGTGGTGCGCGAGCAGGCCGATCAGGTCCCGCCGGCGCCGCAGCCCGCGGCCGACGACGCGGCGGACCCCGCCGTCGAGGGGTCCGACGCCTGAGTCCGATCCGTTCCACCGCGAACGCCCCGGTCCTCCTCACAGGGAGGGCCGGGGCGTTCGTCCTCCGGAGCAGCGTCCTGCCCGCTGCTCAGCGGGGCGCGGGCCCGGGGAGGAGATCCGCGATCGCGTCCTCGAGGCGCGGATGCCGGAGCACTCGGGCCCAGGCGCCCTGAGTGCGGCCGTCCCAGCCGACGTCCCGGATCTCCCCCTTCTCGTGCCCCGGTCGGGGCGAGCGGGTGAGCACCACGACCTCGTGGCCGGCAGCGGCGAGCGCGGAGGAGAGCGCGCGGCCGAGCGCCCCGGCACCGCCCGCCAGGACGATCCGGCTCACCTCTCCACCACCGATCGCTCCGCGCCGATCTCGCCGAGCAGCGCCTTCGCGTAGGAGGCCTGCACCGACTCCTCGTCGGAGGGGTGGTACATCCCGGCGCGCACGTCCCGGGAGAGCCGCTCGAGCTCGCTGCGGCGGAAGAACTGGGAGCCTCCGCTGGCCCGCAGCACCTCGTCGACGGCGCCGATCGCCGCCTCCGTGGAGCAGGACTTCACGCCGGAGAAGTGCAGGAACCAGCGGGGTCCGTGGTCGACGGTCCCCGCACCGCTCTCGCCGGTGCCGAGGGCGTCGAGATCGGCGAGCAGCTTCTCGATCTGCAGCACGGAGCCGTCCACGGCGATCGCGGCGCGGGCGAGCCGACGGCGGATGTCGGGGTCGTCGGCGTGGACGATGCCCTTGGTGACGCTTCGGCGGGAGCCGGCGATCTCCGCGCCGACGGCGACGGCGCGCTCGGCGACGCCGGTGTAGACCGACGCGATCAGCAGCTCGAAGGCCCCGAAGACCCCCATCACGAACGGATCGGGGTTCGGGCCGACGGGGGTGGTGGTCAGCACCTGATCGGCCGGGATCCGGGCGCCGTGGAGACGGGTGGTGCGGGACTGGGAGGGGCGCATGCCGTGGGTGTCCCAGTCATCGAGGGTCTCGACCTCCTCGGTGCGCTCGAGCACGCCGAAGACCAGCCGCGGATCGACCTCGGAGGCCTCGGCGAGGCGACCGTGCACCACCAGGCGGTCCCAGACCGGGGCGAGGGAGGTGAAGATCTTCGTTCCGGTGACGAGGTGGGAACCGTCCTCCTGCTCCTCGGCGCGGGTCGAGGAGTCGAAGAGCATCGCATCGTTGCCGGCCTCGGAGATCCCGAAGGCGAAGAGCTTCCCGGCGGCGGCCTCCTCCAGGATCGTGCGCACCGCGCCGATGCCGAGGCGGTGGGCGTGCAGCGCGGCCCCGGTGACGACCAGGTGCATGTTCATCGACAGCGCGGTCGCGGGGGCCGCCTGGGCGAGCCGACGCTGGATCCGCGAGGCCTCGAGCAGGCTCCCGCCCAGCCCGCCGAGCTCGGTGGGGACCAGCAGTCGGAGGTAGCCGAGCTCACGGAGATCGGCGAGGTCATCCTTCGGGAAGGTGTTCTCGCGGTCATGGACCGCGGCCCGCTCGCGGAAGGTGGCCAGCAGCGGGTCGGGCAGGAGGTCCTCGGCGGTGATGCTCATGGGTCCACGCTAGTCCAGCCCGAGGGCCGTGGCAGGGCCGTCGGTCCCGGTCATCGCACACGGTCCGGGGCCCGGTCGCCGGGCCCGGTCGCCGGGCCTGGTCGGCGGGCCCGGTCGGCGGGCCCGTCCTGCTCCGATCGCCGGCCCTGTTCATCACCCGCGCGAGCCGCCGTCGCTCAGCGCGGCAGGTGCAGGGTGGCCGTGATCGACCGGTGGTCTGAGCTGCCGCGGGGGCCGACGGCGACCTCGGTGGCGGTGATCCCGCCCCGCACCCAGATGACGTCGATGCGGCGCACCGGGAATCCGGCGGGGTGTGTGGCCGCGGTGGGGCGGGCGGGACGCCGACCGGCGAGGTCCAGCAGGGGCACCACGCGCCGCCGCAGCGGCGGGATCACGACGCGCCGCACCAGCGGCAGAGCACGGCGCAGAAGCGGGAGCGGGGTCCGATCCAGCAGCATCGGCGACCACATGTGCACGGCGCGGTCGTCGGTGCGCCGTGAGGCCGCGCGCGCCGCTGCCATCGCGGACTCGAGCTGCTGGGCGGCGTCCTGCCAGCCGGTGGCCGGGAGGGCGGCGAGCTCCGCGGAGGCGGGGTCGGCGTTCATGTCGCCCATCAGCACCACCGGTCCGGTCAGCGCATCGGTCAGGCGGACGATGCCCTGCACCTGGGAGGTGCGGTGCGCTCCGTCGCCCGCCTCCAGGTGGGTGACCAGCACGTCGAGCTCCTCACCATCGTCGCGGCGAAGCCTCGTGTGGAGCACCGCGCGGGGCTCGCCGGGGGCGACGGCCGCCGGGTGGTCCGGCAGCGGGTGCAGGTGCTGGGAGAGGATCTCGTGGCGGGTCAGCAGCGCGACCCCGTACCGCCGTCGCGGACCGTCGGCCTGCGCCGGTGGGAGGTCCAGCGCGGCGCCGAAGGCGTGCCGCATCCCCAGCAGCCCGGCGAGGACCGTCGGCTGCTCCACGCCGCCGGAGCGCGGGCCGTAGCCCGCGTCGATCTCCTGCACCCCGATCACATCGGCTCCGAGCGCACGGAGCTCCCTCGCGGTGCGCTCGAGGTCGACCCGGCCGTCGTCGCCGAGCCCGTGGCGGATGTTGGCGCTGGCCACCCGCCACGGGGCGATCCGGTCCTCGCCTCCCGGGTTCATCGGCTCACTGGAGGCAGCTGGGGCCCAGCAGCGTCTTCAGCGAGGCGTACAGCGCGGCCGACGGGGTGACCGAGAGGCGCTTGTCCAGCTGCATGAGCGTGGTGCGGCCCGGCTCCTGCAGACGCAGGCGCACCTCGCTGGACCCGGGATTGTCCTCCAGGACCCCGCGCAGCTCGCTGACGATGCGCTCGCTCGCCCGCAGGGCGGGCAGGGCGATGACGACGGGCCCGTCGGCCCCTCCCCCGGTCTCCGGGATGGTCATCTCCATGACGCGCAGCTCCGGCATGCCCTTGGAGGTGTCTACCCGGCCCTTCATCGAGACGATCAGGTCCTCGGCGAGCTCGGTGGCGACCGTCTGATAGGTCGAGGGGAACATGAGGCAGTCGATCGAGCCCTCGAGGTCCTCGACCGTGGCGATCGCCCACATGTCGCCCTTCTTGGTGGTCTTGCGCTGCAGGGAGGTGATGAGCCCGGCGATCGTGACCATGGCGCCGTCCTCGACGGCGCCGTCGTCGGCGAGCGCGCTGATCGAGGTCGAGGAGTTCTGGGCGATGACGTGCTCGAGCCCGTACAGCGGGTGGTCCGAGACGTACAGCCCCAGCATGTTGCGCTCGAAGGCGAGCTTCTCCTTGCGGTCCCATTCGGGCAGGTCCGGGATCGTGATGGTCGCGGCGGAGCCGGTGGCCATGTCGTCCTCGCCGCCGCCCCCGCCGCCGAACACGTCGGCGAAGAGGTCGTACTGGCCCTGGGCCTCCTTGCGCTTCACGTCGACCACGGAGTCCACCGCGTCCTCGTGGATCAGCACCAGCGAGCGGCGGTTCGCGCCGAGCTCGTCGAAGGCGCCGCCCTTGATGAGCGACTCGATGGTGCGCTTGTTGCACACGCTCAGCGGGACCTTGTCCAGGAAGTCGGTGAAGGAGGTGAAGGCGCCCTTCTCCTCACGGGCGCGGATGATCTCCTCGACCACGTTCGCGCCCACGTTGCGGATCGCGGAGAGGCCGAAGCGGATGTCCTCGCCGACGGCGGAGAAGTAGAGGTCCGATTCGTTGACGTCCGGGGGCAGCACCGTGATGCCCCGATGGCGGCAGTCGCCGAGGTAGAGGCCCAGGCGGTCGCGGTTCTCCTGGCTCGAGGTGAGCAGCGCGGCCATGTACTCGGTGGGGTGGTTGGCCTTCATATAGCCGGTCCAGTAGGAGATCACGCCGTAGGCCGCGGAGTGCGACTTGTTGAAGGCGTAGTCGGAGAAGGGGAGCAGGGTGTCCCAGAGCGCCTTCACGGCGGCGGCGGAGAATCCGTTGTCCTTCATCCCGGCTTCGAACGAGGCGTACTGCTTGTCCAGCTCCGCCTTCTTCTTCTTGCCCATGGCGCGACGGAGGATGTCCGCCTGGCCCAGGCTGTACCCGGCGACCTTCTGCGCCGTCTGCATGACCTGCTCCTGGTACACGATCACGCCGTAGGTCTCGCCGAGGATCTCCGAGAGCGGCTCCTCGAGCTCCGGGTGGATCGGCGTCATCTCCTGCAGGCCGTTCTTGCGCAGCGCGTAGTTGGTGTGCGAGTTCATGCCCATCGGGCCCGGCCGGTACAGCGCCGAGACCGCGGTGATGTCCCCGAACTGGTCGGGCTTCATCTGCCGCAGCAGGGTGCGCATGCCGGAGCCGTCCAGCTGGAACACGCCCAGGGTGTCACCGCGCTGCAGCAGCTCGTAGGTCGCCGGGTCGTCGAACGGCAGCGCCTCGAGGTCGAGCGCCTCCTTGCCGTTGCGCTCCATGTTCTGCACCGCATCGGAGAGGATCGTGAGGTTCCGCAACCCCAGGAAGTCCATCTTCAGCAGGCCCAGGGTCTCGAGCGTGGGGTACTCGAACTGGGTGATGATCTGGCCGTCGGAGGGGCGGCGCATCATCGGGACGATGTCGACCAGCGGGTGGCTGGACATGATGACCGCGCAGGCGTGCACGCCCCAGCCTCGGGTCAGGCCCTCCACGCCCTTGGCGATCTCCACGACCTTCTGGACGTCCGGATCCTCCTCGTGGATCCGGCGGAACTCCCCGGCCTCGGCGTAGCGCCTGTCCTCCGGGTCGAAGATGCCCTTGATGGAGATGTCCTTGCCCATGACGGTGGGCGGCAGCGCCTTGGAGAGGCGGTCGCCCATCGCGTACGGGTAGTCCAGCACGCGCGAGGCGTCCTTGAGGGAGTTCTTCGTCTTCATGACGCCGTAGGTGATGACCTGCGCGATGCGGTCGTCGCCGTACTTGCGCTCCACGTACTCGATGACCTCGCCGCGGCGGCGATCATCGAAGTCGACGTCGAAGTCGGGCATCGAGACGCGCTCGGGGTTCAGGAACCGCTCGAACAGCAGACCGTGCTCGAGCGGGTCGAGGTCGGTGATGCGCATGGCGTAGGCGACCATGGAGCCGGCGCCCGAGCCTCGGCCCGGGCCCACGCGGATCCCCTGCTCCTTGGCCCACTTGATGTAGTCCGAGACGACGAGGAAGTAGCCCGGGAAGCCCATCTGGAGGATGACGGAGACCTCGTAGTCGGCGCGCTTCTGCACCTCGTCGGGGATGCCCGAGGGGTAGCGGTACTCGAGGCCGCGCTGGACCTCCTTGATGAACCAGGACTGCTCGTCCTCCCCGGCAGGGGTGGGGAAGTTGGGCATGTAGTTCGCGCCCTCGTTCGTGGTGCGGAACTCCACCTCGCACATCTCGGCGATGGTCAGGGTGTTGTCGCAGGCCTCGGGGAACTCCCGGAACAGCTCGCGCATCTGCTGCGCGGACTTCAGGAAGTAGCCGGAGCCGCCGAACTTGAAGCGGTCGGGATCGTTCAGGCGGGAGCCCGAGTTGATGCACAGCAGGACGTCCTGGATCGTCGCATCCTGCTCGGTGACGTAGTGGAGGTCGTTGGTGGCCACCAGCGGGGCGCCGACGGCCTTGGCGACCTCGAGCAGGTCCTTGGTGACCCGCTTCTCGATGTCGAGCCCGTGGTCCATCAGCTCGATGAAGTAGTGGCCCTTGCCGAACATGTCCTGGTACTCGCCGGCGGCCTTGACGGCCTCGTCGAACTGGCCCAGGCGCAGGCGGGTCTGCACCTCGCCGGAGGGGCAGCCGGAGGTGGCGATGAGCCCCTCGGAGTACTTCGAGAGGATCTCGCGGTCCATGCGCGGCCACTTGCCCATCTGACCGTCCAGCGACGCGGCGGAGCCGAGCCGGAACAGGTTGTGCATCCCCTCGGTGGAGCGGGAGAGCAGGGTCATGTGGGTGTAGGCGCCGCGGGCGGAGACGTCGTCTCCCGCGAGCTGCTGCTCGCGGGTGCCCCACTGCACGCGGGTGCGGTCGTGACGGCTCGTCCCGGGCGTCACGTACGCCTCGATGCCGATGATCGGCTTCACGCCGGCGCTCGTGGCGGCCTTGTAGAACTCGTAGGCGCCGAAGAGGTAGCCGTGGTCCGTGATCGCCACCGCGGATTGGCCCTGACGTGCGGTCTCGGCGACGAGTTTGTCGATCTTCGCGGCCCCGTCCAGGAGTGAGTAGTCGGTGTGGACGTGGAGGTGCACAAAATCATCGGAGTCCGCGGAAGCCATGCCCTCCAGCGTAGTCCTGCGAGGGACGTCCGGGGCGCTCAGGAGGGGGTCGGAGAGGTCACCTCGGCGCGTCCGGCGTGTCGCCGTCGGAGACGCGGGCGGAGCGACCTCACCGCGGCGCGGCGACCTCCGCGTGGGTGCGCAGGATCCCCTCCGTGGTGCCCTCGGGGGCGCGGCCGATGCCGCACTCCGTGGCGACGCCGAAGGAACCCGCCACGGCCGACGAGGCGGCGGCGATGCGCCGACGGGCGCCGTCGGCGCCGTCCTCGCGATGGACCAGGCCGAGGTACAGCTCGGGCACCTCCGCGAGCTGTGCGAGCGGGGCGAAGTACGCCTCGTCGTCCCGGGTGATCGGCACCGGGAGGTGCAGCCAGGACAGCTCGCGGCCGACGGAGTCGACGACCGCGTTCGCGACCCGCACCAGGTTCGCGGTGTCTGTCGGCTCGACGAAGTGCTTCTCCCCGGCGTCGCCGTAGCAGAGGTGCATCCCCACCTCGACGTCGGTGGGGACGGCGTCGACCAGAGCGGCGAGCCGTGCGACGATCCCGCCCAGCACGTCCCCGCTCCACCAGTGGTCCATCACGGAGCCGTAGCCGGAGGCTCCCTCGAGGATGCCCATCTCGCTGGCCACGTCCCACTGGATCGCGAGATCCGCGGCGGGGATCCCCTCGAGGATCTGCTCGAGCTCGCCCAGGAGCGCGTCGGCGTAGATCGGCTCGATCGCGACACGGTCCTCGCCGCGGAAGAAGGAGGAGATCACCGCGACCGGGGTGGGCAGGGAGACCTGGAACCGGATCCCGGCCGGGATCGCGCCCTCCTCCCGCAGACGGGTGAACAGCGCATAGGACTCCACCGCGGCCTCGGCGTAGCCCAGCGGCGGCAGATCGATGCCCGCCGGGTCCACGCCGTCCGCCAGGCGCAGCGGGCGGGCATCGATCCCGGCGCCGAAGGGGATCGGCTCCTCCCCCACCCGCTCGATGCCCTCGGCGGCGCCGAGCACGTCGGGCTGGAACATGATCCAGTGGAACCGCCTGCCCACCTCGCCGTCGGGGATCCGGCCCACGTGGGCGCCGAGGACCTCGGCGACCGTGCGGAAGGTGGTCTCGGCATCGTCGTAGTTCACGCTGCCGGTGAGCAGGGCACCTCTGGGCTGGGTCATGGGCTCAGCGTACGGGGCGCCGACGACCGGTCATGGTCGCCGACGCCCCGTGGGCTCAGAAGCTCGCGCGGACCGTCGTGATCTCGAAGGGCCTGAGGGTCAGCGGGAGCGCCTCCCCCTCGACCGACGCCGCGCGGTGCCCCAGCGGCGACTGCTCCGTCAGCGGCCGCTCGAGCAGGTCCGCCACGGTGAGCGAGCGAGCGCCCGACGCCGTGAGCTCCACCTCGGTGCGCCGTCCCTCGGACTCGTACAGGCGCACCACGAGATCGCCGGATCGGTCCTCGGCGAGCTTGAGGGTCTGGATCCGGGCGCTGTGGTCCTGACCGGCGCGCACCGCCTCGAGGGCGGCGAGCGGCGCGAGCGGCTCGTCCCGGACCAGCACCCGCGGGGCCTGGTTCAGCTCCTCGCCCAGATCGATCGCCGCGGCGACGCCCGCCTCGGGCTGGATCGCGTAGCGCAGCGAGTAGACGCCCTCCTCGGCCGACGGGTCGGGGAACTCGGCTGCCCGCAGCACGGTCGCCCGCACCACGGTGGTGGTGCCGCCGTCGTCCTCCCGCAGCACGCGGCGCACGTCATGCCCGTAGGAGGAGTCGTTCGCCAGCGCGATCCCGAAGTCGGGCTCGGCGACCCGCACCCAGCGGTGGGCGCAGGTCTCGAACCGGCCGAAGTCCGCCGTGGTGTTCACGGGGACGGGACGGTCGAGGTGCCCGAACTGGATCTCGCTGCTCATCACGGCGGCGCGGACGTCCAGCGGGAAGGCCAGCTTGAGCACCTTCTTGCGCTCGTGCCAGTCCACGTCCAGGTCGATCCCGAGGGCCGTGGCTCCCGGGGCGACCGAGTAGGTCAGGGTGATGCGGGATCCCGTGCCCCGGGAGGGCATCGCCTCGGCGGGCCGCTCGAGGTGGCCCTCCTCCCGGGTGCGGTACGTGACCGCCACCCGGACCGTGCCGTCCTCGGCGCGAGAGAGCTCGGGGGCTCCGTCGGCCTCCAGATCGCGGTGGACATGGCGGTAGAACTCGTCGATGTCCCAGGAGTCCCAGGCGTTGGGAGCATCCCGGTGCAGCTGGAGCAGCGCCCCTCCCGCTCCCGGAGCGATCGACTCGCGTCCCTCGGCCCCCGCGCGCAGCGAGGTGAGCAGGCCCCGGTCGTCGATCTCGACGTGGAGGTCCGCGGTGCTCACCCGGATCGTGCCATCGGCCTCGCGGACCTCCGGCGCGGTCCCGGGCGCGGAGGCCGCCCCGATCGCCAACGGCGCGACGCCGTGGCGGGACCGGGAGGAGGAGTTGGCGGCCACGGGATCCCCGGCCTCGTCGCCGAGCGCCTCGAGGGCCGCGGCGACCAGCGCCTCGCCCCGCTCGGTGATGTGCTCGTAGGAGTGCTCCGCCTCGCGATGCACCCAGGCGATGGAGGACCCGGGGAGGATGTCGTGGAACTGGAGCAGCAGCAGCTTGTCCCACAGGGAGTCGATCTCCTCGTAGGGGTAGTCGAAGCCGTCGACACGGTGCGCCGCGGTGGCGCTCCACAGCTCCACGTCGTGCATCAGCGCCTCGGTGCGGCGGTTGCCCTGCTTGCCGTGGATCTGGGAGGAGTAGGTGCCGCGGTGCAGCTCGAGGTACAGCTCGCCGTTCCACACTGGCGGCTCGGCGTACTCCTCGCGCGCCCGGTCGAAGAAGTCCCGCGCGGTGGACCACTCCACCTTCGGCGCCCCCTCGAGATCGGCGAAGCGCTCCTGCGCGGCGATCATCTCGCGGGTGGGACCACCGCCTCCGTCGCCCCATCCGGTGGGAGTCAGGCCGATGTGGCTGGCGCCCTTGTCCTTGAAGTTCTTCTCGAAGTAGGCGAGCTCGGCGGCGGTGAGCTGGCCGTTGTAGCCGTCGATCGGCGGGAAGTGCGTGAACTGCGTGGTCCCGTCGATCCCCTCCCACTCGAAGGTGTGGTGGGGGAAGGTCGAGTACTGGTTCCAGGAGACCTTCTGGGTGAGGAAGGAGTCGTTGCCGGCGAGCGCACAGATCTGTGGGAGCGCCGCGGAGTAGCCGAAGGAGTCCGGCAGCCAGGTCTCCGTCGTCTCGACCCCGAACTCCTCGAGGAAGAACTTCTTGCCGTGGAGGAACTGCCGCGCCATGGCCTCGGAGCCGGGCATGTTCGTGTCCGACTCGACCCACATGCCGCCCACCGGCAGGAAGCGACCGGCGGCGACGTGACCGGCGATGCGGCGGAAGAGCCCCGGGTACTCGTCCCGGATCCACTGGTACTGCTGGGCGGAGGAGCAGGAGAAGGTCAGCTGCGGGTAGCGCTCCAGCAGCCAGCACACGTTGGAGAAGGTGCGGGCGCACTTGCGCCGGGTCTCCCGCAGCGGCCACAGCCAGGCGGAGTCGATGTGGGCGTGCCCGGTCGCCACCACCGTCAGCGCGGAGGCGTTCGCGGGCGCCTCGAGCACGCCGCGCAGCTCCTGCCGGGCCTGCCCCGCGCTCGCGTGGAGGTCGTCCGGATCGGCGGCGTCCAGCGCCCTGCCCAGGGCATGGAGGATGTCGAAGCGTCGCGGGGACTGCTCGGGCAGGGTGTGCAGGAGGCCGTTCAGCGCGACCATGTCCTGCTCGAGCTCCCAGACGCTCTTCGAGCGCCAGGCCAGGCGGAGGGTGGTGAGGTCGTAGATCGGGTCCTCGCCGGCGGTCGCGAGGTCGCCGAGGGCGGTGGGTGCGAAGGTCCAGTCGCCGGGCACGTTCGGGTTCGCGGCGCACTCGAGGTAGAGGTCGATCTCCTGACCGGCCTCGAGGGTCAGGTACTGGTTGTAGGGATTGATGGCCTTCACCGTCTCCCCCTCGGGGGTCCAGATCAGGGCCTCGGCCTGGAAGCCGGGCATGTCGGTGAAGGAGAGGTCGAGCTGGAGCTCGACGTCGCGATCCTCGTCCACGGTCCAGGAGGCGGGCACGGTCCCGGTGAGGTGCAGCCAGAGCGTGGACCAGGGCCGGCCCCAGCGGTCGCCGACGGCGATCGGCCGGTACACCTGCTCGCGCGCCTCGGCGAAGTTCACCGGCTCGCCCGGCGCCTCCCAGGCCTCGATGGTCAGCTCGGCGGTGGCGAGGTGACGGCGGGCCGGCAGCAGCTCGCCCAGGAACCGGCGGACCCGGTCCTCGCTGGTGGGACGGTTGTCATGCATGGGTGCTCCTCGATGAGCGTCGTCAGGGCGAGCGGTCGGGCGCGGGCCGCCGGGGCGTGTGATGGCCGGCGGTGACCGCTGACCGGGGGTTAAGCGGTTTAGGAAGCGTAGCACCGGCGCCCCGCGGCGCCCCCGCGGCGACCGGGCGGACCGCGCCGGAAGGCTCGGACCGCACCGGGAAGCTCGGACCGCACCGGGAAGCTCGGACCGCTGCGGGAGGCTCAGACGGCGTCGTCCTCGGCCTCCTGCTCGCGGCGGGTGTCCGCCAGCAGGATGTTCATGTAGTCATGCACATCCTCGAAGCTCAGCGAGCGCTCGTCGCGCCGGGGCGGGATGCCGCCCACGAAGGCTCCGCCGTGCCAGGACATCGAATCGTCCGGCAGGGATGGGTCGTCGTCGCGCCACAGGTCGATCGGGATCGCGTGCGCGGCCAGGTCACGGGTGATCTCGTCGGCCTGGGCGGGGTGGCCGATGCGCTGCAGGACGGCGACGAGCAGGGACTGCGCGGCCCAGGCGATGGCGTCGTCCGTGCTGTCCTCGCCGGGATCGATCGACTCCTGGACCAGGGCGATGTAGCTCGCGGCGAGTTCGTCGGCGCCGTCCTCGTGATGGTCCTTCGCCACCCGCAGCGCGACCCGCGGCACGAGGTCCCGGGCATCCCACAGCACAGCCGCACCGACCAGCGCCATGCCCACGCCGGTCGGGAAGTCGGGATCCAGGGCGAGGGCGCTCGAGGGGACGCGGCCTGCGCGCCGCTCGTCATCGGCCGTGAGGAACTCCTGGACCGAGCGGGCGATCGCCGAGCGCGCGGTCTCGTCGTCCTGCAGGGCGAGCTCGGCCCCGGCCGGGTCCAGGCCGAGCCGGCGCGCGACCCGCGCGAAGGGGAAGTCGGGCCGGGACAGGGCCGCATCACGGGTGGGCGCCAGCGCGCCGGGGGTCTGCTCCTCGCTCATGCCTCGACGCTACCCCCTGAGAGGTCCGCCCGATGGCCGCGACTCCCCCGGCCCGGCCCCTGCCCCTCAGCGACCGCGCAGCCGCTCCAGGGCCCGCTGCAGATCGGCCGGGTACTGCGAGCTGTAGGTGACCTGACGGCCGGTCACGGGGTGCACGAAGGTCAGCTCCATGGCGTGCAGCCACTGGCGGGTCAGGCCCACGCGCTCGGCCACCGTCGGGTCCGCGCCGTAGAGCGGGTCGCCGACCAGGGGGTGATGGATCGCCGACATGTGCACACGGATCTGGTGCGTTCGGCCCGTCTCGAGGCCCACCTTCAGCAGCGTCGCCCCCTGGAGATCCTCGAGGGTCTCGTAGTGGGTGACCGAGTGCTTGCCGTCATTGCGCACCGCGAACTTGTAGTCGTGCTGCGGGGACCGCCCGATGGCCGCCTCGATCGTGCCGCGCGACTGGTCCGGGGTGCCCTGGCAGACCGCGTGGTAGGTCTTGCCCACCTGGCGGGCGCGGAAGGCGTCCTTCAGGGTGGTGTAGGCGCGCTCGGTGCGGGCGACGACCATCAGCCCGCTGGTGCCCACGTCCAGGCGGCTCACGATGCCCTGGCGCTCCTGGTCGCCGGTGGTGCGGATCTCGACGCCGGCGGCGGCGAGATGGCCCAGCACCGTCGGGCCGGACCACCCGGCGCTGGGGTGCGCGGCGACTCCCACCGGCTTGTCGATCACGACGATGTCCTCGTCCTGATGGATCAGGCTCATGCCCTCGGCGATCTGGGGGCGCACCTCGACCGCGGGCTTCTCGTCCGGCAGCTCCACATCGACCATCGCGCCGGGCTCGAGCCGGGTGGACCGGGCCGGGACCTGCCCGTCCACGAGCACGTGGCCGGCCATGACGAGGTCGGCGGCGCGGGTGCGGGACAGGCCGAGCATCCGGGAGATGCCCACGTCGACCCGCTCGCCGGCGAGCCCGTCGGGCACCATCAGGGTGCGCGAGGCGGTCATCGATCCTCCTCGGAGGTGGTGCGGGTCGTCTCCTCGGACTCCGCGGGAGCATCTGCGGCCGCACCGCCGGCGTCGGCGGAGGGATCCGCGGCGATGCCGAACAGGCCCAGCGCGACCACCAGGACCGCGCCGCCCACGACGCCCATGTCGGCGACGTTAAAGACCGGCCAGTTCGGCAGCTCGAGGAAGTCGACGACGGCGCCGTGGAAGGGCGAGGGGTCGCGCAGCAGTCGATCATGGATGTTGCCGAGCGCGCCGCCCAGGATCAGGCCGAGGGCGAGGGTGTACCAGCCGGAGCGGACCACCTTGACGGCGAAGACGAGCACGCCGATGACGATCGCGATCTGCAGGCAGGTGACCACCGGGGTGATCTCCGCACCCATCCCCCAGGCCGCACCGGTGTTGTACAGGAGGGTGAGCTGCAGGACCTCACCGAGGAACGGCTGGGGCTCCAGCAGGGGCAGGTTGGCCTCGGCCCAGTTCTTGGTGATCTGGTCGATCACGGCGAGCACCACGGCGATCACCACCATGGCGCCCAGGACCGTGGGGCGGCTCAGACGGCGACGAGCGCCGGACCCCTGGGGCCCGGCGCTCGTCGACTCGGTGGAAGCGGCGTTCACAGACCGAAGTTCGCCTGCTTGTCCTGCGTCTCGCTGGTGTCGAGATCGCGGAGCTGGTTCTCCAGGTAGTTGCGCAGGCGGTTGCGGTAGTCCCGCTCGAAGTTGCGCAGGCCCTCGATGGTCTTGTCGAGCTCGGCCTTCTTCTCCTCCAGCTCGGTGAGGGTGAGGCGCGACTTCTCCTCGGCCTCGCCGACGATCCGCTTGTGCTCGTCATTGGCCTCGGTGATGAGACGGTCGCGCTCGTCCTCGCCGTTCTTGACGTGCTCGTCGTGCAGACGGTTCGCCAGGGCGATGATGCCGGCGGCGGACTGGTCCGGGGTCTCCCGGGCGGGGGCGGTCTCGACGGCGGGCTGCTGCGCGGTGGCGGCATCGTCCTGCGCGGCGACGGGCGCGACGACCGTGTCATCGGTCTCGGCGGCGGCGTCGGTCTCGTCCGCGGTGTCGTCACCGGCGGTGACCGGGGCGGTGTCGATGATCGCGTCGGTCTCGTCGCTCGCGGAGGTCTCCGCGGCCGGGGCCACGGCGGAGCCGCCGGCCTCGAGCTCGGCGATGCGGTTGTGCGCCTCCTCGAGCTCGCTCTTGAGCCGCTCGTTCTCGGCGATCAGTTCCTTGAGACGAGGTTCCACGTCGTTGTCGAGGAAGTTGTCGACCTCGTCCATGTCGTAGCCCTCGGAGAACCGAACGGGGGTGAACCGCTGATTCTGCAGGTCTTCGGGCATCAGAGCCATGGGTCACCTTTTCTTAGTGATGTCGTCAGAAGCGCTGTGCGCGCAGTGCGATCAGCCTAGCGGATCCGGCGGAACTTCCCGAACCGGATGGTCCTCACAGGGCGAAGCGGCCGAGGACGCCCAGCAGGATCCATCCCACGATCAGCAGGATCATCAGGCTCAGGTCCAGCGAGACCATGCCGAGACGGATCGGAGGGATCAGCCGACGCAGTCCCTTCACCGGCGGGTCGGTCAGCGTGAAGACGACCTCGAAGAGCACCAGGACGAGCCCGGTCGGCCGGTACTCCCGCGCGTAGGACTGGATCCACTCAAGCACCAGCCGTGCGAGGAGCACGATCAGGTAGACCAGGGCCGCGAGGTACAGAACTCCCGCGATGAGCTGCACGGCGCCGCTCAGCTCTGGTTGTAGAAGCTGCCCTCGTCGGCAGAGCTGTCCCCGTCGACCTGGACGAACTCCGGGGAGAGCAGGAACACCTTCGAGGTGACGCGCTCGATGGTGCCGCGCAGGCCGAAGACCAGGCCGGCGGAGAAGTCCACCATGCGCTTGGCGTCGCCGTCCTGCATGTCGGAGAGGTTCATGATGACCGGCACGCCATCACGGAAGGACTCGCCGATCGCCTTCGCGTCGTTGTAGGACCGCGGATGGATCGTGGTGATGCGGTGCATCGACTCCTCCACTGCCGGGGCCATCGCGACCACGTTGGAATGCTGGCGGATCGGGGTCACCTGGGCCTCCCGTTCGGGTGCGGACTCGATGCCGCGCTCGGTGCGGCGGGGCTGCGCCACCATCTCCTGGCGGTCCCGCTCGTCCTCGTAGTACTCGTCGTCGACCTCGTTGGCGAGGCCGAGTGCGACCATGGCGTTGCGCCAGGTTCCCATCGCAGATCTCCCAGTCTGTTGTTCACGCTGACCTGGGCTCCAGGGAAGCACGGGGAGTGCGCGGGAGCCCTTGCCCACTGAAAGTACAGCAGGCATTTCCCTCACCCCGGGAGGTGACCGGCGTGTCGTGCGCGTGTCCGGCGTGGCGGCGGGCACGCGAGGTGCCCGCCCACCGGCCTCCGGCCTCGACTCCGCTCCCCCGCCCGAGTCTCAGGCGCGGCGGATCACCCCGGCGAAGCGGCCGGTGCGCGCGGCGCGGCGGTAGGAGTAGAACCGCTCGTCCTCGAGGGTGCAGGGATGCTCCGCGTCGATCGCCGCACGCGGCACCCCGGCGGCCTCGAGCACCGCCGCCGCCCCGGCGCGCAGATCCAGGGAGGGCGTGCCCCAGGAGGTGGTGGCCCAGGTCTCGGGCAGGATCTCCGCGGCCTCTCCGCGCATCGCGGCGGGGACCTCGTAGCAGGCGCCGCAGATCGCGGGACCGATGCTCGCCTCCAGATCCTCCGGGCGGGCACCGAGGCGGACCATCGCCGAGACCGTGTTCTGCAGCACCCCGGTCAGCAGGCCCTGCCGGCCGGCGTGGGCGACCGCCACCACTCCGGCGCGCGGATCGGACAGCAG
This sequence comes from Brachybacterium ginsengisoli, assembly GCF_002407065.1. Lineage (NCBI taxonomy): Bacteria > Bacillati > Actinomycetota > Actinomycetes > Micrococcales > Dermabacteraceae > Brachybacterium > Brachybacterium ginsengisoli. Next base: position 2,574,830 of record NZ_CP023564.1, read on the forward strand.
CACCGGCAGGCAGTCCGCGACCATGATCCCCAGCGCCACATCGCGCCGATCGGTGACCATCGCATCGGCGGTGACGATCGCGCTCTGCCCCGTCTCCGGCAGCACGTGCACGTCGGCGGAGTGGACCTGGTTCACGAAGATCACCGGCACCCCGACCTCCTCGGCGAGCAGTGCCCGGTTGTGCTCCACAGAGAGCTCGTCGTCCCCGACGTGTCGGGCGAGGTTCAGCCCGGCGTGATCGCCGATGCTCACCCCTCCGCTGCGCCCGGTGAACAGGGAACGGGCCCCGCGAAGTCGCGGGGCCCGTTCACAGAGGGATGCGCTCACTTGAGGAACGACGGCAGATCGAGGTCGTCGTCGTCCGACGGCGGCTCCTCGATGTGCGGCGGGCGTGCCTGCTCGCGCTCGGGTGCCCGCGGCGCGGGCTGCGGGGCGACCTGCTGCTGCGGCCCGGTGTCCTCGACATCGGCGGCGTCCATGACCTCGGTCTCCGGCTCCGCGGCGCTGGCGCGGGACGGCGAGAACGCCTGCTGCGGCAGACCCCAGGCGCCGGGAGCGGCCGCGGCGCCGGCGGGGCGCTGCTCCTGGGCCGCGGGACGCGGCTGGGCGGCGCGCGGCGCGGCGGACTGCTCGGCGCGGGGCGCGGGGCGCTGCTGCGGGGCGATGTCCTGGCGCGGCGCGGGGCCGCCGCCCTCGAAGCCGGCGGCGATGACGGTCACGCGGACCTCGTCGCCCAGGGCGTCGTCGATGACGGAGCCGAAGATGATGTTCGCATCCGGGTGCGCTGCCTCCTGGACCAGGCGGGCCGCCTCGGAGACCTCGTACAGGCCGAGGTCGCTGCCGCCCTGGATGGAGAGCAGCACGCCGTAGGCGCCGTCGATCGAGGCCTCGAGCAGCGGGCTGGAGACCGCGAGCTCGGCGGCCTGCAGCGCACGATCCTCGCCGCGGGCGGAGCCGATGCCCATGAGGGCGCTGCCCGCGCCCTGCATCACGGACTTCACGTCCGCGAAGTCGAGGTTGATCAGACCCGGCGTGGTGATCAGATCGGTGATGCCCTGGACACCGGAGAGCAGGACCTGGTCCGCGCTCTTGAAGGCGTCGAGCATGGAGACCTGCTTGTCCGCGATGGAGAGCAGACGGTCGTTCGGGATCACGATGAGGGTGTCGACCTCGGCCTGGAGGGCGGCGATGCCCGACTCGGCCTGGGTGGAGCGACGACGGCCCTCGAAGGTGAAGGGACGGGTGACCACACCGATGGTCAGGGCGCCGAGGCTGCGGGCGATCTTCGCCACGACCGGCGCGCCGCCGGTGCCGGTGCCGCCGCCCTCGCCGGCGGTCACGAAGACCATGTCGGCCCCGCGCAGGACCTCCTCGATCTCCTCGGCGTGGTCCTCGGCGGCGCGCTTGCCGACCTCGGGATCCGCGCCGGCGCCGAGGCCGCGCGTGATCTCCTTGCCGACGTCGAGCTTGACGTCGGCATCGGACATGAGGAGCGCCTGGGCGTCGGTGTTGATCGCGATGAACTCGACGCCCTTGAGCCCGGACTCGATCATGCGGTTGACGGCGTTGACACCTCCGCCGCCGACGCCGACGACCTTGATGACTGCGAGTGAGATCTGGGTTCCGGCCACGTTTGGGTCCTTGCTCTTGTCGTTCCTCCGGGGAAAGGGGCCTGCGTCGCTCCTGGTCACGACTTTCCGAAACCCTGGACCTCGAGTTGAGGTTCGGACTTCGGGGCGCCTCTCCTTTCCTCTGACGCTAGGGACCGGCGCACCTGCACGCAAACACAAAGAGCGCGTGTCGGCGCCCGAGGGCGGGTGAGATCACCTCGGCGACCACGGCGCACGTCACCGGGTGACGGGGGCGACCGGGGAGGAGACGTCGATGACGGAGCCTGGCTGGTCGATGAGCGCCTGCACCACCTCGGCCTTGAGGTCGGCGTCCCGAGCGTCGCCCCACACGACGGTCTTGCCGCCGCCGCCCTCGACGCCGAGCACGAGGGTCACGTCGCTCGCGCTGGAGGCCGAGACCTCCTGCACCGATCCGCGCAGCGACTCGGGCATCTCCACGAGGACCTCGCTCATCGCCGCGGCCGCCCCCTCGGGGTCGGTGGAGCCGCTGGTGATCGAGAGCGGGACCAGCTCCTCGCCGGCCGCGGCCGCCTCGGGCAGCTGACGGCCGTCCTCACCGATCACCGCCTTGGTGCCGTCCAGCTCGGTGAGCACGGCGATCGGCGGGGTCTCGCTGATGCTCACGCGGACGCCGTCCGGCCAGACCCGTTCGACGTCGACGGAGGCGACGCCCGGCACCGCGCCGACATCCGCGGCGATCTCGTCGCCCTGCAGCAGGAGCACGCTCCCGCCGGCATGGGGAGCGGCCGCCTCGCGGATCTCCGACTCCTCGAGATAGCCGGTGCCCTCGACCGTCACCTCATGGACCTGGAGGGAGGGCAGGAAGATCACGGTGACGAGCGCGGCGACCAGCAGCAGCGCGGTGATGGCGGAGCCCAGCAGCATCGCCCGACGGCGTCGGCGCCAGGGGCGTCCTGCCACCAGCTCGCGGAACCTTCCGGCGGCCTGGACCACCGTGCCTCCGCCCGTGCTCTCCTCGGGCTCCTCGGGCCGGGGTCGAGGCCGGCCGACGGAGCGGGAGCGCGGAGCCGGGGAGGGCGAGGCGGCCGACAGCGCCGATCGTGCGGAGGGAGCGGAATGCGCCGAGCGCGCAGAGGGTGCAGAGCGCGCGGAGGGCGCAGATCGGACCGATCGGGCGGCCGGCGCCGGCGCCGCTGACGACGCCGACGCCGACGACGCAGCGGATGCGGACGGCGCAGAGGGTGCAGAGCGCCCGGTCTGTGCCGGGCCCGCGGTCGGGTTCTCGGCCGCCCGCTGCCGCGACGTCCCGGTCCGCTCCCCCGCCGACGGGGTCGATGCCGGGCGGCGAGGGGTCGCCGGAGCCCGGGTGCTCTTCCGGGGCCGGGGCGCGCTGGGTCGACGAGCCATCAGCCGCGGCCCCGACCGTTCTCCAGCGCGCTCATCAGCGCGGGCGTGATCTCCACGATGTCGCCGGCGCCGAGCATGAGCAGGAGGTCCCCGGGGCGCGCCGCGGCGGCGGCCCGGACGAGGAGGTCCTCCTTCCCCTCGACCGGCTCGACGGGGCCGGTGGCGAGGTCGGTGACGGTCCGGGCGTCGACGCTCGGGTCGGGATCCTCGCGGGCCGCGTAGACGGGCAGGACCCACGCCTGATCCGCGGCGGAGAGCGCGTCGGCGAAATCGGCGGCGAAGTCACGGGTGCGCGAGAAGAGATGGGGCTGGAAGGCGACGAGCACACGACCCTCGCCGGGCTGCTCGGCGACGATGCCGCGGGCGGCGGCGATGGTCGCCGCGACCTCCCGGGGGTGGTGGGCGTAGTCGTCCACGACCGTCACGCCCTGGACGGTCCCGGCCACGTCGAACCGGCGGGAGGCACCGGTGAAGGTGCCGAGCCCCGCGGCGAGGTCGGGGAGGTCTGCGTCGGGCACGGCGGCGGCGGTCGCGGCGAGCGCGCCGAGGGCGTTGAGCACGTTGTGGTGCCCGCTCACCGCGAGCTGCACGGTCAGCTCGCCGCGGGGCGTGCTGATCCCGATCTCGGCGCCGTGCGGCCCGACCTGCTCCCGGCGCAGCGACCAGGCCGCCGCCTCGTCGGAGCCGTAGAGCACCACGGTGATCCCGCGCTCGGCGGCGCGTCTCCCGAGGTCCCGGGCGCCCGGGTCGTCGGCGCAGACCACGAGGGTGCCGCCGGGGGCGAGCTGCGCGGTCAGGGCGTCGAAGGCCGCGGTGAGGTGGGCGGCGTCGCCGTGGAAGTCGAGGTGGTCGGGCTCGAGGTTCGTGACGATGAGGGAGCGCGGGGCGAAGGCGAGGAAGGAGCCGTCGGACTCGTCGGCCTCCACGACCGCGAGGCCGGTGACCGCTGACGGTGCGGCAGGGTCTGCGCCGAGCCCGGCGTTGCGGCCCAGGTCCGGCACGGCGGCGCCGAGGGCCCAGGCCGGGTCGAGGCCCGCTCCGCGCAGGGCGGTGACGGCCATCCCGGTGGTGGTGGTCTTGCCGTGGGTGCCGGCAACCGCCACCAGGTCCCGCCCGGTGAGCAGACCGGCCAGCGCGGCGGCCCGGTGGATGACGGGGATGCCGCGCTCGCGGGCGGCGATCACCTCGGGGTTGTCGGCCCGCACGGCGGTCGAGACGATCACCAGATCGAGGTCCGCGGCCAGCAGCTCGGCGTCGAAGCCGATGCCGATGCGGGCGCCGGCTTCGCGCAGCGGGGCGATGAACTGGCCGTCCTGGGAGTCGGAGCCGCTGACGGTCAGCCCGGATTCCAGGGCCAGGCGCGCGACGGCGCTCATGCCGGCGCCGCCGATGCGCACCACGTGCACCGAGCGCACCTCGCCGGCGGGCCATCCCGGCTCGGTGACGACGTCCCCGGCGCGCAGGATCGTGCGCGGCGTGACCGGGGGAAGGGAAGCGTTCTCGGGGCCGGAAGTCATGAGGTCACCGTAATCCGCTCGGCTGGATCCCCGGGTCAGGCTCGGCGTGCGACGCCGGTCACGACGTCCGCCATCACCTCGGCGGCGTCGGTGATCCCGAACGCCCGCGCGGCCTCGCTCATCGCCTCGAGCCTGTTCCGGTCCTGCAGCAGCGGCAGCACCGTCCCGGTGAGGTAGGCGGCGTCGACCTCGGAGTCGTCGATCATGAGCGCGCCGCCGGCGGCGACCACCTGCTCGCCGTTCAGCGACTGCTCGCCGTTGCCGATCGGCAGCGGGACCAGCACGGCGGGGAGGCCCACGGCGGTGAGCTCGCTGACCGTCCCGGCGCCGGAGCGGGTCAGCGCGAGGTCCGCGGCGGCGTAGGCGTCCTCCATCGCGGTCACGTACTCCACGACCCGGTATCCCTCCCGCTCGGGGAGGTCGGCCGCCTTGCCGCGGCCGGTGATGTGCAGGATCTGCGCCCCGGCCCCGACCACGGCGGCCGAGGCCTCGGCCACGGCGGCGTTGAGCCGCTGAGCGCCGAGCGAGCCCCCGGTGACCAGGAGCACGGGACGCGCGGGGTCCAGGCCCAGGGTCCGCACCGCCCCCTCGCGCCGTGCGGCACGGTCCAGATGGGCGACAGCTTCGCGCATCGGCATCCCGATGCGGCGGGCCCCCGGAAGGCTCGACCCGTCGAAGGCGGTCAGCACCGCGGCGGCGCGGGGGGCGCCGAGCCGGTTGGCGAGCCCGGGCCGACGATTGGCCTCATGGACCACCAGCGGCAGCCGCAGCGAGGCGGCGGCGAGATAGGCCGGCGGGCAGACGTAGCCGCCGAACCCGGCGACCACGTCGATCTCCCGCTCCTTCAGCACGGAGCGCACCTGGCGCAGGGTGCCGAGGAAGCGGCCCGGGAAGCGCAGCGCCGCACCGTTCGGCCGGCGCGGGAAGGGCACCTTGTCGATGGTGATCAGCTCGTACCCGGCGGCGGGCACCAGATCGGCCTCGAGACCTTCTCTGGTCCCGAGCACGACCACCTCGGCCTCGGGGCTGCGTCGGGTGATCTGTGCGGCGGTGGCCAGCAGCGGGGAGACGTGCCCGGCGCTGCCGGCCCCGGCCAGGAGGATGCGGGGCGTGGTGGAGGACATCAGGACCTTCGGGAGGAGGGGGCGGAGCCGCGACCTCGGCCGCGGGAGGTCGGGGTGCGCTTCGCACGGGAGGGCGAGGAGCGGCGGGCACCGGAGGTCGAGCTGCGCTTCGCGGTGGAGGCGGCATCGCGCTTCGCAGAGGGGGCGGAGCTGCTCTGCGGCGTGCTCTTCGCGGCCCCGCTGCGGCGGGAGCCGGCCGCGGCCTGCGTACGGGAGCTCGTGGAGGACGCGGCCCGTGCGGACCCGGATCCTGAGGAGCGTCGGCGCGGAGCGGGCAGGATGTGCAGCGAGCTGCGCACCGCGCTGACCCGGGCCCCGATCGCCTCGGCCGCGCCGGGCTCGCGCCGGGCGAAGGAGAGCAGCACCCCGAGCGCCGACATCGACGCCAGCAGCGCTGACCCTCCGGAGGATATGAACGGCAGCGGCACGCCGATCACCGGCAGCAGCCCGGTGACCACCGACATGTTCACGAACGCCTGGCCGAGCAGCCAGGCGCTCATGCCGGCCACAGCGATCTGCATGAAGTGGTCGTCCAGGCGGGTGATCATGCGGAACATGATCAGCGCGAGCGCCGCGAAGAGCAGGACCACGCCGAGGGTGCCGATGAGGCCCAGCTCCTCGCCGATGATCGCGAAGATGTAGTCGTCCTCCGCGGCGGGGAGGCGGCCCCATTTCTGCCGGGACTCGCCGAGCCCCACGCCCCACCAGCCGCCCTCGGCCAGGCCCATCAGGCCCTGGTCCGACTGGTAGCAGGAGTCGCCCTCGCAGATCCCGTGGATCCAGTTGGTGATGCGGGCCATGCGGTTGGCGCTGGTGACCGTGAGGATGATGATGCCGATCATCCCCAGGCCGCCGGCGAGGGCGAACCAGCGACGCGGGATGCCCGAGACCCACATGGCCCCGGCGACCAGCATGGCCATGATCATCATGGTGCCGAGGTCATGGCCGAGCACGACCAGTCCGAGCGCGAGCAGCACCCCGGGGATCAGGGGGAAGAGCAGGTGCCCTGGCTTGTGCAGGAGCGGACGCTTGATGGACAGCAGGGCGCCGAGCCACACCGCGAGCGCGAGCTTGAGGAACTCCGAGGGCTGCAGGGTCTGCCCGGCGATCCGGATCCAGTTCTGGTTGCCGTCGACCGCCCAGCCCAGCCCCGGCACGAACACGAGGCACTGCAGGGCGAGGCCGATGCCCAGCAACGGCCAGGCGGCGCGCCGGTAGAAGCCGGGCGGGAGCGCGGCCGCGATGATCAGCAGCACGAGGCCCATGGCGGCGAAGGTGCCCTGGCGGAACAGGCCGGCGAAGCCGGAGTTGCCGCGGGAGATGTTCAGGACCGCGGAGGAGGACAGCACCATCACGAGCCCCACGCTGATCAGCAGGGTGCCGACCACGATGAGGCCGTAGAAGTCCAGCGCCGGGGACTTCAGCCAGCCGGCCACGCCGTCGCGGACCCGGCCGCCGATGTTGCCCAGCGGGTGGTCCTCGTCCGGCCGCACGACGTCCGTGGAGCGGCGAGGATCCCGACGGGACTCCTTGCGGGTGTCCTCCATCGTCATGCTCGCTCTCCTGGCAGTCGGGTCACGGCCGCCGCGAACAGGTCCCCCCGCTCCGCATAGTCACGGAACTGGTCGATGGAGGCGGCCGCGGGGGCCAGCAGCACCACGTCCCCCGCCTGGGCGAGCGAGCGGGCGGCCTGCACCGCGTCGTCCATCAGCCGGGTCCTGCCGGCGACGTCGCCAGTGTCGCCCGGATCGATGCGACGGACCGGGACCTCGGGTGCGTGTCGCTCCAGTGCGCTCGTGAAGGGAGCGTCGTCCCTGCCCAGGAGCACGACGCCGACCAGCCGGTCGCGGACCGCGGCGACGAGTTCGTCGAGATCGGCGCCCTTCGCGTCGCCGCCGGCGATCCAGACCACGCGCTCGGCCGCGCTCAGCGAGGCCGCGGCGGCGGCGGGGTTGGTGGCCTTGGTGTCGTCGACCCAGTCGATGCCGTCGACGGTGGCCAGATGCTCGGCGCGGTGGCCGCCCATCCGATAGGCCCGCAGACCGTCGCGGACCGCACTCGGCTCGACCCCGTGGGCGCGGGCGAGTGCGGCGGCGGCCAGGGCGTCCAGGACGAGGTGGGGACCGGCGCCCTGGGCCCCCAGATGTGCGAGGTCCTCGAGGGTGGCGAGCTCGGCGGCGGTCGTGCGCCGGTCGGCGACGAACGCGCGGTCCACGAGCAGGCCGTCGATCACGCCGAGCTCGGAGGGACCGGGGGCGCCGAGGGAGAGGCCGACGGCGCGCGCGCCCTCGGCCACGTCGGCCTCCTCCACCAGGTGGCGGGTGGTGGGGTCGGCGACGCTGTAGACGCAGGCGGTGCGGACGCCCTCGAAGATGCGGCCCTTGGCAGCGGCATAGGCCTCGGCGCCGCCGTGCCAGTCGAGGTGGTCGGCGCTGACGTTCAGCACCACGGACGCCTCGCAGTCCAGATGCTCGGTCCAGTGCAGCTGGAAGCTGGAGAGCTCCAGGGCGAGCACGTCGAAGCCCTCGGGGTCCAGCGCCGCCTCGATGACGGGCAGTCCCACGTTGCCGCAGGCGACGGCGCGCAGGCCCGCGTGCAGCAGGATCGACTCCAGCATGGTGACGGTGGTCGTCTTGCCGTTGGTGCCGGTGATGGCGAGCCAGTCCGGTCCGTCGGCGGGCTGCATGCGGCGGGCGAGCTCGACCTCGCTCCAGACCGGGATCCCGGCGGCCAGGGCTTCGGCCAGCAGCGGCTGGTCGGGGCGCCAGCCCGGGGAGGTGACCACGAGGTCGACCTCGCGCCCGACGGGGAGCGCCCGGGTGTGCTCGGCTCCCAGCAGGAACTCGACGCCGAGCACCTCGAGGATGTTCGCACGCTCCCGGATCTCGGGGCTGTCCTTCCCGTCGACCACGAGCACCTGGGCGCCGCGCTGCATGGTCTGGTCCGCGATGGCGTAGCCGGAGACCCCGAAGCCTGTGACGAGGATCCGCAGGCCGCTCACATCCAGTCCGGGCCAGGAGCGATCCTCGGCGGGGACAGGGGACGTCGCCTGCGTCATGAGGCGAACCTCGGCAGGGCGTCGAGGTAGAAGATGCCCAGGCCCAGGCCGGCGAGGATGCCGGCGACGATCCAGAAGCGCACCACGATCGTGACCTCGTTCCAGCCCTTGAGCTCGAAGTGGTGCTGCAGCGGAGCCATGCGGAAGACCCGCTTGCCGGTGAGCTTGAAGCTGGTGACCTGGATGATGACCGACAGCGAGATGATCACGAAGAGGCCGCCGATGATGGCGCCGACGATCTCGGTGCGGGAGACGATGGTCAGTCCGGCGATCGCGCCGCCGAGCGCCAGCGAGCCGGTGTCGCCCATGAAGATCTTCGCGGGCGAGGTGTTCCACCACAGGAAGCCGACGCAGGCGCCGATGATGGTCGCGCACAGCACGGCGGTGTCCAGCGGGTCGCGGGCCGAGTAGCAGTGCACCACTCCCCCGGCGTCGAGGTCGATGTTGCACACCTGGCGCCACTGCCAGAAGCTGATGATCAGGTAGGCGCCGGTGAAGATGATCGTCGCGCCGCTGGCCAGTCCGTCCAGGCCGTCGGTGAGGTTGACGCCGTTGGACCAGGCGGCCACCAGGAAGTTCGCCCAGATCGCGAACAGGATGAAGCCCGCCGCGGTCCCGAGGGCCGCGAGGTCGAGCCACTCGATGTCGCGCACGAACGAGAGGTTCGTGGAGGCGGGGGTGATGCCGTTCTCGTCCGGGAACAGCAGCGCGAGGATCGCGAAGGCGGTCGCGACCACGAACTGGCCCACGAGCTTGTAGCGCGGGCGCAGGCCCGTGCTGTCCTGCTGCGAGATCTTCAGGAAGTCGTCGAGGAAGCCCACCACCGCGAGGCCCACGGTGAGGAACAGGACCAGCAGCACCGAGACGCTGGGCGGGGTCCACAGCACCAGGTGGGTGAGGAAGTACGCGACCAGGACCGAGAGGATGATCGCGACGCCGCCCATGGTCGGGGTGCCGCGCTTGGTGGCGTGGGAGGTGGGGCCGTCGTCGCGCACGAACTGGCCGTAGCCGCGCTTCTCGAGGACCTTGATGAACAGGGGCGTGCCGAAGATCGACAGCGCGAGCGCCGCCGCCCCGGAGATGATGATCGCGATCATCGATCGGCTCCTGTCAGGTCGGGCTCTTCGGAGTCTCCGCGCAGCTCGAGCTGCTCGACCAGGGGGCCGGCGATGCGGCGCAGCCCGGCATCACGGGAGGACTTCAGCAGGACCGCGTCCCCGGGGCGCACGGTCCGCTGCAGCAGGTCGATGGCGTCCTCGACGGTGTCGAGGTACTCGGACTCGCCGCCGAAGCTGCCCTCGAGGCTGGCTCCGTGGTGGATCGCCGCGGCTCCGTCGCCGACCACGTACAGCTGGCCGATGTTCAGGCGAACGGCGAGGCGTCCGATCTCGTCGTGCAGGCGCACGGTGTCCGGGCCCAGCTCGAGCATCTCGCCGAGCACCGCGATGGTCCGGTGGCTGCGGCCCAGGTGGGCGAGCGTCTTCAGGGCCTGACGCATGGAGTCGGGGTTCGCGTTGTAGGCGTCGTCGATGATCAGCGCGCCGCCGGCGTGCAGGGCCTGCATCCTCTGGCCGGAGGCCAGGGTGGCGCCCTCGAGCGCCGCTGCGGCCGCGCTCGGGTCCACCCCGGCGACGAGGGCCGCGGTCAGGGCCGCGAGGACGTTCGACGCCTGATGCTCGCCCAGCAGATCGGTCCGCACCGGGAAGTCGCCGGCCGGGACGCTCGCTCCGGAGAGCGTGGTGAGCCCGGCGGGGACCTCGAGGGAGAAGCTCACGCGGGCCTGGTCGTCCAGGGACAGGTCCCCGCCGCGGACATCACCGGTGGTGAAGCCCCACGTGACGACAGGGGCCTCGGAGCGCTCGGCCATCGCGGCGACGAGGCGGTCCTCGGCGTTGAGCACGGCGCGGCCGGTCGGTGCGAGGGCCTCGACGAGCTCGCCCTTGGCCCGGGCGGTCGCCTCGACCCCGCCGAACTCGCCGAGGTGGGCGGAGCCGACATTGAGCACGAGGGAGATGTCCGGGCGGGCGATCGCGGTGAGCTGGGCGATGTGCCCGATCCCGCGAGCGCCCATCTCGAGCACCAGGTACCGGGTCTCGGCGTCCAGACGCAGCACGGTCAGCGGCAGGCCCAGCTCGTTGTTGAGGCTGCCGACGGGGGCGACGACCGGACCGGAGGCGCGGAGGATCGCGCCGAGCAGGTCCTTGGTGCCGGTCTTGCCGGCGCTGCCGGTGACCGCGAGGACCACCAGCTGCGGGTTCTCCTCCCGGGCGCGGTCCAGCTGCGCGTGCGCGAGCTGCGATAGCGCCTCGCGGACGTCCGCGACCCGGACGGCGGGCACGCCGCGGTCCTCGGTCACCAGCGAGAGCGCGGCGCCGGCGCGATGCGCGGCGTCGAGGAACTCATGGCCGTCGACGCGCTCGCCGCGGAAGGCGGCGAACAGGTCACCGGTGCTCACCTCGCGGGAATCGATCTGGGCGATGCCGGTGACGAGCTCGTCACCGCTCGCGCCGCCGACGAGGTCACCGCCGGTGAGGGCGGCGATATCCCGTGCCGTGGTCTGCAGCATGCTCAGCGTCCTTCGTCCATGTGGTCGGCGCCTCCGCGCGCCGTCTGTGCAACCCGCAGCGCATCTCGAAGGCGGAGGCGGTCATCGAACGGCTGGACGATACCGCCGATCTGCTGTCCGGTCTCGGCTCCCTTGCCCGCGACGAGGATGGTGTCGGACACGTCGGCCAGATAGGCGGCCAGAGCGATCCCCTCTCCTCGTCCATCGACGTCGTGGACCTGCGCGTTCGTCCCCTCGGGGATGCCGCTGAGCACCTCCCGGCGGATCTCGGCGGGGTCCTCGGAACGGGGGTTGTCGTCCGTGACGATCACCACGTCCGCGAGGCGTGCGGCGACCTCCCCCATCCGGGGCCGCTTGCCGCGATCCCGGTCGCCGCCGGCGCCCATGACCACCAGCAGACGGCCGGAGTCCGGCAGCCCGCGCAGCGTCGTCAGCGCCTGTTCGAGGGCGTCAGGGGTGTGGGAGTAGTCGACGATGCCGCGCACCGGCGCATCGGCCACCGACTCCATCCTCCCGGGCACGGTGCCGGCCTCGCCCAGGGCGTCGACGACCTCCTCGCCGCTGCGGCCGATGGTCTCCAGCAGCAGATCGGCCGCGAGGGTGTTGGCGACGTAGTGGCGCCCGGGCAGGGCGGCGCGGAGGGTGCGCGTGCCCTGCGGTCCATGGACCTCGAAGACCGAGCCGAACCCCTCGGGACGGTGCTCCCCGGCCCGATGGTCGGCCTCGACGCCCGGCCGGGTGGCGTAGGTGATCACGGGGATCCGCGCCTCCCGGGCCAGGCGGCGCCCCCAGTCGTCGTCGACGCACACGATGCCGGCGCGCGCGTGCTCGGGGGTGAACAGCTCCCGCTTGGCCTCGTAGTAGGCCTCCATGGTGCCGTGGAAGTCGAGGTGGTCCTGGGTGAGGTTGGTGAAGCAGGCGACGTCGAAGACGACCCCGTCGGCGCGGTGCAGGACCATCGCGTGGCTGGAGACCTCCATCGAGACGACCTCGACGCGGTCCTCGACCATGCGGGCCAGCAGGCCGTGCAGCTCGGGTGCCTCCGGGGTCGTGCGGACGGTGCCGATCGCATGGTCGCCGCCGTCCGCGTCGCGATAACTGGTCCCGCTGGTGCCGATCATCCCGGCGGGGACGCCGAGCTCGAGGAGGGTGCGCGTGATGGCGGTGGTGATGGAGGTCTTGCCGTTGGTGCCCGTGATCCCGACGGTCGCCAGGCGCTCGGCCGGACGACCCTGGATCACCGCCGCCGCGGCGGCGGTGGCGGCGCGGGGGTCCTGGACCTCGAGCACGGGGAGCCCGGCGGCCTCGCAGCGCTCGCGTCCTGCGGGATCGGTCAGCGCCATCGCGGCCCCGAGGCCGGCGGCCTGGGAGGCGAACTGCGCACCGTGGGCGTTCGCTCCGGGCAGCGCGCACCAGAGATCTCCGGGCTCGACCGCGCGGGAGTCGAGCGTGACTCCGCTGAGCTGCACGTCGTCCGCGGGCGCGTTCGCACCGAGGGCGCGTGCGAGCTCGATCGCGGAGGCGCCGTGCGCGCGGCGGGGACGCGCCGGTTCGAGCGAGGGCTCGTCGGAGGAATGGGTCGGAGTGGTCATCGTGCGCTCACCAATCGTTCTCGAGCTCGCGGCCGGGCACTCCGGTCGGGGCGACGCCCTGGTTCTGCAGGGCGAAGGTGGTCAGCTCGGAGAAGGCGGGAGCAGCCGCCCGGTTGCCGGAGATGAAGGTGTTCAGACCGAAGATGAACACGCCCACCACGATCTCGGGGTCGTCCGCCGGGGCGAAGCCGATGAACGACGCGGTGTAGGAGCCGTCCCCGACCTGTGCCGTGCCGGTCTTCCCGGCGACCGCATAGCCGTCCACGGCCGCCGCGGAGGTCTTGTCGTCGACGGTGTTGTCCATCAGCGCGCGCACCGTCGCCGCAGTCCCGCTCGAGACCACCCGGGTGCTCTCGGGCTCGCCCAGCGGCCGCACGGACCCGTCGGGCTGGCGGATGCCGGAGACCAGGGAGGGCCGGACCCGTACTCCGTCGTTGGCGAAGGTGCCCACGGCGGAGACCATCTGCAGGGCGTTGACGCTGTACCCCTGGCCGAAGGCGGTCGTGAAGCGGGTGCGCCCCGTCCACTGGTCCGCGGGATGGACGACGCCGGCGGACTCCGCGGGGAGCTCCACCCCCGTCTTCTCCCCGAGGCCGAAGGCCTTCAGATAGTCGTAGCGGACCTCCGGGGAGAGGGTCTCGGAGATCTGCACGGTGCCGACGTTCGAGCTCTCCTTGAGCACGCCCGCGAGGGTGAGCCGCTGGTCCGGGTGGGGATGCGAGTCCTTGATGCGCTCGCCGTCGAACCACTTCTCGTAGGGGACGTCGTACTTCGACTCCGGAGTCACCTTCCCCTCCTCGATCGCGGCGGCCATGGTGAACAGCTTGCCGGTCGAGCCGGGCTCGAAGACGCTGGAGATCGAACGGTTGCCGAGGTCCTCGGACTTGAAGGCGCCCGGGGTGTTCGGATCGAAGCTCGGGTACTCGGACAGAGCGAGCACCTCTCCGGTGCGGGAGTTGTAGACGACCGCGCTGCCGCCCTGGGCTCCCCACTGCTCGACGGCGCCGGCGACGACCTGCTGCGCCTTCCACTGCAGATCGCGGTCGATGGTGAGGACCACGTCGTCGCCGTCGACCGCCGGGGTCGTCTCCTGCTTGCCGGTGGGGATGATCTGCCCCTGGGCTCCGCGCTCGTACGTGGTCTTGCCGTCGGTGCCGCTGAGATCGCTGTCGAAGGAGAGCTCGGTGCCTGCGAGGGCCGAGCCGTCGTCGCCGACGAAGCCCAGGATGTTGCCGCCCACGCTGCCGGCGGGGTAGATCCGCTCGGCCACGCGATCCGCGCCGATGCCGGGGATCTTCAGGGAGAGGGCGGCATCGCGCACCTCGGGCTCGACGCTCTTCAGGAGGTAGGAGAACCCTGCGTCGCCGGTCAGCGCCTTCTCGGTCTTCGCGACGCTCCAGCCGAGCACGGGGGCGAGGTCCTGAGCGGCGGCCTTGACCCCCTTGACCTCGGCCGTCTTGGAGTTCTGGTGGTACTCGTCGACCTGGAGCTGGTTGACCCACAGGTCATAGCGCTCCACGGAGCTCGCCAGGGTGGTGCCGTGACGATCGGTGATGTCACCGCGCAGCGCGGGGATGGTGCGGGTGACGGTGCGCTGGGCGATCGCCTCCTCGGCACGCGCGCTCGCGTCGAGGCCCTGCACCCAGACCAGGCGGCCGGAGAGCGCGAGGACCGCCACCATGATCACGCAGATGAGCAGGCGGTGACGCGTGGACGGGTCGCCGACCCGCGCCGGACGGAGGAGGGTTCGCCCCGTGCCGCCGCTCCGAGATCCCCGAGCACCTCCTGGTGCTCGGCTGCTGCTCCGCCGGCTGCTGCGCGGTGGCGTCATCCTCAGGCCCCTTCGTTGCCCATGCCGTGGTAGGCGCTGGGCTCGTCGTAGATCTGAGCCGGCGGCACGGCGACCTTCTCGGGCACCTCGGCCAGCTCCGGGTTGCCCTCAGTCTGCGCCGCCGGGGACGTCTCACCGATGATCTTGCCCGTGTCGAGGTCGATGTATGCCGGATCCGACACCGGGACCATGCCGATCTCGCGCGCCTGACGCGCGAGCTCCTGCGGGGTGCCCATGCGCTCGTTGGTCTCGGCGAGCGACTGGCCCTCCTCGGCCAGCCGCTGGGACTGGTTCTCGAGCCGGGTGATCTCGTAGCTGGTCCCGGACATCTGGATGTTCATGTAGAGCAGCGCGGCGAGCGTCGCGACGACGATCAGGGTGCACAGCAGGGTGAACGGCATCGAGCTGCCGGCGGCCTTCGGCGTGGCGACGACCGTCAGTCCCGGGCGTGCGGCGGCGCTCCTCCGGGTCCCGCGGACAGGACGGATCGCAGGTGCGTGAACGGCGGACGTGCTGGCCATGTCAGTGTGCTCCCTGGTCGGGTCGGGTCCGGGTGAGTGCACGCAGCCGGACGGAGGCTGCTCGCGAGTTGCTGCCGCGCTCGGCGTCGTCGGCCTGGAGCGCGCCGCGCACGAGCGCGGTGAAGGTGGGCTTGTGCTCCTCGAGCTCGACCGGCAGTCCGGGCGGGGCGGAGGAGCGGGTGCGGCGCGTGAACGCGGTCTTGACCAGGCGATCCTCGCCGGAGTGGTAGGACTCCACAACGATGCGCCCGTCCACGTGCAGGCAGTCCAGCGCCGCGTCGATCGCGGAGGTCAGGATCTCCAGCTCCTCGTTCACGGCGATCCGCAGCGCCTGGAAGGTGCGCTTGGCCGGGTGGCCGCCGCTGGCCTTCGAGGCCGCGGGGATCGCGCGCTCCAGGAGCTGGACCAGCTCGCCGCTGCGGGTCAGCGGCGCGGTCTCGCGCTGCTCGACGAGGCGGCGGGCGATCCGCTTGGCGAAGCGCTCATCGCCGAGATCGCGCAGGATGCGGGCGAGCTCCGCCTCGGGCAGGTCCCGCAGCAGGTCGGCGGCGGTGGGTCCGTCGGAGGAGGGATCCATCCGCATGTCCAGCGGGGCGTCGACCGCGTAGGAGAAGCCGCGATCCGCGGTGTCGATCTGGAAGCTGGAGAGGCCCAGGTCCATCATCACGCCGTGCGCACCGGGGAGCCCGAGATCCTCGAGCACCTCGGGGATCTGGTCGTAGGTGGCGTGGACCAGGGTGGCCCGCTCCCCCACGCCGTCGCGGTCCAGGCGCTCCCGGGCGAGGGCGAGGGCCTGGGGGTCGCGGTCGATGCCGACGAGGTGCGCGGCGGGTGCGGCCCGGAGGACGGCCGCGGCGTGACCGCCCATCCCGAGGGTGGCATCGATGTGGACGGCACCGGGCTGCTGGAGCGCGGGGACGAGGAGCTCGACCGAGGTGTTCAGGAGGACCGGGACGTGCCGGTCCTCTGCCGGTCGTCCGCTCTGCGTCTCGTCCATGTCACCCCCTGGGTCCTTGCTGTCGTGCTGTCTGTGGTGAGCCGGGCGCTGCGCCCTGCCCGTCTCCGCGAGCTGTTCGCGGGGCCGTCCTGTCAGATTCCTCGTCGTTCCCGACCCGCCACCGGGGAAGTTGCGTCGGGGCGGGAACGACGAGAGGTCTCACAGGACGGAGATCCTTCGGGCCGAGCTCAGAACAGGCCGGGGATCACCTCCTCGGAGGTCTCCGCGAAGCCCTCCTCCTTCTGCTCGAGGTAGCTCTCCCATGCCGGGCGCGACCAGATCTCGAGCCGGTCGAGGGCGCCGATCACTGCGCACTCCCGGTCCAGATCTGCGTAGCTGCGCAGATGGCCCGGGATCGTGATGCGGCCCTGCTTGTCCGGGATGACGTCCTCCGCTCCGGAGAGCAGCACTCGCAGGTAGTCACGGGTGCGCTTGTCGGTGGTGGGCGCCCGACGTGCCTCCTCGAGCTTCTGGCGGAACTCCACGAGCGGGTACACGGCGATGCAGTGCTCCTGCCCACGAGTCATGACCAGTCCCGAGGCGAGCTCGTCGCGGAACTTCGCCGGGAAGATCAGGCGGCCCTTCTCGTCGAGCTTGGGCGTGAAGGTGCCGAGGAACATCAGCGCCCTCCTTCACCTGCCGCGACTCGCGATCCGGACTCCATCTCCTCCCAACACGCTCCACTTTACCCCACAACTCCCCACCAAAGGACCCAGAATCGCCGACTCTCCCCTCGATCGACACCATCAACCCAGGTCAGAGGGGTGGGGCAAGGTGGGGGGAAATTCCCGTCACGCCGACCGGCGGGAGTGTTCCTGCGAGCGAGTCCGCCCGGGCTCCGGGGGCGGCGCAGCAGGAGTCGGGACATAACCCCAGGTGAGCGCTCCGGCGAGGTCCGGGCACTGCACCCGGGGAGCGGAGTGGAGGGGTGGGGGGACCGAGCGTGGAGGACAGTGGGGAATCGCGGGGCGGGCAGGTCGGGACCGCGCGATCAGCGGCGGCGATGCCGGACTCGACCGTTCGGTCGATGAAGCGCCTGCGCAGCCGGTGGAGCCCGCGGACCGGGCCCGCGGACCGGGCCGGCGGCCGGGCGGGTGCGCCGCGCGTGGACGCGGCCGCGTCGACGACGATGTCGACGCGGCGGGTGGTGCCGCCGGACATGACGATGCCCCGGCTCGAAGGAGCCGGGGCATCGTGAGTCGTGAGTTCCTCCGGGGCGTGCCGCGGAGGGGCGCGGTCAGTAGCGGGGGTCGTCCCCGGTGCGCTTCTCCCAGCGCTCTTCCATCTTGCGCATGAAGGTTCCGCCGTCGTCCCCGGTGGGGACCTCCGGTCCGGATCCACCGCCGCCACCACCGTCGCCGGTTCCCGTGCCCTGTGATGAGCCGCCGGGCGCCGTGACCGCGTACACCGCACCGGCCAGCATGCCGATGAAGGCGATCACGCCGAGCCAGATGGCCGGGATGCTCACCGCCAGCACGAGGACCCCGAGGCCCACGACGACGGCTCCCAGGCCGATGAGGATCCGACGCCCGCTGCGCCGTGGCGACGCCTTCGGCGCGAACGCTCGTGCGAGGCGCGGATCGTCAGCGAAGAGCTGACGCTCCATCTCGTCGAGCATCTTCTGCTCGTGTTCAGACAGCGGCATGATCCCGCTCCTTGTCCCCGTCCTCTCGCGCCGGTCGGCGCCACAGCCGCCGGGCGAGGACCCTGGCCCTCGTCGGCGGTCCGTCCAGTTTAGATCCTGTTCCTGGGTAATGGGAACTCCGAGCCCGGACCGACGCCGCAACCCCCACGACCCGGCCTCATCTCCGCTCGCGACCTCTGGGGAGAGGACTCGGGAACAGGGACGGCGACTCCTGATCGGCGAGCGGCGCCGGGTCGGGGTCGGGGCGCTGAGCCGGCGCGGCGCCGCGGCCCCGCGCGGACCCTGGAGCAGCGGTCCGGTCAGGAGCTCCGGTCGGCTCCGGGGACTCTGTCCGGTCGGACGCGCCGGCTCGATCCCCTCCTGAAGCCGCCGCGGGATATGTGGACCCTCTGCCCAGGCTCCGCGATCCGAAGCGCTCGAGCGCCTGGTCCATCGCCGCCTCCAGGTCCTGCCAGCCCGCCGACCGGGCGGAGAGCTCGGACTGCACGGCGGTCCCCGCAGCCGGCTCGAGGTGCGACGCCCGCACACCGGCCAGCCGGATCCGAGGCATCGTGGGGCTCTCCCGCTCCCAGAGGGAGACCACCTGCTCCCGCAGTCGCTCACCGCTCGCGGTGGGCTGATCGAGGGTCGAGGAGCGGGTGATCGTGGTGCCGTCCGAGGCACGCAGCTTCAGCACCACCGTCCGAGCCACGAAGCCTCCACGGCGCAGCTGACGGGCGACGTCGTCGGCCATCTGGGTGATGCGCCGACGCACCTCCCCCGCGTCGGTGAGGTCCTCGTCCCAGGTGCGCTCGGTCCCCAGCGACCTGTCGCGGGTGCGCTGCCCGAGCCCTGTCCGGTCGCTGCCCTCGGCGAGCGCGGCGATCTCGGGCGCTCGCGGCCCGAGAGCACGGGTCAGCGCAGAGCGCGGGATCTCCCGGAGCTGGCCGATGGTGCGCACCCCCAGGCGGGCGAGCGAATCCTGTGCCTTGGGTCCGATGCCGGAGATCACCGAGACCGGCAGCGGGGCGAGGAACTCGGCCGTGCGCCCGGCCGGGACGATGAGCATGCCGTCGGGCTTCGCCTGCGCGGAGGCGATCTTGGCGACCGCACGCGAGACGGACCCGCCGACCGAGCTGGGCAGGCCCAGCTCCTCCCGGATCCGCCGCCGCAGCAGCTCGGCGATCTGCTCGGGTCCGCCGAACAGCCTTCGGGCG
The DNA here is from genome assembly GCF_002407065.1 of Brachybacterium ginsengisoli. Lineage (NCBI taxonomy): Bacteria > Bacillati > Actinomycetota > Actinomycetes > Micrococcales > Dermabacteraceae > Brachybacterium > Brachybacterium ginsengisoli. Next base: position 2,593,876 of record NZ_CP023564.1, read on the forward strand.
CCGCGCACGTCGAGGAAGGCCTCGTCGACGCTGATCTGCTCGATGTCGGCGACCACGTCCCCCAGCACCGCCATCACGCTCTGCGAGATGCGACGGTAGTGATCGATCCGAGGCGGCACGATGACGAGATCGGGGGCCAGACGGCGCGCCGTCGCCATCGGCATCGCCGAGCGGATCCCCCGGGTGCGTGCGGGATAGCTGGCGGCGGCCACGACGCCGCGTGCCCCGGCACCGCCGACCACCACCGGCAGGCCCTGCAGGCTCGGATCGTCCCTGACCTCGACGGAGGCGAAGAAGGCATCCATGTCCAGGTGCAGGATCCCCGGGATCTCCTCGACCATGTCCACACGCACGTCCATCGACACCTCCCTCGCGAGGAACTCTACTCGGGCACGATGCGGCCTCGAACTCGGCCTCAGCCCGCCTCGACCAGCTCACCGGGATGAGTGGGCAGATCCTCGAGCAGGCGACGGGCGACCGCCTCGAGATGCGCCGCCGTCCCCTCGAGATGGCCGCTGAGCAGTGCCGGATCGGGCATCGCGGAGGCGTCCCGATCCAGCCGCGCGCGTTCGTGGACAAGCGGGCCGAGCTCCTCCGCACGTTCGGCATCCTCCCCGCCGAGGCGCTCGAGGGCGGTCCACACGTTCAGCGGCAGGGCGCGCCGCCGCTCGCGGTTCGCCCGTGACACCAGCACTCCGGCTCCGCGCAGCGCCGCGCGGTGGATCAGCTCGAAGGCTCCCCGCGGATCGCTGTCCATGAGCATCCGCCCCTGGTGCAGCAGATCCCGGGCACGGTCGAGATCCGCCTGATCCTGGTCGAGGCGCGCCAGGCGCAGACGGACGGTGCGCGTGCTGGAGACGATCTGTGCCGAGACCGTTCCTCGGCGGGTCATCGTGCGGGTCATCGGTCTCCTCCTCCGGAGCGGCGGCGGTCGCCGGCTGCGACGTCCTGGTGCTCAGAACGCTACGGGCGGGGTGTGACAGTCGAGCCCGAGCCGATCGGTCCTGTGGACGGAGGACGGGTGGGGAGGAACCACCTCGGGAGCTCCTGCAGGGTCGGGATCTCCTAGAGTGGGGCGATGTCCCGCCGCGACCGCTCGCGCCGTGCTGCCTTCGAGCACCTCGGCCCACTCGACACCCTGATCCCCATCTCCACCGGCTCGGCCAGGCTGACAACGGAGAGCGACGGGTCCGTGCTGCTGGACGTCAACGGTGCCCCCTCCTCCCATCTGCACCCCGACCCCGAGCATCTGGTGTTCGAGTACATGCGCTGGATGCTGCTGGTGATCGACCGACACCTCGAGGAGAGAGCGGCCCCCTCGACCGACGGCGACGGCTCCTCGGGCGCTCCGCAGCTCGCGCACCTGGGCGGCGGCGGCTGCTCGCTGCCGCGGGCGATCGCCGCCCGCCATCCCCGCACCCGGCAGATCGTGGTCGAGATCGACGCGCTGCTCGCCGAACAGGTGCGGGTCTGGTTCGATCTCCCCCGCTCCCCGCAGCTGCGGCTGCGCACCGAGGATGCGCTCAGTGCGCTCGTGTCCTGGCGTGAGGATCGGTTCGACGTCCTGGTCCGCGACGTCTTCAGCGGCACGCTGACCCCTCCCGAGCTCACCACCGTCGAGACGGCCGCGCATGCGGACAGGGTTCTCCGGGACGGAGGGATCTACCTGGCGAACTGCGCTGCACCACAGGGCAGCGGACTGATGGCCGACGAGGTCGCCACGCTCTCGCAGGTGTTCCCCCACGTCGGCGTCATCGCCGAGCCCGCCCATCTCTCCGGGAAGCGTCGGGGCAACTGCGTCCTGCTGGCCTCCCGCCGACCGCTCCCCGAGGCCATCGATCGGGATCTGCGCTCGGACGCGGTCTCCGTGCGGCTGGCCCGCCGGCCGCAGGTCGAGGCCCTCGCCCGTGCGGGACGGGTGCTGCAGGCGCACTGAGACCGCCGGGCCCGGACGACGAAGGACCGGGCAGGAGCGCGATGCTCCTGCCCGGTCCGTGAAGTCGGCGGTTGCCGACGATCAGACGGGACGAACCTGCTCGGCCTGCGGCCCCTTGTCGCCCTGGCTGACCTCGAACTCCACTCGCTGACCCTCGTCGAGGGCGCGGTAGCCGTCCATGTCGATCTTGCTGTGATGCACGAAGACGTCTGCGCCGCCTCCGTCGATCTCGATGAATCCGTAGCCCTTTTCGGCGTTGAACCACTTGACCGAGCCCTGTGCCATACCTGTCACCTTCTGTGTCGTCCTTCATCGATCGCACGACGCGACCGCGGTGCCGCGTGAAGCCGTCCCCCGTCGGAACGGGTGGCGTCAGGTGCAAGCCGTACTGCCGTGCCGAGGCACCGTCGTCGGACTGTCCTGCCTAACCTGCATCACCGCAACTCCTCCATTCTGGCACGAGCGTGGCCCGGTTCACACGGAGATGGCCAGGACGTGATCACGAAGAGGTAACGAACTGACCGTGCTGGGGGCCTTCCGACACCTCCGGAGGCACCCCGGCGCCGTCAGCGCGGCGGAGGATCCTCCGGGAAGTCACCGTCGTGATCGGCCAGGAAGCGCTCGAAGTGCTCGCCGATCTCGTCCGCGGTCGGGAGGTCCATCGTGGTCGCGAGGGGTGAGGTGTCCTCGCCGTCGCTCAGCGAGTCGTACTGCTCCTCGAGGGCGCTGACGATCTGGCGCACCTCCGCGTTCTGCTCGAGGGAGCCCTGCAGCGCCACGGTGGCCGCATCGGTGAGGTCCCCGAGGTGGACCAGCGGCAGGTCGAGGCCGGCGGCCTCGCTGACGCGGCGCAGGAGCGCCAGGGCTCCCGCCGGGAAATCCGTCCGGGCCAGGTAGTGCGGGATCTGCGCCGCGTAGCCCATCGCCGGGTGACCGGCCCTGCCCAGCCGATGCTCCAGCAAAGTGCTGAAGGCGGCGGGGATCACCAGCTCGGCGGTCCCCTCCTCGTCGAGCTCGGGGACGGTGCCGGGAGCCGGGGAGGCCCGAGCGCCGGGCCGGCCCAGCAGGGAGGGGTCGTTGGCATGCGCGAACAGACCGATCGGCCGGGTGTGGGGCACGGCCATCGGCACGCCCTGCATGCTGACCACCCGCTCGACGTCGAAGTACTCCACGAGGTCGATGATCGCCTCGGAGAGCCGGCCCCACTGCAGGTCCGGCTCCGGGCCGTCGAGGAAGAGGAAGGGATGGTCCTGCTCGTCGTACATCAGGGAGAGCGTGAGCTCGGGCAGCTCCACCTCGGTGAAGGAGGTGCCGTCGAAGGTCGCCTGGGGGCGGGCGCCGCGATAGTCGATCAGCTCATCGGTGTCGAAGGAGACCAGACGGAGGTGGCGCAGCTCGTCGCGCAGATAGGTGGCGGCGATCCGGCACGCGTTGCCGGCGTCGACCATCCCGGGCAGGGAGTGCACGAGGGTCAGCCCCCCGCGCGGCACCGCCTCCAGGACCTCGGTCGACTCGAACCGATACAGGTCACGAGGGTCTCGCATCGTGCCTCCTCCCGCGCAGCCGGCTGGTCGTCGCTCACCTGATGGCACGCGAACCCAGGCGCATCAACCATAATGGACCACTGTGCTTCGCCGACCCGGGGTCCGCCGGTCGACGGCGCGGCATGTGGACGCACAGGGTGAGAGGCAGGGCCGTGGACGACGCTGAAGAACAGATCGCCCGGGAGATCGCACGCGAGCAGACGTACGCAGACCGTCTCTATCGACGGTTAGACGAACTGATCGTCCAGGTCGAGGGCAATCTCGATCAGATCCAGGGATCGCAGCACGCCTCGACGCATCAGAACCGCTCCGAGCGGGACTCCTTCATGGCGCTGTACGAGGACCGGCTCGCGCTGCTGCGCTCGGTCTCCCACAGCCTCGTGTTCGGCCGGCTCGACATGGATGATGCCGCGCGCCACTACATCGGTCGCATCGGGCTGTTCACCCCGGATCGGGAGCAGCTGCTCGTGGACTGGCGAGCACCTGCGGCCGCCGCCTTCTATCGCGCCACCAGCACGGATCGGCTCTCCGTGCGGCTGCGACGGCACCTGATCAATCGGGGGCGCACGGTGACGGGCCTCGAGGACGACGTGCTGGACCAGTCCGTGCTCGAGGATCCGGATCATGACGTGGTGCTCCAGGGCGAGGGGGCTCTCCTGGCCGCGGTCTCCGGCCGGCGCACCGGACGCATGGGCGACATCGTCGCGACCATCCAGGGCGAGCAGGACCGCATCATCCGCTCCGAGAACCGCGGCGTGCTGGTGGTCCAGGGCGGCCCCGGAACCGGAAAGACCGCAGTGGCCCTGCACCGGGCGGCCTATCTCCTGTACACCCACCGACGTCGCCTCGAGCACACGGGCGTGCTGATCATGGCCCCCACGCCCGGCTTCCTCCGCTACATCGAGCGGGTGCTGCCCAGCCTCGGCGAGTCCGGGGTCGTGATGCTCACCCCCGGCGAGCTCTTCCCGGGGGTCGAGACGTTCCGGCACGACGAGGACGCAGTGGCGCGTGTGAAGGGCGACCTCGCGATGGCCGAGCTGATCCAGAACGCGGTCAAGCAGCGTCAGGTGGTCCCCCGGAACGATCTCCGCTTCCGCATCGACGGCACGCCGATCACTCTCACGCGGGATCAGATCCGCGCCGCGCGACGCGAGGCACGAGCCACCCACAAGCCGCACAACGCCGCCCGAGCCGTCTTCGTGCGCGCCGCGATGGATCGCCTGGTGGAGAGCTACGAGCGCGCCCTGAAGGCACAGGGGAGCACCATCATCCCCGAGGACCGCCCGGACCTGCTCGCGGATCTCCGGGGCGACGCCGAGGTGAAGCGGGCCCTGAACCTGGCCTGGCTCCCCTACACCCCGCAGGGCTTCCTGCGGATCCTCCTGTCCCGGCCGGACCGTCTCCGGGCGGCCGCCCCGCGATCCCTCGTGGACACGGTCGATCTGCTGGTGCGCCCCAAGGACGCGCCCTGGACGGTGGAGGACGTCCCGCTGCTGGACGAGGTCGCCGAGCTGCTGGGCGAGGACTCCGCCCCGGCGGAGGCGCGAGCCCGGGACGACGCCGAGCGACGACGTGCGGACGTCGAGTACGCCCGGAAGGTCATCGAGAACATCGACAGCTCGGGGATCATCCGCGCGGAGGATCTCGCCGATCAGGTGCGCCATGTGCGCGACGGCCGCACGCTCGCCGAGCGCGCCTCCTCGGAGCGCAGCTGGACCTACGGGCACGTGGTGGTCGACGAGGCGCAGGAGCATTCGCCCATGAGCTGGCGCGCGCTCATGCGGCGCGCGCCCACCAAGTCCTTCACGGTGGTGGGCGACGTCGCCCAGACCTCCTCCGCCGGCGGCACCGACTCCTGGTCGGCCGCCCTCGCCCCGTACATCCAGGACCGTCTCCAGGTCGAGCACCTCACCGTCAACTACCGCACCCCGAGCCGGATCATGGACCGGGCCGTGGCGATGGCACAGGCGCACGACCTGCCGGTGACCGCGGTGAGCTCCGTCCGAGAGGGCGACCGCGACCCACTGATCGAGCGGACCACGGCCACTGAGCTCACGGCACGCACGACCGATGCCGTGGCGGCAGTGCATGAGGAGCGTCTGGGTCGGATCGCCGTCATCGCGGCGCAGGAGCGGGTCGACGCCCTCGCCGCGGCCCTGCGATCACGCAGCGGCCTGCCCTCGGTGGGCGCGGGCTCCGCGGGGGTGGACGACGAGATCGCCGTGATGACCGCCCAGGACGCCAAGGGCCTCGAGTTCGACGCGGTGGTGCTCGTGGAGCCGGCCGAGCTGATCGCCGCCCACGGCGCCGGCGACCTCTATGTCGCGATGAGCCGTTCCACCCAGCATCTCGGTGTGGTCCACGCCCAGGTGCTGCCTGCCGGCATCGCCGGGTGAGCCTCACGGCCGGCGGTCCCGGAACAGGGATCGGCGGCCGTGGCTTCCCCTCCACGACCGCCGATCAGGTGTGCGCTGCGTGAGCGCACGAGGGATATCTTAAGCACAACCGCAGGGCACTCCGCGCCAGATCCGCGATTTGGGAGGAAACCGATCTCCCTCGATCCGCCTCGGGCGAGGGCGGATCCTCGCGATCGACCCCGGGAGGGCCTCAGCCCGCCGACTCGGGGACCGACTCCCCGTTCTGCTTGGCCTCGGCGCGGAGACGCGCGATCGCCGACTCGAAGTCCTCGAGGGTGTCGAAGCCCTGATAGACGCTCGCGAAGCGCAGATAGGCGACGACGTCCAGCTCCTGGAGCGGCTGCAGGATCGACAGCCCCACCTGATGGGCGTCGATCTCGGCCTGGCCGCTGGAGCGGATGCTCTCCTCGACCCGCTGGGCCAGCATCGCCAGCTGATCATCGCTGACCGGCCGTCCCTGGCACGCCTTGCGGACCCCGGAGATCACCTTGGCCCGGCTGAACGGCTCGCTGACGCCGGAGCGCTTGAGGACGGAGAGGGAGGCTGTCTCCGAGGTCGAGAAGCGGCGGGAGCAGTTCGGGCACTGCCGGCGACGGCGGATCGTCGCACCGTCGTCGGACGTGCGCGAGTCGACGACGCGGGAGTCGGGGTGGCGGCAGAACGGGCAGTGCATCCGCCCAGAATACCGGCACCCTCGTCCGCTCAGCGGGCGGAGTCCTCCAGGACGGGCAGCTCGATCTGCTGGCCTGCGGTGACGCGACCGGTGGGCAGCTGGTTCTCGGCACGCAGCTCGGCGACGTACTCCTGGGCGCCCATGCCCTCGGGGGCGTACTGCTCGGCATAGCCCCAGAGGGTGTCGCCGTCCTGGACGGTGATCGTGACGGGCTGATCGCCCTCGGTGCCCGCGAGCGCCGGGAGCGCGACGACGAGCAGCACGGCGGCGGCCACGATCAGGCCGAGCACGAAGGCGGCGGCGGTCAGCAGCGCGCGACCGCGACGGGTCGGTTCGAGTCGAACGCGCGCTCGAGGAGCGGCCCCATCACGGGTCGACTCCTGCGCCGGGAAGGGAAGCAGCGTGGCGGTATCGGTACGCATATCCGAACTCCTGTTCGATCGAATGTCTGTGCGACTGTAACCCGGGGCGTCCGCGACACGCAACAGAAACATCGAACATATGTTTGGCTTCTGGTGAACGCCGCCCTACGCTGGGTCACAGGACAACGGAACCGCACGGGTCCGACAGACGACGCCAGGAGGCCGCACGATGACGCCGAGCACCCCCAAGCCGATTCCGCTGCGCGAGGATGCTCCGTCCGACGAGCGCACCTCGGGGCTCACGCGGCGCCAGCGGCTCATCCTCGAGACGATCAACGACGCGGTGGCCACCCACGGCTACCCCCCCACGATGCGCGAGATCGGCGACGCGGTCGGCCTGACCTCCTCGTCCTCCGTCGCGCACCAGCTGCAGTCCCTCGAGCGCAAGGGGTTCCTGCGGCGCGACCCGAAGCGCCCGCGGGCGATGGAGGTCGTCATGCCCGATGCGGACGACACCCCGGCTCCCCCGTCCTCCGCCCCGGAGCCCGAGATCATCCCGAACTCCGTGACGGTCCCTCTGGTGGGCAGGATCGCCGCCGGCGTCCCGATCACCGCCGAGGAGCAGGTCGAGGATGTCTTCACCCTCCCCCAGCGCCTCGTGGGCGACGGCGACCTCTTCCTTCTCCAGGTGGTCGGCGAGTCGATGATCGACGCGGCCATCTGCGATGGCGACTGGGTGGTCGTGCGCTCCCAGAACACCGCCGAGAAGGGCGAGATCGTGGCGGCGATGATCGACGGCGAGGCCACGGTCAAGACCTTCGTCCAGCGCGACGACCACGTCTGGCTGATGCCGCACAATCCGTCGTTCGCCCCGATCCTCGGCGATCACGCCGAGATCCTCGGCAAGGTCGTGGCGGTGCTGCGAGCGGTCTGACGACCCGCACCCGCTCGTCCGACGACGCCGCGGCCGCCCGCTGAGGGCGGCCGCGGCGTCGTCGCGTCAGGCCTCGGTGGATCGGACCTCGTGGGACCGGGCGTCGACCGGACCGACGACGGCGGATCAGGCCTCGGCGAGGCGGCGCAGCGCCGCCAGGGCGACCTCGGGATCCGTGGTCGGCCACAGCGGCGGCATCGACTCGCGCAGGAACCCTCCATAGCGAGCGGTCGACAGGCGCGGGTCGAGCACCGCGACCATCCCGCGGTCCGCGTCCGCGCGGATCAGGCGCCCGGCGCCCTGGGCGAGCAGCAGGGCGGCGTGCTGCGCGGAGATCGACATGAAGCCGTTCCCGCCCCGGCGGCCGATCCTCTCCTGGCGCGCGGCCGTCAGCGGGTCGTCGGGGCGCGGGAACGGGATCCGGTCGATGGTGACCAGCCGCAGCGACCGTCCCGACACGTCCACGCCCTGCCACAGGGTGAGGGTTCCGAAGAGGCTCGCGTCCTCCTCCTCGCGGAAGGTGCGCACCAGATTCGTCATCGAGTCCTCGCCCTGCACGGCGATGGTGAGATCCAGGCGGGCGCGGACGTGCTCGGCCGCGAGCTCGGCGCCGCGCCGCGAGGAGAACAGGCACAGCGCTCCCCCGCGGGAGGCCTCGACGAGCTCGGTGAGATGGTCCAGCATCGCCGGCGAGGGACCGTCCCGACCGGGCTGCGGCAGATGACTCGCGGTGTAGAGGATTCCCTGGCGCCGGTACTCGAAGGGACTGCCCACGTCGAGGCCGGCCCACGCGTTCGCGTCCTCCAGCGGCGGGATCTCCTCGGGAGCCATGCGCGCGGCGCGGGCCAGCCCCACCTCGCCCGCAGCGGGCTCGAAGCGACCGCCGAGGGCGAGGGTGGCGGAGGTCAGCACGGCTGTGCGGTCCTCGAGGATCGCCCCGCGCATCGCGGCGGCGACGCTGAGGGGCGCGACCTGGATGCTCGAACGTCCCGTGGCCTGAGAATGCGATATCGAGACGACATCGTCCTCCCCCGGCGCCGAGAGTCGCTCGCAGACGTCGATGATCTCCTGCAGGTTCGCCCGGACCGTCTTGCGGGCCCCGGCGGAGGAGTCGTCGCCGGCATCCTTGGCATCGGAGTGGGCGGTGCGCGCCTCGACGCGCAGCTGGGTGACGGCGTCCGCCAGACGCTCGGGCAGATCGCCGATGACGCGGCCGTCCGGAGCGAGCTCGAGGGCCTCCCGCAGCTCCTCCGAGGCGTCGTCCAGGGCGGTTCCGGCGACGCCCAGGCCGCGCAGATCGCGAACGGTCCCGCGCAGCATCCCGGGAGTGAGCACATCGGTGACCGCGCTCGTCACGCGGGTGGAGAGGTCGTGCGCCTCGTCGAAGACCACCACATCGTGCTCGGGGATGATGCCGTGGTTGTCGAAGGCGTCGATCGCGAGCAGCGCATGGTTGGTGACCACCACGTCGACCTCCCTGGCGATCTCCCGGCTGCGCTCGGCGAAGCAGTCCTCGACCATGGGGCAGCTGCTGCCGATGCACTGGGTGCCGGTCACCGAGACCTGGCGCCAGGCGCGATCGGAGACCGCATCCTCGAGCGAGTCCCGATCACCGCTGTCCGTCTGCTCGGCCCATTCCCGCAGCCGCCGCACCTGGGCACCCAGCCGTTCTCCGCCGTCCCGAGCAGGATCCGTGGAGGCCTCCGCGAAGAGCGCGCCGGGCTCGATGTCCACCGGGTAGCCGCCGGCGATCTTGTGCTTGCACAGATAGTTCGCGCGCCCCTTGAGCAGGGCGAAGGTGGGAATGCGGGGAAGATGCGGGGCGAGCGCCTCGACCAGGCGCGGGAGATCCTTGCGCACGATCTGCGACTGCAGCGCGATCGTGGCGGTCGAGATCACCACCGGCCGCCCGCTGACCAGGGCATGACGCATCGCCGGGACGAGATAGGCGAGGGACTTGCCGGTGCCGGTGCCCGCCTGCACGAGCAGGTGCCGGCCGCCGGACATCGCCAGGTCGACGGCCTCGGCCATCGTCTGCTGCCCCTGCCGGGGAGAGCCGCCGATGGCGGACACCGCCGCATCCATAAAGGTGGACAGGGGGATGTCCCCCGCCGCGGGGGCGGCGGGGTGCTCGGTCGGGGCGGTCATCCGTCAAGGGTATCCGCGCCCCGCCCCCTGATCCGTGAGGCTCCGGACGACAGGCCGGAGCGCTCTCAGGCCGCGCCGCGGAGCTCGGCCGCGAGCGCCTCGTCGACCCGTGCGTGCAGGCGCGTGCCCTCCATGAGGTGCTCCTCGGAGAGCACCTCTCCGCTGGTGTGGACCCGGGAGATCAGGTCACCGCGGGAGTAGGGCACCACGAGGTCCACCTCGACGGCAGGCCGCGGCAGACGGTCGGCGATCAGCTCCCGCAGCTCCTCGATGCCCATCCCGGTGCGTGCCGAGACCACCACGGAGTCGCCCACCTGGCTGCGGATCCGGGCGATGGTCTCCGGCTCGGCGAGGTCCGCCTTGTTCAGCACCACCACCTCGGGGACGTCGAAGCCCTCGATCTCGCCGAGCACGGTGCGCACGGCGGCGATCTGCCCCTCCGGGTCCGGGTGCGAGGCATCGACCACGTGCAGCAGCAGGTCCGAGTCCCCGACCTCCTCGAGCGTCGAGCGGAACGCCTCGATCAGCTGTGTCGGCAGATGGCGGACGAAGCCGACGGTGTCGGCATAGGTGTACTCGCGTCCGTCCGGGGTGGTGGTGCGCCGCACCGTCGGGTCCAGGGTCGCGAAGAGCGCGTTCTCGACCAGCACCCCGGCGCCGGTGAGCCGGTTCAGCAGCGAGGACTTGCCGGCGTTCGTGTAGCCCGCGATCGCGACGGCCGGGATCTTGTGGCGCCTGCGGTCCGCCCGCTGGGCGTCGCGTCCCGGTGCCATCGCCTTGATCTCGCGGCGCAGCTTGGACATGCGGTCGCGGATCCGTCGGCGATCCAGCTCGATCTTGGTCTCGCCGGGCCCGCGCGAGCCCATGCCGGCGCCCGCGCCGCCCACCTGGCCGCCGGCCTGACGGGACATCGACTCGCCCCAGCCGCGCAGTCGCGGCAGCAGGTACTCCAGCTGCGCGAGCTCCACCTGGGCCTTGCCCTCCCGGGACTTCGCATGCTGGGCGAAGATGTCCAGGATGAGCGCGGTGCGGTCCACGACCTTGACCTTGACGATGTCCTCCAGGGCACGGCGCTGCCCCGGCGCGAGCTCGCCGTCGGCGATGACCGTGTCCGCACCGTTGGCGGCGACGAGGTCCGCCAGCTCGGCGGCCTTGCCCTTGCCGAGGAAGGTCGCCGGGTCCGGATGGGCACGACGCTGGAGGACGCCGTCGAGGACCTCGGAGCCCGCGGTCTCGGCGAGCGCGGCGAGCTCCTGGAGGCTGGTCTCGGCCTGCTCGGTGTTGCCGGAGGTGTAGAGGCCGGCGAGGACCACGCGCTCCAGGCGGAGCTGGCGGTACTCGACCTCGGTGACGTCCTCGAGCTCGGTGGAGAGCCCGGCGACGCGGCGCAGCGCCTGGCGGTCGGCGAGGTCGTACTGGTCCCCGTCGGTCTCGGAGTCGTAGGTGACCGCAGAGAGGGACGCATCGCCGCGGGCGAGGATGCGCTCGGTCAGCGGGTCACGGGTGGGACGAGCGGCGGCGGGAGCGTCCTCGGTGCGGTCCGCTCCGCTGACGTGCTCGGCCCCGGGCCCTCCCGCGCTGGTCCCGTCGACGTCGGCGTCGGAGTCGGGTTCGGGATGGAAGGCGATCGGCACGGTCTGGGCACTCCTGGGTCAGGGGACATCTGGAGCTCCAGAATCCCACGTCCGGGCACAGGGGTCGAGACATTTTGCGCAGGGCGGAGCGGACAGGACGGCGACGAGGCTCCTCGCCCGACGGGTCGCCGCCGGGATCCGTATCCTGCTGTGGTGGACGAGCACTACTTCACCCCCTCCCCCTCGACCGAGGATCGCCGCTTCCCGCTGCAGGTGCGCCTGGCCGGTCGCGATCTCGACCTCGTCTCGAGCGCCTCGGTGTTCAGCGGACGCGGTCTGGACAAGGCGACCGCCGTGCTGCTGGATCGGCTCGACGAGATCGCCGAGCCGCCGCCCGGAGCGACGATCGTGGACCTCGGCTGCGGCTGGGGTCCGATCGCCCTGACCGCCGCGCAGCTGCATCCGGACGCCCACGTATGGGCGGTCGACGTCAGCGAGCGCGCCCGGGAGCTGACCGCGGAGAACGCCCGACGCGCCGGCCTGGACAACGTGCGCGTCCTCGCCCCGGACGAGATCCCCGAGGATCTGGCCCCGGACGCGATCTGGTCCAATCCCCCGATCCGGATCGGCAAGGAGGCCCTCCACGCCCTGCTCCAGGAGTGGACCGCCCGGCTGGCCCCAGGGGGCACCGCGGCGCTCGTGGTGGGCAGGAACCTGGGCGCGGATCCGCTCGCCCGCTGGCTCGGCGAGCAGCTGCCGGACCGCAGGGTCGAGAAGGTGGCGAGCGCGAAGGGCTTCCGGATCCTGGAGGTGGGTCCCGCCTCGTGAGGGCGGGTCGCGGTGCGCTCCGGCGCTGTCAGACCAGCGTGGTGCCGTCCGCCACCAGACGGGCGGGACCGGTGAGCTGGACCTCTCCGTCCGCGGACCAGCTGACCTGCAGCCGGCCGCCCGGCACGTCGACGGTCCACGGCTCGCGGGAGTCGTCACCGGCGCGCAGCGCAGAGGCGACCCCGACCGCAGCCACTCCCGTCCCGCAGGAACGGGTCTCCCCCACTCCGCGCTCGAGCACCCGCATCGCCACATGGCGCGTGCCGCGGGAGGCGACCAGCTCGATGTTCGTGCCCTGAGCCGGGGCCGGGTCGGCGGCCGGCGGGCGGAGCTGCAGGTCGAGGTCCTCCAGCTCGAGCCCCTCGGGCAGGAACGCCACGGCGTGGGGGTTCCCCATGTCGACGTCGGCCGCCTCCAGGCGATGCCCGTCGACCACCACGGACCGTGCCGCGGGCGTGAGCTCGCTGCGCCCCATGCCCACGCGGACGCTCCAGTCGGCGCCGGGCGTGGCCGGCGCTCCGAGGATCTCGACGGTGCGCACCCCGGCCCGGGTCCACAGGGCGAAGCGGTCCTCGGCCACGTGCCCGGCTCGGCGCAGGTGGGCGGCGATCACGCGCACCCCGTTCCCGCACATCTCGGCGACGGAGCCGTCGGCGTTGCGGTAGTCCATGAACCACTCCGGGGCGTCCTCCGGGGCGTCGATGCCGGCGCTGCGGGTGCGGACCGCGCGGATCACGCCGTCGCCGCCGATGCCGGCTCGACGGTCCGCGAGCACGCGGACCTGCTCCGCCGTCAGATCCATCCGACCCTCCGGGTCGTCCAGCACCACGAAGTCGTTCTCGGTGCCGTGGCCCTTGGTGAAGTCGATGCGCTCGCTCATGCCCCGAGCCTACGGCCGATGCCCGCCGTGCGCCGTGACGGCCGCCTCGATCTCGGCGATCGCCCGGGGCAGGAGCTCCTCACCGGCGTCGGCCTCGAGCCATCGCACCCGCTGATCACGGCGGAACCAGGTGTCCTGCTTGCGCACCAGGCGCCGGGTGCCGGAGATCGTGTCCTCGATCGCCTGGTCGCAGCCGAGGGTGCCGTCCAGCACCGCCAGGCCCTGCTCGTAGCCGATGGCGCGGCGCGCGGTGCGGCCCCGGTCCAGCCCCCGCCCGCGCAGGGAACGGATCTCCTCGAGCAGTCCGTCGTCCACCATCCGGTGCACCCGCGAGGCGATGCGCTCGTGCAGCTGCGGGCGCTCCAGGCGCAGCCCCAGCTGCACGGTGGAGGCGTCGTGGTGCACGGGGCGGGGCAGGAAGGCCGTGAAGGGGCGTCCGGTGAGCTCAACCACCTCGAGCGCGCGCACGATCCGGCGGGTGTCGTGGCTCCCGATGGTGCGAGCGGCCTCCGGGTCGGCGATCACGAGCTCCCGATGCAGGACCCCCACCCCCTCGTCGGCGGCGCGCTGCTCGAGCCGGGCACGGACGGTCGGGTCCGTCGGCGGGAACTCGATCTCGTCGAGCGCGGCACGGACATACAGCCCCGAGCCGCCCACCAGGATCGGGACCCTGCCGCGGGACCGGATGGCCGTCACCGCCTCGCGGGCGGCGCGCTGGAAGGCGGAGACCGACGCCTCCTCGGTCACCTCCAGCACGTCCAGCAGGTGATGCGGGATCCCGCGACGCTCCTCGACGGTGACCTTGGCGGTCCCGATGTCCATCCCCCGGTACAGCTGCAGGGCGTCGGCGTTGATGACCTCGCCGCCGAGCTGCTCGGCCAGGGCGATCGCGAGATCGGACTTCCCGGTCGCGGTCGCGCCGACCACGGCGATCAGCGGCGCGGGGCTGCTCTTCCCGGCGGCGGTCGATGCGGCGGCGACGTCCATGACCGGCACTGTATCGGCGTCCTCGCGAGCGCGGATCCGTGCGGCCGACCCGGGGTCAGCGGGATCACCCTTCCGACGGAGGCCGTTCCCACGGCGAGGGAGTAGGGTGATCGGCGATCCGAGGCCTCGGATCTTCCTGGACCCTGTATCGATCGCCCGAGGTGGGAAGTGACTGCACCGAACGAGTCCCCTGTTCAGACGGGCAAGGGATCGGCCGACGCCCTGGCTCCCCTGTCCCTGGAGCGGGTCGAGGAGAGCCTCTCGCGTCACGGCTATGCCTTCGTCGAGGACGAGGAGCACCCGGAGATCCTCCGTGCCCGCTTCGACGACTACCGATTCCAGTTCATGATCTCCGGCGACGAGCACGGCGTGCTGCAGACCCGCGGCCGCTGGAGCCACTCGGTGGACGTCTCCCGCAAGGTCGAGATGGTCAAGCTCTGCAACGAGTGGAACATGAACCGGATCTGGCCGAAGGTCTACGTGCGCCGGGAGTCCGAGGGGCTGCTGGGCGTCTACGGCGAGCTCGCCGCGGACTTCCGGGCCGGGGCCCTGGACTCCCAGATCGACAACGGGATCACCTGCGGGCTGAGCACCGTGATCGCCTTCTTCCACAGCCTCGAGGAGCGCCTCGGCGCCGAGCTGGACGACCTCGACAGCTGACTCCCGGCCCCTCCGGGCCGACACAGCAGGACGGCACCCTCCGCACGCGGGGAGGGTGCCGTCCTGCTGTGCGGGTCAGCGCAGTCGCAGCGAGGGCATTCCGAGGGTGATCGGGCCGCTCGGGGCCGCGCCGCCACCGGTGCCGCACGAGCCGCCGGTCTCGAGGCCCAGCGCTCCCGCCTCCCAGGCGTCACCGGACCGGGTGCGGCGCACCGAGAAGAGATCCTCGGCCGAGCTCCCGGCGCCGGCGCGCTCCAGGGCGCTGTCCGCGATGAGGTAGTGCGGGGCGGCGTGGGTGACGCGCGCGGTCACCAGGTCTCCGGGTCGGGGGCGATCGGACTCGGAGAGGCCCTCGGGCAGGGAGAAGTGGACCAGGCGGTGGTCACGGGAGCGGCCCGAGAGACGATCCGTGCGGGCATCGCGCGTCCCTTCGCCCTCGGCGACCAGGATCTCGACCGTCCGCCCCTCCAGGGCGAGGTTCTCCTCGTAGGTGATGCGGTCCTGGAGCGCGGTGAGGCGTTCGAAGCGCTCCTGGACGACCTCCTTGGGCAGCTGGCCCTCCATCGTCGCCGCCGGGGTGCCGGGACGGATGGAGTACTGGAAGGTGAAGGCGCTGGAGAACCGCGAGGCCTCGACGACCTCGAGGGTGCGCTGGAATTCCTCCTCGGTCTCCCCCGGGAAGCCCACGATGATGTCGGTCGTGATCGCGGCCTCGGGGATCCGATCACGGACCCGCTCCAGGATCCCCAGGAACTTCTTGGAGCGGTAGGAGCGCTTCATCCGACGCAGCACCTCGTCGCTGCCGGACTGCAGCGGCATGTGCAGCTGGGGCATGACGTTCGGGGTCTCGGCCATCGCGTCGATGACGTCGTCGGTGAACATGGCCGGATGCGGGGAGGTGAAGCGCACGCGCTCGAGCCCGTCGACCTCTCCGCAGGCGCGCAGCAGCTTCGCGAAGGCGCCGTGGTCGCCGAACTCCACGCCGTAGGAGTTCACGTTCTGCCCCAGCAGGGTCACCTCGATGGCGCCGGACTCGACGACGTCGCGCACCTCGGCGAGGACCTCCCCCGGCCGGCGGTCCTTCTCCTTGCCGCGCAGCGAGGGCACGATGCAGAAGGTGCAGGTGTTGTTGCAGCCCACGGAGATCGACACCCAGGCGGCGTAGGAGGACTCGCGCCGCGTGGGCAGCGTGGACGGGAACACCTCGAGGGACTCGAGGATCTCGACCTGAGCCTCGGCGTTGTGCCGCGACCGGTCCAGCAGCACGGGCAGCGAGCCGAGGTTGTGGGTGCCGAAGACCACGTCCACCCAGGGCGCGCTCTCGACGATGGCGTCCCGGTCCTTCTGGGCGAGGCAGCCGCCGACCGCGATCTGCATGCCGGGGTTGGCGTCCTTGCCCGGGCGCAGCGATCCGAGGGTGCCGTAGAGCTTCTTGGCCGCGTTCTCCCGCACCGCGCAGGTGTTGAAGACGATCACGTCCACCTCGCCGCGGCGGGCGTCGGCCCCGGCCGGGGCGGCGACGTATCCGGACTCCTCGAGCATGCCGGTGAGGCGCTCGGAGTCGTGGACGTTCATCTGGCAGCCGAAGGTGCGCACCTGGTAGGTGCCGCGGGGCGGGGTGGCGGCGTCCAGGGAGGGATCCGACGACGGGTGCGGTGCAAGCGAGCTGTGGGACATGATGGCTCCGAGTTTACGGCGCTCAGCCCTCAGGGGCCTCGGCGGCGGCACGCAGCTCGCCGGAGATCACGTGCACCGCGAGGGACCCTGGATAGCCCTTGCGGGTGAGCAGGGCATCCAGCCGACGCGACAGCCGGCGCCGGTGGCTGCCGTCACGGTCGCTGCGCAGCTGTTCGCGGTCGCGGTGCCCGATCCGGGAGCGCACCAGCTGGCGGCAGCGCTGCTCCTCCTCGTCACCGCCCTCCAGAGCGGCCTCGATCCAGCAGGCGTCGACCTGCTTGGCCTCGAGCTCCCGACGCAGGGCCTCGTCCCCGAGGGAGCGCAGCTCGCGGCGCTGCTCCACCCAGTCGCGGGCGAAGAACTCGTCGTCGATCAGCCCGGCGCGGTCGATGCGGGCCAGCGCCTCGTGGGCGATGGATCCCGGCACCTCGCGCTGGCGCAGACGCTCACGCATCTCCCCCGCCGAGCGGCGGCGGATGGCCAGCAGCCGCATGAGGTAGCGGCACTCATGCACCACGGCCTTCTCCCGCGCGGCGTGCTCCGGATCCGGTGCCGGACGGGGGCGGGAGAGGACCTGCCGGGTGCGATCGGCCAGGCGCTCGCGGACCTCCTCGGGCGCGGCGGTCGCGGCGGACGTCCGGGGGCTGGAGATGCCGGCGGCGCCGGGGACCGGATGGTCCTCGGCGCCGCCGGCGGGTGGGATCGATGCCATCGCTCAGATGGTGACCGGGACGTCCTCGTCGAGGAACTCGTCCTCGTCGAGCGGAGCCTCGACCTGCGGGGCCTCCTGCTCGGCCGCGTACTTCCCCACGCCGAGGGTGCGCAGGATCTTCTCCTCGATCTCCGCGGCGAGGTCGGTGTTGTCCTTGAGGAACTGGCGGGAGTTCTCCTTGCCCTGGCCCAGCTGGTCGCCTTCGTAGGTGAACCAGGCCCCGGACTTGCGGACCACGCCGTGCTCGACGCCGAGGTCCAGCAGACCGCCCTCGCGGGAGATGCCCTCGCCGTACAGGATGTCGAACTCGGCCTGCTTGAAGGGCGGGGCCATCTTGTTCTTGACCACCTTGACGCGGGTGCGGTTGCCGACGGAGTCGGTGCCGGTCTTCAGCGTCTCGATGCGACGGATGTCCATGCGCACGGAGGCGTAGAACTTCAGCGCCTTGCCGCCCGTGGTGGTCTCGGGGCTGCCGAAGAACACACCGATCTTCTCGCGCAGCTGGTTGATGAAGATCGCGGTGGTGCCGGAGGCGGAGAGCGCACCGGTGAGCTTGCGCAGGGCCTGCGACATCAGTCGCGCCTGGAGGCCGACGTGGGAGTCGCCCATCTCGCCCTCGATCTCGGCCTTGGGCACGAGGGCCGCCACGGAGTCGATGACCACGATGTCCAGCGCGCCGGAGCGGATCAGCATGTCCGTGATCTCCAGGGCCTGCTCGCCGGTGTCCGGCTGGGAGACCAGCAGGGCGTCGGTGTCCACGCCGAGCTTCTTCGCGTACTCCGGGTCCATCGCGTGCTCGGCGTCGATGAAGGCCGCGATGCCGCCGTTGCGCTGGGCGTTGGCCACCGCGTGGAGGGCGAGCGTGGTCTTGCCGGAGGACTCCGGGCCGTAGATCTCGACGATGCGCCCGCGGGGCAGCCCGCCGATGCCGAGCGCGGCGTCCAGCGCGACGGAGCCGGTGGGGATGACCTCGACGGGCGGGCGGGTGTCGTCGCCCAGACGCATGATCGAGCCCTTGCCGAACTGCCGATCGATCTGGGCGAGGGCGTTGTCGAGCGAGGAGCTGCGATCCTTCGCGGACGACTTCGTGACCGGGGGCTTGGAGGCTGACTTCGGTGCTGCCATGAGCTGTTTCCTTCCTGAGGGCCGGGAATGCCGACGCGGTGACCAGTGCGGCCACAGTAGGCGCCGGCCCCGACATTCGCCGCCGCCCCGGATCCGCTGTGGACAGCGGCTGGCTGGGGAGGGGAGATCAGTGCGTGGAGGCGGTGCTGGAGGGACCGTCGGGGACCACTCTACCGAACAGGCGTTCGAACGCGCGACACCTGCGCGTCGCGAGGATCGGCGTGTCGCACGATGGGCCGAGCACCCGGACCGCGGCGCCCCGGGCGGCGTCCCCGGAGGGCCTCAGCGTCGTCGCTGCTCGGCCGCGATCTCCCAGCGGGCGGAGTCCGGCACGTCCATGGCGTCGCAGAGCGCATTCCACACGGAACGCACGGCGACCCCGCGCTCGAGAGCCTGCTCGGCGCTGATGCCGCCGATCTCCTCGAGCACGAGGTCGCTGGTGTAGGTGCGGGCGAGAGCAGGACCGAACACGTGGTCGGCCAGCTCCGTGAACTCGCTGCGTCGCACCTCAGCGGGCGCCGACGAGCGGCGCGGTGCCGTCCGCGAGTCCCTCCGGGACCGTGTCCGGGATCGTCACGCGCTCGGCGACGGCGATTCGGTCGGACACCTCTCGGAGCACGAAGGACAGCGGGAGACCCAGGGCGTCGGTCACCGAGACCAGCAGCTCGCTGGAGGCCTCCTTCTGACCGCGCTCGATCTCGCTGAGGTAGCCCAGCGACACGCGAGCATCGGAGGACACCTGCCGCAGCGTGCGGCCCTGGGAACGGCGTGCGTCTCGCAGCACGTCGCCCAGCTCCTGGCGGAACAGGATCATGGTCCTGCCTCCTTTCCTCTGGCTCGCGGAGAACTCATGGTGCAGTTCGGGGGTCCGATGCGTCGATGTCATCACGGATGGTCCAACGCCTCGCCCCACGATTGTGTTCCCACGAGTGTAGTGGGACACCCCGGGCGCTGCCTGAACCCTGTGCAGGACGGGACGGTGGGGAGGGCGGGTGCGCGCGCCGCCGGTCTGAGCTGGGGCGGCGTCTACTCCGCGAGTTCCGCGGCGAGCATCAACAGCGCCGCGTCGACGGTGCGGGAGCGGATCTCGGCCCGCCCGCCGCTGAGACGGAGTTCACGGGTCCACGTCGAGCGGCCGCGTCGTGCGATCCCGAGCATGACGGTCCCCTCGGCGGCTCCCCGGGCGTCGGGGCCGGGTCCGGCCACTCCGGTCGTCGAGACGGCGAGATCCGCGTCGTAGAGGGCGAGCGCCCCCTCCGCCATGGCCGCCGCCACCTCCTCGGTCACGGCGCCCGTGGCGGCGAGGAGATCAGCATCCACCCCGAGCACCCTGGTCTTGGCCTCGTAGGAGTAGCAGGCCGCTCCTCCGGCGATGGCCGCGCTGGATCCGGGCACGTCCGCCAGCCGGGCCACCACGGCCCCTGCGGTCAGCGACTCCGCCGTGGCGAGCATCCATCCGCGAGCGGCGGCCCGCTCGATGATCGGGCGCGGGTCGACGGGTCCCCCGTCGGCCGCCTGCTCGACCATCAGGCGCCGGTGCCGGCGGCGAGGGCCTCACGGCGCAGCCGCAGACCGTCCTTGACGTTGACCGCGCCCGACCACACGGTCAGGACCACGGCCAGGAGCATCAGCGCGAGGCCGATCCAGCGCGCCGGGCCCCACCACAGCTCGAAGGGGATCAGGCAGAAGGTGATCGCGATCGTCTGGACCATGGTCTTGGCCTTGCCCGCCATGTTCGCGGGCAGCGCTCCGTACTTGAGGATGGTGAAGCGCATGACGGTGATGCCGATCTCGCGCACCAGGATCAGCACCGTCATCCACCACGGCACGTAGTCCCAGACCGACAGCATGATCAGCGCCGCCCCGGTCATCGCCTTGTCCGCGATGGGATCCATGATCTTGCCGAAGTCGGTGATCAGGTTGCGGCTGCGGGCCAGATGCCCATCCGCGAAGTCCGTGATCATCGCGAGCACGAACACGCCCGCGACCAGGAGCCGTCCCGGGACCGAGTCCGCGTGGAGCACCGCGAGGACCACGAGCACGGGGACCATCGCGCACCGCACCATGGTGAGGATGTTGGCGATGTTCCAGAGCGGGACCTCGGCGGTGCGCGGTGCGGTCATCTGTGGCTCCTGGGCTGGGTGGGTTCTGAGGTCGTCACGGGCGATCGTGCGGAAGGGGCGAGGTGCGGCGGAGACGGGCGATCAGCGCCCGGTGAGGCTCCACGCGTCCTCGCCCTCCTCGCCGGAGTCGTCGTCGTAGTAGTCGATCGCCGGCTCGGAGTCGTCCTCGGCCAGCGGGTCGCTGCCGTACCGGTCCTGGGAGGCGTCCGCGCCCTCGGCCTCCACCGGGGTTCCCGGGGTCTGGTCGACGGCGTCGTCCCCGCCGTAGGGCGCATCGCCCTCGGCGGCAGGGGCATCCTCGCCGCGGATGCGGGCGATGGCGGTGCCGAGCTCGTCCGGGTGGACGAGCACGTCGCGGGCCTTGGATCCCTCCGAGGGGCCGACGATCTCGCGGGACTCGAGCAGGTCCATCAGGCGACCGGCCTTCGCGAAGCCCACGCGGAGCTTGCGCTGCAGCATGGAGGTCGAGCCGAACTGCGTGGTGACCACGAGCTCCGCCGCCTGCAGCAGCACATCGAGATCATCGCCGATGTCGTCGTCGATCTGCTTCTTCTCGGCGACGACCTGGACGTCCTCGCGGTAGTTCGGCTTCATCTGGGTCTTGACGTGGTCGACGACCTTGTGGATCTCCGACTCGTTGACCCAGGCGCCCTGGACGCGCATCGGCTTGGCCTTGCCCATGGGATGGAACAGGGCGTCGCCCTGGCCGATGAGCTTCTCCGCGCCGACGGAGTCGAGGATGACGCGCGAGTCCTGGAGCGACGAGGTCGCGAAGGCGAGACGGCTGGGCACGTTGGCCTTGATGATGCCGGTCACCACGTCGACCGAGGGACGCTGCGTGGCGAGGATCAGGTGGATGCCCGCGGCGCGCGCCAGCTGGGTGATGCGCTGGATCGACGCCTCGACGTCGCGCGGGGCGACCATCATGAGGTCCGCGAGCTCGTCGACCACGACCAGCAGGTACGGGTACGGGGCCAGGCGCCGCTCGCTGCCCGCGGGCACCTTGACCTCGCCGGCGCGAACGGCCTTGTTGAAGTCGTCCACGTGCTTGAACCCGAAGGCGGCGAGGTCGTCGTAGCGCGCGTCCATCTCCTTGACGACCCACTCGAGGGCCTCGGCGGCCTTCTTGGGGTTGGTGATGATCGGCGTGATCAGGTGCGGGATGCCCTCGTAGATGGTCAGCTCGACCCGCTTGGGGTCGACCAGCACCATGCGCACCTCCTCCGGGGTGGAGCGCATCAGGATCGAGGTGATCATGCCGTTGATGAAGCTCGACTTGCCCGAGCCGGTGGCGCCCGCGACCAGCATGTGCGGCATCTTGGCGAGGTTCGCGACGACATAGCCGCCCTCGACGTCCTTGCCCACGCCCATCACCAGCGGATGCTCGTTGCGTCGGGCCACCGAGCTGCGCAGCACGTCGCCGAGCGCGACCGTCTCGCGGTCGGTGTTGGGGATCTCGATGCCGATCGCCTTCTTGCCGGGGATCGGCGAGAGGATCCGCACGTCGGCGCTGGCCACGGCGTAGGAGATGTTCTTGTCCAGGGCCGTGACCTTCTCGACCTTGGTGCCCGGGGAGAGCTCGACCTCGTAGCGGGTGACCGTCGGCCCGCGGGAGAATCCGACCACCTCGGCATCGACCTTGAACTGCTCGAAGACCTCGGTGAGCGCGGCGACGACCTGGTCGTTCGCCTCGGAACGGGTCTTGTGGGGCGGACCCTCCAGCAGGAACGAGGACTCCGGCAGGGTGTAGACCACGTCGCCCGCGAGCTCGAGCTGCTCCCCCGCCCGGGGCAGATCGCCCAGCGGCGGCGGGACCAGGTCCGGCTTCTCCTCCGGGGCAGGCTTCGCCGCCGGGGCCTTCGCAGCGGCCGACGGGATCGCGGCTGTGCGACCGGCACCCTTGGCTTCGGTGGACATCGGAGTGGTGGCCTGCCCGGCGGCGCCCGGGCCGGGGAAGGTCTTGGCGCGATGGTTCTCGTCCTCGACGACGTCGAAGACCTCGTCGGCGTCCTCGGGCGCGCCACGGCGCGATGCGGCGCGACGGCTCTTCTTCCCGCTCTTCACCTTCCCGGCGGCGGCTGCCGCGTCCTCGTCGACACCCTGCTCGAAGGCCTCGTCCCCGGCGTATCCGAAGGCCTCGTGGTCGCGCTCGGCGTCCTCCGCCTTCTCCTTGCGGGTGCGCCGACGAGTCCGACCTGCCGGCTGAGCCTCGGTGGCCTGGTCGTGCACGGCAGGGTCGACGCGACGAGGGCGCATGCCGAAGGCGACGCGCTCCTCGTCCTCCTCGACGCCGCTGCCCACCATGACCTCGTAGACGCCGCGCACGCGGGAGGGGATCGACTCCACCGGGGTGGCGGTGAGGACCAGGATGCCGAAGGCGATCAGCACCGAGTGGAGCACGATGACCGCGACCGGGGGCACCAGCGCCTCGAGCGGGGCGGCGGCGAGGTAGCCCAGCACACCGCCGCCGCGGGCGAGCGCGCCGATGCCGTCCGCCGGCGCGGGCAGGCGGGCCGAGACGGAGGCGATCGCCGAGATGGCGGTGAGCAGGATCCCGATGCCGATGGCGATGCGGGAGTTGGCCCGCACCTGGTCGGGACGACGGAACATCCGCAGCGCCCAGCCGGCTGCCAGCAGCGGGATCACCATCGAGGAGATGCCGAAGGTGCCGGCCACCACCGTGTGGACCGCGCCGAAGACCGGACCGGCGGACTGCCACCACTCGACGACGGCGACGAGCGTCGCGATCGCCAGCAGGAACATCGCATAGCCGTCACGACGCTGCTCGGGCTCGACCTCCCAGCGCTGCACGCCGATCGAGCGGACCATGCCGCCGACCATGCGAGCGATCGCCAGATAGCCGGAGCGCACAGCGCGCACCGGAAGAGGGAGCGTCGAGGGATCGTTCGCCGCGGAGCCCTTGGTGCGCGAGGTACCGGCAGCAGAGGTCCGCGAGGAGCCTTTCGACGCACGTGCGGGGGAAGACGTACGTGTCGCCATGGCCCCGATCGTACCGTCCCGGGCCCGCCGCGCCCGGGAGGCGACCCGCACGGCCCCGTCGTCCCAGGCAGGGATCACAGCTCCCAGGCCGGGGCGGACGGGAGGCGCCGGGTCGGCGCGGGGCGGGCGGGGAGGCCTTTCCGGCGGAGGATCCGGTCGACCAGGGGCGCCGTGGCGGCCACTGCGGCCATATCGGCATGCTCACCGCCAGGACGCCAGTACCCGACCACCGATGACGGCGCGGCCTCAGCAGCACGTCGACCCGGGGAGGATCAGGACTCGATGACGATCGGGATGATCATCGGGCGGCGGCGCAGGCGCTGGCCGACGTACCGGCCCACCACGCGGCGCATCACCTGCTGCAGCTGGTGGGTGTCGTGGCGGTCGGTCTGGTCGGCGACCGCCTTCTCGAGGGCCTTGATGATCTCCGGGCGGATCTTCTCGAACACCTGGGCGTCCTCGGCGACGCCGCGGGCATGGATCTCCGGGCCGGCGATCAGCGCACCGGTCTCGGAGTTGACCACGGCGAACAGGGAGATGAAGCCCTCGTCGCCCAGGATCCGCCGATCCTTGAGGTCCGCCTCGGAGATCTCGCCGACGCTGGAGCCGTCGACGTAGACGTATCCGTTGGGCAGCTCCCCGACCGTCGTCGCGATCCCGTCCTTCAGATCCACGACGTGGCCGTCCTTCGCCAGCACGATCCGCTCCCGCGGCACCCCGGTCCTCTCGGCGATCCGGCCGTTGGCGATGAGGTGGCGCACCTCGCCATGGATCGGCATGACGTTCCGGGGACGCACGATGTTGTAGCAGTACAGCAGCTCGCCCTCGCTGGCGTGCCCCGAGGTGTGCACCTTCGCGTTGCCCTTGTGGACCACCTCGGCACCCAGCGCCATCAGGCCGTTGACCACACGGAACACGGCGTTCTCGTTCCCCGGGATGAGGGAGGAGGCGAGGATGACGACGTCTCCCGGCCCCACGCTCACGCGGTGGTCACGGTTCGCGATCCGGCCCAGCGCCGCCATCGGCTCGCCCTGGCTGCCGGTGCACATGAGCACCACCTGGTCATCGGGCAGGCCGTCGATGCGCCTGACGTCGATGAGGGTGTCGTCCGGGACGTGCAGATAGCCCATCTGCTCCGCGATGCCCATGTTCCGCACCATGGACCGGCCCACGAAGGCGACCTTCCGACCGTGCGCCGCCGCGGCGTCCAGCACCTGCTGGACGCGGTGGACATGGCTGGAGAAGGAGGCCACGACGATCTTCTGGTGAGCTCGCGCGAAGATCGTGTCCAGGGTCGGGCCGATCTCCTGCTCGCCGACGGTGAAGCCGGGGACCTCGGCGTTGGTCGAATCGGTCATGAACAGGTCGACCCCGGCCTCGCCGAGACGGGCGAAGGCGCGCAGGTCGGTGATCCGACCGTCCAGCGGCAGCTGGTCCATCTTGAAGTCGCCGGTGTGCAGCACCGTCCCGGCCGGCGTGGACACGTGCACGGCGAGAGCGTCGGGGATGGAGTGGTTGACCGCCACGAACTCGCAGTCGAACGGGCCGAAGCTCTCCTGCTGCCCCTCCGCCACCGCGAAGGTGTACGGCCGGATGCGGTGCTCCTTGAGCTTCGCCTCGATGAACGCGAGCGTGAGCTGGCTGCCCACCAGTGGGATGTCCGGCTTCCGACGCAGCAGGTACGGGACGGCCCCGATGTGGTCCTCGTGGCCGTGCGTGAGCACGATCGCGGCGACGTCGTCGAGCCGGTCCTCGAGGAGGTCGAAGTCGGGCAGGATCAGATCGACTCCGGGCTGGGAGTACTCCGGGAAGAGGACGCCGCAGTCGACGATCAGCAGCCGACCCTCGAACTCCAGCACGGTCATGTTGCGGCCCACGTCGCCGAGCCCGCCGAGCGGGACGATGCGCAGCGTCCCCTCGGGCAGCGGCGGCGGGAGCGGGAGACGCCGGGCGAAGACGGTGGACATCGGAACCTCCGAGCGCGGGGAACGGGTGGACCTGGTCGGACGGACGGGCCTCGCGGGCCGGGCGTGCTCAGAGCAGTCCGGCGGCCTCCAGCGCGGCGGCGAGGGCGCGCACCTGATCCTGATCGGCCGGCACGTGGGGGCCGCGCATCGCGGCGTGGGGCAGCACGCCCTGCAGGTGCAGTGCGGCTTTGGCCGCCACCGCGCCGGGCATGTGGCCCATGATCGCCTCGACGACGGGGACGAGTCGATGATGGGCAGCGCGGGCGGCGACGAGATCGGACCGGTCCACGGCCTCGATCATCGCCTTCTCCACGTCGCCGGAGACCTGGCTGACCACCGAGACGATGCCGGCGGCGCCGATCGAGAGCCACGGGAGGTTCAGCGCGTCCTCGCCGGAGTAGTAGGCCAGATCCGTGCGCTCCATGACCCGCGAGGCCTGCTGCAGATCGCCCTTGGCGTCCTTGACCGCGAGGATTCGGGGGTTCTCCCCCAGCCGCAGGATGGTCTCGTAGGCCAGCGGGATGCCGGAGCGGCCCGGGATGTCGTAGAGCATCACCGGGAGGTCGGTCGAGTCCGCGACCGCGGTGGTGTGCGCGATGACCCCGGCCTGGCTGGGCTTGGAGTAGTACGGCGTGACGACGAGCAGGCCGTCGACGCCGAGCTTCGCGTGCTCGCGGGCGAGATCGATCGAATGGGCGGTGTCGTACGTGCCCACTCCGGCGATCACCGTGATCTCGGGCCCGACGGCCTCGCGGACCGCACGGGCCAGGTCGAGCTTCTCGACGTCGGTGAGGGTCGGGGCCTCGCCGGTGGTGCCGGAGACGACGATCATGTCGTGCCCGTGCTCGACGACGTGCCGGGCGAGCTGCTGGGCCGCGTCGAGGTCCACAGCGTGGCCGTCCTCGGTGAGCGGGGTGACCATGGCGGTCCCCACCGCGCCGAACGGCCGCGCCGGGCTCTGGTCGGTGCTGGTCATGAGATCCTCCCGAAAATGCTCTGCTGTCCGGAGCCTAGACCAGATCCGAGCTCGTTCACCGCTGTGTCGCGGTGCCGAGATCCACCAGGACCGCCATCGGGGTGCGCTGACGGCCCTGACCCAGCGGGTTGTCGGCGAAGGTGGCCTCGAGGTTCTCGTGCGGCGTCGCGACGTCCGAGCCCAGCACGTTGCGGCCGATGTCGTTGGCGTCCATCACCACGGTGCCCACGAAGCTGTCCCGGAGGGCGGCGGGGATGTCCGCGCCGCGGATCGCGGCGGAGATCCGCGCGGAGACCGCGTCCGGATCCTTCGGCGGCAGCTTGGCGGAGACGTTCGAGGGGAAGGCCGAGTACGGGGTGGGGCCGTCGATGGCGCGCACGTTGGCGCCGACGACCTCGTAGAAGAGTCCCTTGCGGCCGACGGCCTTGCCCGCGGCACCCGCGGCCGAGGCCGCCAGGACGCGGGGCAGTCCGACCTCTCGGATCGCGAGCTCCATGGTGGTCGGGTCGCCCAGGCCGATGCCGGCCGGGGTGCGGCTGACGAAGCGGCTGAGGACCTTCGCCGAGCGACGCGGCTTGACCTCCCAGGTGAACCAGGAGCGGCCCTGCGAGATAGCGATGATCTTCTCGCTGATCACGAAGTACCACGGGACGCCGGCGGGCGATGCATCCTCGGGGAGGTCGGCGGCGAAGCGCTCGACCCGCTCGCGGACGAGCTTCTCGATGTCGTCGCCGCGGGCGACCAGCTCGGTCTGCAGCGGGAAGCGGCGCCAGGTGTGGCCGTCGGCCTCGGAGACCAGGTCGAGCTCCTTGCCGGGGTTGGCGAGGTGGTCGCTCTTGGGCTCCTCGACGGTCTCCTCCGGAGCCGGGGCGAGGACCGGGGCGGGTGCCCCGGCGGCCTCGGCCGAGCCGCCGAGGGCGCGGACGGCCCCGTCGGCATCGTCGAAGAAGGTGCGCATCCACAGCTCGACGTTCAGCAGGCGCCAGAACATGAGCGTGCCGTGGTTCTCGGGGTGCGCGATGTAGTCGTCGAACAGCGCCAGCACGCTCGCGGCATCGAAGTAGGGTCGCGAGGCGAAGGACGGCGAGGCGAAGATCTCGCGCAGCTGCGGGGCGATGTTCCGGAACCACTCCCCCTCCGGGGTGGTGAAGCCGATCTTGTTGCGGCGCTTGGAGATCATGTCGGGGAGGATCCCGAACATGGACTCGCGCAGGATCCGCTTGTTCCAGCCGTCGTGGATGATCGCGGACTCGTCGAGCGAGAAGAGGAACTTCAGCAGCTCCTTGTCGACGAAGGGGACGCGCCCCTCGATGCTGAAGCGCATCGTGTTCTTGTCCTCGTAGCGCAGCAGCGACGGCAGCGAGGAGCGGAAGGTGTCCTCGAGCAGGCGCTCCTTGAGGTCGTCCTGGACCGAGGAGACCTTCTCGCCGCTGTGCTCGGCGACGAAGCCCGAGTTCAGCAGCGCCTCGATCGGGACAGAGGTGCGGCCGGAGAACTTCGTCCGGGCGAGCTTGCGCAGGATGTCGCGCGAGCCGACGACCTCGCTGGCGAGCTCCTTGAAGCGCTTCTGCTTCCGCAGCTGACGGAGGTAGACGTAGAAGTACGGGTTGTACCCGGCCATCATCTCGTCGGCGCCCTGGCCGTCCAGCAGCACGGTGACGTGCTGGCTGGCCTCGCGCATCACGGCGTACTGGGCGTACGGGCCGGTGGAGATGATCGGCTCCTCCTGGGTGCGCACGAAGTCGTGCACGTCCTCGAGGAAGGCGCCGGGCTGCGGCGTGATCTTGTGCGCGGTGATCTGGCCCTTGTTGTCCTCCAGCAGCGCGTCCACGTAGCGCTCCTCGTCGTTCGAGGAGTTCGGGAAGACGGCCGAGAAGGTGTTCTGACGGGAGCCGACGGCGCTGTAGCGCTCGTCCTCGGGCTGGTCGCGCAGGTGGCGGGCGATCACGGCGGCGACCGCGGAGGAGTCCAGGCCGCCGGAGAGCGAGGTGCCGACGGGCACCTCGGACTGCAGGCGCAGGCGCACCGACTCCTGGAAGCGCTCGCGGTACTCGTCGACCACGGACTCGTCGTAGGGACGGCTGGGGCGCGCGGCGATCTCGCGCAGCTCCTCCTGGAGCCGGGTGAAGGACGAGACCTCGGTGCCGTCGGCGCGGATCTCGAGCACCTGGCCGGCCATCAGGCGGCTGACCCCCGCGAAGAAGGTCTGGGAGTCGTCGTCCTGGACCCGGAACTTCAGGTAGCGGTAGACCGCCCGGTCGTCCGGCGCGGCCTCGAACACGCGCGCCGCCAGCAACGAGCGGATCTCGGAGCCGAACACCACGCGCGGGGAGTCGGCTCCCTCGGCCGCGGGATCGATCCAGTAGTAGAGGGGCTTGATGCCGAAGTGGTCGCGGGCGATGGTGACGGTGCCCGTCTCCGCGTCGTGGATCGCGAAGGCGAACATGCCGTTGAAGCGGTCGTAGGCGGCGGTGCCCCACTCCGCGTGCGCCTCGAGGAGCACCTCGGTGTCCGAGTCGGTGCGGAAGGTGTGGCCGAGCTGCTCGAGCTCGGTGCGCAGGTCGAGGTAGTTGTAGGTCTCGCCGTTGTAGATGATCGTGTAGCGGCCGTCGGCCGTGGTCATCGGCTGCGCACCGTGCTCGCGGTCGATGATCGCGAGGCGGCGGTGGGCCAGGCCGATCTGGTCGTCGACGAAGAGGCCTTCGCCGTCGGGACCGCGGTGGGCCAGCGCACCGCTCATGCGGCGGGCGATGCCCTCGGTGTCAGCACCGAATCCGTAGGTACCGGCGATTCCGCACATGGGACGAGTCCTTTCGAGGGGGACGGCTCCCGCACCTGGTCGCAGCGCGGGAGCGCGGGGACGTGCCGACGTCCGAAGACGCGTGGACGGGCCAGGTGCGGCCGCCCGAGCCTATCAACGGCGGCGGTCGCTCCGAGGCAGGCGCGACGTGATTCTCATCCGCCGCGGCGGGAGAGCAGGAGCTCGTTCCCGTCGATGCGGATCTCGAGGTCGTCCAGGGAGGTGACCAGCGCGTCCGCGAGCGGAGCGAGGTCCCCTGCGGGCGTGGTGCTGGTCACCGCGACGGTGCGTGATCCGGCGGCCGCCCCCGCCCGCAGGCCGCCGAGGGAGTCCTCGACCACGACGGCGGCGGACGGCTCGACGCCGAGGCGCTCGGCGCCCAGGAGATAGGGCTCGGGATGCGGCTTGCCGTTGCTGACCTGGTCCGCCGTGACGAGCCCTGCGGGGACCGGGAGCCCGGTGCGGGCCCAACGCGCCTCGAAGAGCGGGGCCGTGCAGGAGGTGACGATCGTCCAGGTGGGCCGACCGAGCTGCTCGGCGGCGGCGTCCAGCTCGGCGAGCAGCCGCTCCGTGCCCGGGAGCACCACGATCCCGTCCACGTCCGAGATCTCGAGCTCCTCGATCCTCCGGTGAGCCGCCGTCAGCTCCTCCTCCCCCAGATCCGGGAGGACCTGCCCGAGGACCTGCCGGGCGGGCATGCCGTGCTGCTGCGCCCCGAACTCGAGGTCGGTGCCGAGCTCGGCGAAGAGCGTGTTCCAGGACCGCTCCACCGCGGGCCCGGAGTCGATGAGGGTGCCGTCCATGTCCAGCAGCAGCACAGAGGCGCGCAGCGGCAGGGAGGGCACGGCGCCGCTGTCTCCGGCGCGGTCGTCAGCTCGGTCGGCGGCGGGGTCCGGAGGCAGCGTCATGGTTCTAGATTCTCATACCCCATCGCGGACAGTGCGGTGGCGTCGTCCCAGGTGATCGTAGAGTGTCGAGCATCATGAGCACTGCTTCACCCGGGCCTGCGGAGTCCCTGCCCGAGGATCACGGCGACGGGGCCCTCAGCCTCCGCAGCATCCGCCGCACGGGCCTCTCGATCGGGATCGCCACCGGGCTCTACGGGATCTCGTTCGGAGCGCTGGCCACGGCCTCGGGTCTCGACGTCTGGCAGGCGATGGTGCTCTCGGCGGTGATGTTCACCGGCGGCAGCCAGTTCGCCTTCATCGGCGTGGTGGGCGCAGGAGGCTCCGCCCTCGGCGCGGCGCTGGCCTCCGTGCTGCTGGGGATCCGCAACACCCTGTACGGCCTGATCCTGGCCCCCTCGCTCCCCCGCGGCGGACTGCGCGGTCTCGCCCGGGTCCAGCTGACGATCGACGAGTCCGCCGCCCTCGCGGCCTCCGGCACCACCGTCGCGCAGAAGAGGGCGGGCTTCTGGGCGGCCGGGGTGTGGGTCTACGTGTTCTGGAACCTCTTCTCCCTGGTGGGGGCGCTGGTCGGGCAGCATGTCGCCGATCCTGCGGCGTGGGGGCTCGATGCGGCGGCGGCCGCCGCGTTCCTCGCGCTGCTGTGGCCACGGCTGCGGAGCAGGGACGCCGTGGCGATCGCGGTCGCGGCGGCCTTCGTGGCGCTCGTGAGCACCCCCGCTCTGCCACCGGGCCTGCCGGTGCTCGCCGCCGCCCTCGTCGCGGTGGCCGCCGGTCTGCTGGGTCCGGTCCCGGCGCCGCGGCACCGGCAGCGAGCGGCGGAGGCCGATCAGGTTCCGGACGACCGGGAGGAGCCCCGATGAGCCTGCTGTGGATCGCCGTGATCGGCGCGTCGGTGCTGTCCTTCGCCCAGAAGTGGATCGGCTATCAGGCACCGCCGGACGTGCTCGAGAGGCCGCGCATCTCCCGCATCACCACGCTGCTGCCGATCGCGCTCCTCGGCGCCCTCGTGGCCACCCAGACCGCGACCAGCGGCAGCGAGATCGTGCTCGACGCCCGCCTCGCCGCGCTGGCGGCGGCCGCCGTGCTGCTGTGGCTGCGGGCGCCGTTCCTGGTGGTCGTGATCGGTGCCGCGGTCGTCGCGGCGGGCCTGAGGGCGATGGGCTGGGCCTGAGCGCTCAGCCCCGGCTCTCGGCGATCGCCCGACGTGTCGCCATCCTCGCGCCCCTGCGGTCGCGCAGCGATTCATAGGCCAGGGCGAGGCGGAACCAGGCGCGCCAGTCGCTCTCCTCGCCCTCCTGGATCGCCGACCGTGCCGCCTCGAACTCGGCGCGGCGGTCCTCCCCGTCGGCCGTCGCGGGCGGCTCGTACTGCGCCGCGAGCCGCCCTGCGGCCAGGCCGAAGAGAACCTCCCGCCAGGTCACCCACACCGTGAGCAGCAGCAGGATCACGATGGCGAGGGCGAGGCCCAGGCCCAGCGCGCTGCCGGCGCGGAGGAAGCCCCAGGCGATCCAGCCCAGGCCCCAGGCGTAGGCGGCGCTGACCAGCACCAGCAGGACGACGAGGATCCTGTCCTTCATGGGCGGGCGCCTCAGCCGAGGTCCATGTAGCCGTCGAGGCCCACGGTGAGCCCGGGATGCGCGGCGACCTCGCGCACGCCCAGCAGCACGCCGGGCATGAAGCTGACGCGGTCGAAGGAGTCGTGGCGCAGCACGAACTGCTCCCCCACCCCTCCGAACTGGACCACCTCGTGGGCGACCAGTCCACGCTGGCGCACCGCGTGGACGTGGATGCCGTCGACCACGGCACCGCGAGCGCCGTCGGGGTCCTTCTCCGTCGCATCCGGGACGGGGCCGAGCCCGGCCTCCGCCCGGCCACGGGCGATCGCGGCCGCGGTGTGGCGCGCGGTGCCCGAGGGGGCGTCGAGCTTGTTCTCGTGGTGCATCTCGATGATCTCGGCGCTGTCGTAGTAGCGCGCGGCGATCTCCGCGAAGCGCATGGCGAGCACGGCGCCGATCGCGAAGTTCGGCGCGATCAGCACGCCCACGCCCTCCGCGCCCTCGAGCTGGGTGCGCAGGGCGTCGAGGGACTCCTCGGTCCAGCCGGTGGTGCCGACCACGGCGTGGATGCCGTGCTCGACCAGCCAGCGGACGTTCTCGGCGGTGACCGACGGGATGGTCAGGTCGATCGCGACCTCCGCGCCGGCCTCGGCGACCGCGGCGATGTCGTCACCGCGGCCGATCCGCGCGACGAGCTCGAGATCGGCCGCGTCCTCGACGGCGGCGCAGGCGGCGGCGCCCATGCGGCCGGAGGCGCCGAGGACGGCGACCCGGGTGGGACGGGACGGGGACTGGATCATGGGATTCTCCTCGAGGAACGCAGGGGTGGGAGGGACAGGGGGCGCATGGGGTGGGCGCGGGCCTCCGCTCAGCTCTCCGGACCGATCTCGACCCGGGTGCTGAACGAACGCGAGAATCGGGCCGCGAGCGTGGCGACATCGTCGACCCCGACCGCGCCGATCTGCGCGAGGGTCTCGTCGACGCTCGTGTACCGGCCATGGACCAGCTCGATCGTGCCGAGCCTGCCCATCCGGGAGCTGGTGTCCTCGAGACCGAGGGCGAAGGATCCGGTGATCTGGCCCTTGGCCCGCTCGAGCTCGAGCGCCGAGATGCCCTGCTCCCCCATACGCGTCAGCTCCTGCGCGAGCAGCTCGACCACCTGACCGGTACGGCCGGGGCGGCAGGCGGCGTACATGCCGAACAGGCCCGCATCACGGTAGGCGGCGCTGAAGGAGTAGACCGAGTAGGCCAGGCCCCGCTGCTCGCGGATGTTCTGGAACAGGCGGGAGGACATCCCGCCGCCGAGGATCGACATCAGCACCGAGAGGCTGTGGCGGTCCTCGCTGACAACGGTGAGCCCGGGGCCGCCGAGGTAGATGTGGTTCTGCTCGGTGGGGCGGATCAGACGATGCGGGGTGATCGCGGCGACCTCGGAAGGATCCATCACGAGCCCGGCATCGTCGGCGCGATGCACGGCCGGGGTGGGCCGACGGCGCGGCAGAGCCCCCTCGGCCAGCTCCCACCCTCCACGGCGGAGACCCTGTTCAAGAAGCCCGGCGAGCTGTTCATGGTCGACGTCGCCCACCGCGGTGACCACCAGGTTCTCGGGCCGGTAGTGCTCGGTGAAGTGAGCTCGCACGTTCTCGATGCTCAGCGCGCTCACGGACGCCGCGGTGCCGCCGACCGGCCGGCCGATCGCGGTGGCCGGGCCGAGCACATCGGCGAGGAAGGTCTCGTACCCGATGTCCCCCGGATCGTCCTCGGCCATCGCGAGCTCCTCGAGGATGACCTCGCGCTCGGTGACGAGCGCCTCCTGCTCGAGCAGGGAGGCGGTGATCATGTCGGTGAGGACGTCCACGGCCATCGGGATGTCCGCCGACCGGACCCGGCCGTAGTAGAGCGTGTGCTCCTTCGCGGTGACGGCGTTGGAGTCACCGCCCACCTCGTCGAAGGCGGTCGCGATGTCCATCGCACTGCGCCGACGGGTGCCCTTGAACAGGAGATGCTCGAGCACATGGGTGGAGCCAGCATGAGCCGGGGTCTCGTCCCGCGAGCCGACCGGCAGCCACAGGCCGATGCTCGCGCTGCGCACGCTCCGGTCGGTCTGGGTCAGCAGGCGCACGCCGCCGGGCAGGATGCTGCGGCGCACCCCGGCGGCAGGTTCGAGCAGCACATCGGAGCGGGGATCATCGTAGGCGAGGTCGAGAGGCATCGATCGATTGTTCCATGGTCCCGGCGCCCGGCGGACAGGGTGATCTCAGGAAGCCTGTGGAGCTGGGCCGGGTCCAGCCCGCACACTGCCCACGTCACGTCCGGGCCCTCTTCCCCTCCCCGTGTCGTGGGCAGGCGCGCCGTCTCCTCGTCATGGGCGGGCGCGCGCGCGTCCCTCCCCACGTCATGGACGGGCCCATACCGACGCGAGGTGGCATATATGCCACCTCGCGCTGCTATACGCCATCCCGCGTCATCCGACCGCGGCACCTGGCCACCGGGACCGGCCGCGGCGCCCGGCCACCGGGACCGGCCGCGGCGCCCGGCCGCTGGGACCGACCGCTGGGACCGACCGCGGCGCCCGCCCACCGGGACCGGGGATGCAGGAAGGGGAGGCACCCTGGTGGGTGCCTCCCCTTCCGCTGCCGTCAGCCGAGGGCCGGCGGATGGATCACTCCGCGGAGTTCTCCTCGGCCGGAGCGGCGTCGTCGGACTCCGCCTCGTCCTCGATCACCGCGAGGGAGATCTTGCCGCGGGCGTCGATCTCGCGGATCTCCACCTCGATCTTCTGACCGACCTTGGCGACGTCCTCGACGTTGTCGACCCGCTTGCCGTCGTTCAGCTTGCGCAGCTGGGTGACGTGCAGCAGGCCGTCCTTGCCCGGGGTCAGCGAGACGAAGGCACCGAAGTCGACCACACGCACGACGGTGCCGAGGTAGCGCTCGCCGATCTCGGGGACCATCGGGTTGGCGATGGCGTTGACCGCGGAGCGCGCGGCCTCGGCCGAGGGGCCGTCCGTGGCGCCGATGTACACGGTGCCGTCGTCCTCGATGGTGATGTCCGCACCGGTGTCGTCCTGGATCTTGTTGATCATCTGGCCCTTCGGGCCGATGACCGCACCGATCTTGTCGACCGGGACGGTGACCGCGAGGACGCGCGGGGCGTGCGGGCTCATCTCGTCGGGGGTGTCGATCGCCTCGGCGAGCACGCCGAGGATCGCCAGGCGGGCCTCGTGGGCCTGCGACAGCGCACCGGTGAGCACGGCGGCCGGGAGGCCGTCGAGCTTGGTGTCGAGCTGGATGGCGGTGACGAACTCGCTGGTGCCGGCGACCTTGAAGTCCATGTCGCCGAAGGCGTCCTCCGCACCGAGGATGTCGGTGAGGGCCGCGTAGCGGGTCTCGCCGTCGACGGTGTCGGAGATCAGGCCCATGGCGATGCCGGCGACCGGGGCGCGCAGCGGCACACCGGCGTTCAGCAGCGACAGGGTCGAGGCGCAGACGGAGCCCATCGAGGTGGAGCCGTTGGAGCCGAGGGCCTCGGAGACCTGACGGATCGCGTAGGGGAACTCCTCGCGGGTGGGCAGCACCGGCACGATGGCGCGCTCGGCGAGCATGCCGTGGCCGATCTCGCGACGCTTCGGGGAGCCGACGCGGCCGGTCTCACCGGTGGAGTACGGCGGGAAGTTGTAGTGGTGCACGTAGCGCTTGCGCGTGACCGGACCGAGCGAGTCGATCTGCTGCTCCATCTTGAGCATGTTCAGCGTGGAGACACCCATGATCTGGGTCTCGCCGCGCTGGAACAGTGCGGAGCCGTGCACGCGCGGGAGCACCTCGACCTCGGCGGAGAGCGCGCGGATGTCCCGCAGGCCGCGGCCGTCGATGCGGACGCCGTCGGTGAGGACCTTCTTGCGCACGACCTGCTTGGTCAGCGAACGGAATGCACCGGAGACCTCCTTGTCGCGCCCCTCGAGCTGCGCACCCTCGGCGGACAGCTCGGCGACGACCTCGGAGAGGAGCTCCTCGGTGCGCTCCTCGCGCTCGGTCTTGGCGGCGATCGACATGACCTCGGCCAGGCGATCGGCCGCGGCGGCCTCGACGATGCCGTAGGCGTCCTCCTGGTAGTCCAGGAACAGCGGGAACTCGCGCACCGGCTTGGCGGCCTTGGACGCCAGCTCCTGCTGGGCGACGCAGAGGCTGCGGATGAAGACCTTGGCGGCCTCGAGGCCCTCGGCCACGACGGCCTCGGTCGGGGCGATCGCGCCCTGCTCCTTGATGAGGGTCCAGGCGTTGTCGGTGGCCTCGGCCTCGACCATCATGATCGCGACGTCGTCCTCGACGATGCGGCCGGCGACGACCATCGAGAAGACGGCCTCGTCCAGCTGCGAGAAGGTCGGGAAGGCGACCCACTGGCCGCCGCCCTGGGCGTCGGGCATGAGCGCGATGCGCACGCCGCCGATCGGGCCCGAGAAGGGCAGACCGGAGATCTGGGTGGAGGCGGAGGCGCCGTTGATGCCGACGACGTCGTAGGCGTCCTCGGGGTTGTTCGCCATGATGGTGAGCACGACCTGGACCTCGTTGCGCAGGCCCTTGACGAAGGCGGGGCGCAGCGGGCGGTCGGTCAGGCGGGCGGCGAGGATCGCGTCGGTGCCGGGGCGTCCCTCACGACGGAAGAACGAGCCGGGGATGCGACCCGCGGCGTACATGCGCTCCTCGACGTCGATCGTCAGCGGGAAGAAGTCGAAGTGCTCCTTCGGCTTGTTCGAGACGGCGGTCGCCGAGAACACCATGGTGTCGTCGTCGAGGTAGACGGCGACGGCGCCGGCGGCCTGCTGGGCCAGCCGACCGGTCTCGAAGCGGACCTCGCGACGGCCGTAGGAGCCGTTGTCGATGACTGCGGTGGTGGCGGTGATGTCGGGGCCTTCCATGGCCATGTGACTCTCCTTGGATGAAGGGGTGCCCTGCCGGTGCGGCCTTCGTCAGTCACCCGCGGCGGCCGGACCCCGATGTCAGGGTCCTGCTCCGAAGGTCACTGCCGAGGACCGAACCTGGTCGGGGCGGTGGACGGGCGACCCGCCGTCCGAGGACGACGGGCACACGAAACCGCCGCCCGCCCTCAGGGGCGAGCGGCGGCGATCGTCAGCGGCGGATGCCGAGACGCTTGATCAGCGAACGGTAACGCTCGATGTCGACGCCCTGCAGGTACTGCAGGAGGCGCTTGCGCTGACCGACCAGCAGCATCAGACCACGACGC
This sequence comes from Brachybacterium ginsengisoli, assembly GCF_002407065.1. Taxonomy (NCBI): domain Bacteria; kingdom Bacillati; phylum Actinomycetota; class Actinomycetes; order Micrococcales; family Dermabacteraceae; genus Brachybacterium; species Brachybacterium ginsengisoli. The sequence continues at coordinate 2,630,904 of NZ_CP023564.1, forward strand.
GTGTGGTGGTCGTGCTTGTGGGTCTTGAGGTGCTCGGTCAGGTAGGTGATGCGATGGGTGAGGAGCGCGACCTGGACCTCGGGCGAGCCGGTGTCGCCCTCGGTGGTCCCGTACTCCTTGATGATCTGCTGCTTCGTAGCGGTGTCGAAGGCCATGGCTCTCCTGGGTCGTTGCGCGGCGCTCCGGACCTGATGCCCGGGCTCTGGGTCGAACGGCCCCGGCACGCGCGTGCCTGGAGGCAGGTGCGATGACGAGGAGGATCCGCTCTCCGCGGCCGATGTGACGGCGCTGGCAGGATATCAGTCGGCGGTGCCGGGCCGGGACTGCTCCGTCGCGAGAGTGCGGCGGGTCACCTCGACGTCCCGGTCCATCTGCTCGACGAGGGATTCGACCGAGTCGAACTTGAGCGTGGGCCGCTGGTAGTCGACGAATTCGAGCCGCACGAGATCGCCGTAGAGGTCCAGCTCGTGATCGTCGTGCACGTAGGCCTCGACGGTGCGGCGGGGGCCGCTGTCGGGGTCCTCGCCCTCGAAGGTCGGGTTGGTCCCGATGGAGATGGTCGCAGGGGCCCCTGCCAGCGGCTCGACCCCGAGGTGCGCGGGATCCTGCTCGGTGACGGTGAGGTATCCGGCGTACACGCCGTCGGCGGGGATGAGGCCGGCCGGGGCCGGGCCGAGGTTCGCGGTCGGGAAGCCCAGCTCGCGACCGCGACGGAAGCCGTGGTGGACCACATCGGTCACGGTGTGCAGGCGGCCCAGCGCACTGTTCGCGGCGGCCACGTCCCCCTGGAGCAGGTCGTGGCGGATCCCGGAGGAGGAGATGCGGCCCGAACCCGCGCCCTCCGGTCCCATCTCGTCGACAGTGACGACCTCGAAGCCGTATTTCACGCCGAGCTCGCGCATGGTCTCGATGGTGCCCGCGTTCGCGCGACCGAAGAGCGCGTCCTCCCCGAGGACCACGCACTTCGCCCCGAGACCCTCGACCAGGAAGATCCGCACGAACTCCTCGGGCGAATGCTGCGCGAAGTCCAGCGTGAACTCGAGATCCAGGACGCCGTGCATCCCGGCCAGGAGCAGCAGGCGGTCGCGGTCCTCATGACCGGTGAGCAGCGGGGTGCGCGAGGGGTCTCCCATCACGTGCCGCGGATGCGGCCAGAAGGTGATCGCCACAGGTGCCAGCGACCGCGCCTCGGCATGGTGACGCAGCTGGTCCAGCACGAAGCGGTGCCCGCGGTGGACGCCGTCGTAGTTGCCGATCGAGACCGCGGTGGGTCCGAGCTCAGCGGGCACCTCCTCGACGGAGTGCCAGATGGGGACGCGGGTCACGACGCAGTCATGTCCTTCCGGGGACGGGTGCGCTCTCGGCGCGGGGCGAGGGAGCTGGGCCGGGCGGCGACCCCGGGCGGCCGGGACACCGGGCGGCCGGTGCGACGGCGGGGATCGCCGGTGCAACTGTAATGCCGTCGCCGCCCCTCCTGGACGGCCACGGCCGCGGAGCTCGTCACCATCGGCCGGCCCGCCCTGATGCGGAGAGGGTGATGACGGACCGCAGCACATCCGTCGTCACATCGGGGCCGCCGTTGCGAACCTGTGACGAATCTCGGGCAGGTCGCCATATCGTGCGCGGTACCCCTCCACTACCCTGAAGGGCAAGGCGGCGCCGGGGAGGGACCCCTGTGCCCTCCCGCACATACCTGCGGGGGCAGTCACGACGGCCGCCGAGATCGGATCTGAATCCATGACCAACGTGACCCACACGGCCTCGCTGGGCGGTCGCAACGGGCGTCGCCGAGTCGCTCTGCTGATCGTGGCCATCCTCGCCGTGCTCGCCGTCGTCCTCACGGGCGGCGCCCTGGCCTACGCCAAGCAGTTCGACGGCCGCGCGCTCCCGGGCACCACCGTGCTCGGGCAGGACGTCGCCGGCAAGACGCCGGAGGAGATCTCCGCTCTCGTCACCGAGCGCGCCGAGTCCGTGAAGGTCACCGTCACCGCCGGCGACCAGGAGCTCGAGAAGTCGCTCGCCGACCTCGGGGTGAGCGTCGACGCCGACGCCACCGCGAAGGCCGCCGTCGACCGCGACGATTCCCTCCCCGGTGTGCTCTCGTCGACCTGGTCGGGCGAGCACGCCGTGAAGCCCGTGGTGACCGTCGACGAGAGCGCGACCGCCAACTTCGCCGAGGGCCTCGTGCCCAAGGACAGGACGACCCCGGTGGACGCCTCCGTCACCTTCGATGAGGACGCACAGACCTGGAAGGCCGTGCCCGGCCAGCCCGGCCAGGGCGTGGACCCGAAGCCGCTCGTGGCCGCCGTGGCCGAGAAGGCCCCCGCGCTCGAGGACTTCTCCGTCGAGCAGACCATCGAGGAGATCGCTCCGGCGATCACCACCGATGAGGCCGAGGAGGTCGTCGGCTCGATCTCGAAGCTGCTCGAGCAGCCCATGGCCATCAAGGGCGCCGACGGCGAGACCCACGAGGTCTCCGCCGAGCGCCGTGCCGGCTGGATCTCGGTGGCCCCTGCCGAGGACGGCCAGTCCCTCACCATGACCGTGGACGAGGAGTCCGTGCGCGAGTGGGTCGCCGCCCGCGCCGATCAGGACGCCGTCGAGGCCGAGGACGGCATCGAGCAGGTCGACGAGGACGGCAAGGTCGTCAAGGTCGTCACCGAGAAGAAGGACGGCCTGTCGGTCACCAACACCGACAAGGTCGCCGACGACCTGATCACCGCCATGAAGGGCATCACCCCCCTCGAGGCGACCTTCGAGTCCAAGAAGGTCGAGGCCGAGGTCGAGCAGGTCGACGCCCCCAAGGACGAGAAGGACGAGGACGAGAAGGCCGAGGACAAGAAGGACGACGAGAAGAAGTCCGACGACGAGAAGGGCACCTCCGACGAGGAGGACGAGCCTGCGGCCGAGCCCACCGGCGAGAAGTGGATCGACGTCGACCTCACCAACAAGACCGTCACCGCCTATGTGGGCGACACCCCGGTGTGGGGCCCGCGCTCGATCGTCGACGGCAAGAAGGGCAATGAGACGCCCACCGGCACGTACGACATCTACCTGCGCTACGACCGCCAGGACATGACCAACGCGGCGTTCTACCCCGAGGATCACCCGAAGTACTACTACACCAAGGATGTCCCCTGGGTGCAGTACTTCCACCACGGGTACGGCTTCCACGGCGCACCGTGGCGCTCGTCCTTCGGGTACTCCGGATCGCACGGCTGCATCAACATGACGGTCTCCGATGCGAAGTGGCTGTACGACTGGGCCAGCATCGGCACCAAGACCGTGGTGCATCGCTGATCACCTGAGCGGCGGCGCAGTCCCCCCGACGCACAGAGGAAGGGCCCTTCCCGGGAACACCGGGAAGGGCCCTTCCTCTGTGCGTGATGGGCTCCGAGCGACGGCGTCGCCACCCTCGAGCCGCCCAGCGGATCAGCAGCGTGCGGGAGGCGGCACCACCAGCGCGGGGCGCCAGGAGTCCCCGTCACGGGCCAGGATCGCGATCAGGCGTCCGGCGGCGTCGAGGGCGGCGACCGGAGGCTCCTCGCCGGCCTGGGCGGCTCGCGGGAGCGGGCCGGGTGTCGGCGCGACCTCTGCCGTCGAGCGGATGCGACGGCCGGAGCCGAGCGCCTCGACCTGCTCCGCGTCGACCCTCAGCGTGGCCAGCACCCGGGAGGCGATCTCCCTCAGCCCGTGCAGAGGGAGCTCGACGTCGTCCCCCTCCCCCCGAGCCGGGACGTGCAGGGCGTCCTGGACCGAGAAGGGTCCCACCGCGGTGCGGCGCAGGGCGGTGAGATGCCCGCCCACGCCCCGCGCTGCGCCGAGGTCCCGAGCGAGGGCGCGCACGTAGGTGCCCGAGGAGCAGTCGATCACCGCATCGAGATCGAGGTGCGGCCCGTCGGTCGCACGACCGGTCACCTCGAAGCGGGAGATCCGCACGGGCCGGGCGGCGAGCTGGACGTCCTCCCCGGCGCGGGCGCGGGCATAGGCGCGCTTCCCGTCGATCTTGATCGCGCTCACCGTGGACGGCACCTGCTCGATGTCTCCCCGCAGGGCGCCGAGCGACTCCTCGATCTCCGCCTCGGAGAGGGCGGTCGCGTCGACGACCTCGCCGAGCTCCTCCCCCTCGCGGTCATCGGTGGTGGTGGCGCGGCCGAGCCGGATCGTGGCCTCGTAGGTCTTGTCGAGGCCCACCAGATAGGTCAGCAGACGCGTCCCCTGGCCGACGCCGAGCACCAGCAGGCCGGTCGCCATCGGGTCGAGCGTGCCGGCATGGCCCACCTTCTTGGTGCCCAGCAGCCAGCGGACCCGAGCGACCACGTCGTGGCTGGTGCGCTCCGGGGCCTTGTCGACCAGCAGGATGCCGTGCGGGGCGGAGGTCACGCCTGGCCGCGGTCGGTCTCGTCGTCGGAGAGCGACGAGTCGTCGCCGTCCTCGTCCTCCTCGCGCGGCTTGCGGTAGGGATCGGCCTCGCCGGCGTAGGCGGCGCCGGCCTTGGCCTGCTCGAGCTCGGCGTCGCGCCCGCGGGCCTCGGAGAGGAGGTCCTCGATGACGCGGGCGTTCTCGGGCACCGCATCCGCGATGAACTCGAGGGTCGGGGTCAGGCGCACGCCGGTCTGGCGCCCCACCTCGCGGCGGAGCATCCCGGTGGCGCTGGCGAGGGCGGCCCCGGTCCCCTCCCGCTCCTCGTCGGTGCCGAAGACGGTGTAGAAGAGCGTCGCGTGCTGGAGGTCGCCGCTGACGCGGACATCCGTGATCGTCACGAACCCGAGACGCGGGTCCTTGACCCGGGTGTCGAGCATCGTCGCGACGATGACCTTGATGCGGTCGGCGAGCTTGAGGGCGCGGGGGCTGTCGTTCATGGGGTCTGATTCTCCTGATCGGCGGCGAGAGCGGAGAGCTGCTCGACACGAGGGTGGTCTGCGGGGACCGCGAGCAGGACGTCGCGGTCGATGGACTGGTCGACTCGGTGGCGGAAGGCGCCGTCGGCGCTGAGCACGCGCAGCCCGGACTCGGCGAGGACCGCCGAGGCCTGCTCGTGATCGAGGGTGCGGCGGTTCACGGCCAGGGCCACGCCCGCGCCGTCCCGCAGCAGGCGCCGCCATCCTGGGGCGGCCTCGCGCAGCACCTCGAGGGGCGAGCGCTGCCAGGTCCCGCCGGCGCGGGATCCATGCTGGACGCCGTAGGGCAGATCGGCGACCAGCGCGTCGACCGAGGCCGCCGGCAGCAGGGCGCCGATCCGGGTGGTGTCGCAGCCGAGCACGGTGAGGCGCTGGCCGCCTCCGGCGCGGAAGGACTGCTTGTCCGGGGCGAGCTCGACCTCGAGCCGCGTCCCGAGCTGCTCGCCGCGCACGGTGAGCCGGGTGGAGTCCAGGGTGTGCTTGTACCGGTGGTCCTTGAGCCAGGTGCCCAGGAAGGCGCGGTAGGCCTCGACGTCCTTGCGGTCGATCTCCGCCCCGATCGGGCTCAGGCCCAGGCGCAGGGCGCGGTTGAGCGTCGTGCCCCGGCCGCACAGCGGGTCCAGCAGCGTGAGCGTGCCGTCGAACAGGCCCGCTCGGCGGGTGGACAGGGCTGCGGCCAGCGAGATCAGGAGCGCGGTGAACTGCTCGTTGGTCTTGCCCGGGTAGCGGAGGATCGTCTCCAGATCCGCGGGATGATGCAGGATCCCGGGCAGCGCACGCGGACGCAGCAGCGGTCCCTCCGGATCCGCGGCGGGCTCCTCGACCACGTCGAGCACCCCGAGCGTGGAGGAGAGCGAGCCCAGCAGCCGCCCGAGCTGCTCGGGGTCGTCCTCCGGGGAGGCCCCGTCGGCGCCGAGGCTCACCTCGAGGGCATCCATCCCGCCGACAGTCCGCTCCCGGAGGGCGGCGGACCTGCCCAGATGCGCGCCGAGCACCCAGTGCGCCTCCGCACGTGCGAGCGCACCCGCGGCCTGCGCGTAGACGCGATTGGCCGAGGGTGCGCGCAGGACGAGGGACACCTGGGTCATCGTGGGCTCCTCCCCCGTCGGGCGCGTCCGGGCGTCCCGCAGGACGCCCGGCCGCCGCCTGATCAGATGCGAGGCTTCTCCTGCATCTCATAGGTGGTGATGTGGTCCTCGAGCTGGAGGTCGTTGTACGAGCCCAGGTTGATGCCGCACTCGAAGCCGTCTCGGACCTCGGTGACATCGTCCTTGAACCGACGCAGACCCGCCACCTCGATGTTCTCGGCGACGACCACACCGTTGCGGGTGATGCGAGCCTTCGCACCGCGCTTGATGATGCCGCTGCGCACGATCGAACCGGCGATGTTGCCGAACTTGGAGGAGCGGAAGATCTCGCGGATCTCCGCCGAACCGAGCTCGACCTCCTCGTACTCCGGCTTGAGCATGCCCTTCAGGGCGGACTCGACCTCGTCGATGGCGTTGTAGATGACCGAGTAGTACTTGATCTCCACGCCCTCGCGGTCGGCGTAGTCCGCGTTCAGACCCTCGGCGCGGACGTTGTAGCCGATGATGACCGCGTTCGAGGCGACGGCGAGGTTGATGTTGTTCATCGTGATCGCGCCGACGCCGCGGTCGATGATGCGCAGATCCACGCCCTCGCCGACCTCGATGCCGAGCAGCGACTCCTCGAGCGCCTCCACCGCACCGGCGGCGTCACCCTTGAGGATGAGGTTGAGGGTCTCGACCTTGCCGTCGGCCATGTGCTGGTTGATGTCCTCGAGGCTGATCCGCTTGCGGACCTTCGAGAGCGACGCGGCGCGCTTGGCGGCCTCGCGCTTCTCGGCGATCTGGCGGGCGGTGCGCTCATCCTGGGCGACCAGGAAGGAGTCACCGGCGCCGGGCACCGAGGTCAGACCGAGCACCTGCACCGGACGGGACGGACCCGCCTCGGTGACGGTCTCGCCGTTCTCGTCGAGCATCGCACGGACACGGCCATGGCCGGTGCCGCAGACGATCGCGTCGCCGACATGCAGGGTGCCCTGCTGGACCAGGACGGTCGCGACCGGGCCGCGACCCTTGTCCAGGTTGGCCTCGATGGACACGCCGCGCGCGTCCTTGTCCTCGACGGCGGAGAGCTCGAGAGCGGCGTCCGCGGTGAGCAGGACCGCCTCCAGCAGCGCGTCGATGTTGACGTTCTCGCGAGCGGAGACATCGACGAACATGGTCTCGCCGCCGTACTCCTCCGCGATCAGGTTGTACTCGGTCAGCTGCTGTCGGATCTTCTCCGGGTTCGCATCGGGCTTGTCGATCTTGTTGACCGCGACCACGATCGGCACGTTCGCCGCCTGGGCGTGGTTGAGCGCCTCGATGGTCTGGGGCATCACGCCGTCATCCGCGGCGACCACGAGGATCGCGATGTCGGTGACGTCCGCACCACGGGCACGCATGGCGGTGAACGCCTCGTGACCCGGAGTGTCGATGAAGGTCAGCGCACGGGGCTGGTCCTCGTGCTCGACCTCGACCTGGTACGCACCGATGTGCTGGGTGATGCCGCCGGCCTCGCCCGCGCCGACCTTCGCCTTGCGGATCGTGTCCAGCAGGCGGGTCTTGCCGTGGTCCACGTGGCCCATGACGGTGACCACCGGCGGACGCGGCACGCGGTCCTCGGCGTCCTCGGCGTCGAGCTCGGCATCGAGATCGATGTCGAACTGCTCGAGCAGCTCGCGCTCCTCGTCCTCCGGGGAGACGATCTCGATCTTGTAGCCCAGCTCCTCGCCCAGCAGACCGAAGGTCTCCTCGTCGAGCGACTGGGTCGCCGTGGCCATCTCGCCCAGGGCGAAGAGGACGGTGATCAGCGACGCGGGATTGACGTCGATGCGATCGGCGAAGTCGGACAGCGAGGCACCGCGGCGCAGACGCACGCTCTGGCCGTTGCCGCGCGGGATCGAGACGCCACCCGGCGCCGGAGCCTGCTGCTGCTCGAACTCCTGACGCTTCGCGCGCTTCGACTTGCGCGAGCGCGCCGGCTTGCCGCCACGGCCGAAGGCACCCTGGGTGCTGCCGCGACCGCCGCGACCGCGGGGGCCGCCGCCACCGCCGCCGGCGGGACCGGCACCGGGACCGCCCGGACGACCGCCGGGGCCGGGACGACCGCCACGGCCGCGACCGGCGCCGCCGCCCTGGTTGGCGTCGGCGAGGCCGCCGCTGGAGTGCTGGCGCATGATGCCGGGCGTGGGCATGCCGGGACGGGGTGCACCGCCGCCGGGACGCGGAGCGCCGCCCTCACGAGGAGGACGGCCGCCGGCCTGGTCACCGGCCGCCGGACGCGGCGGGCGCTGGCCCGGACGGGGCATGCCCTGCGAGCTGGCGAAGGGGTTGTTGCCCGGGCGGGCACCGCCGGGACGGGGGCCGCCCTCGCCGCGCGGCGCACGGCCGCCGCCCTGTGCGGGCTTGCGGGAGCCGGGACGCGGCATCCCCTGCGAGCTGGCGAAGGGGTTGTTGCCGGGGCGGGCACCGCCGGGACGGGGCGCGGGGCGCTCACCGCCGGGCTTCGGCGCGGAAGAGGGCTTCTCCGTCGCGGCGGGCTCGGTGGCGGGCTCGGTGGCGGGCTTCGCCGCGCCGGGCTTCGGCGCGGTGCTCGGTGCCTCCTCGGCCGGGGCCGGGGCGGATGCCGTCGGGCTCGGCGCGGGGGTCTCCGCCTCGGGGGCCTTCGGGGCCGGCTCGGCGGCAGGCTTCGGCGCGGGCTTCATGCCCGGCTTGGGCGCGGAGCCGCCGGGGCGCGGGGCGCCGGAGGACTTGGGGGACGAACCGGTGCCGCTCGCGGATGCGGAGGCGTCGCCGCCCTTGGCGGGCAGCTCCTCACGCAGACGGCGGGCCACCGGGGCCTCGATGGTCGAGGAGGCGGAACGGACGAATTCGCCCATGTCCTGCAGCTTCTGCAGAACGATCTTGCTCGGGTGTCCGAGCTCCTTGGCGAGCTCGTGGACGCGGACCTTAGCCACATTTCTCCTGTCTCGGTCCGGCCGACAAGAGGGCTCGGACCATTAATTCCTGAAGGTGCTCATTGGTGAGTACTCATCGGATGTCCATGGTTCTTCTACCTGTTCCACGTTCGGGTGAAATCGGGGTTCTCGAGCGATTGGGCGAGGAGCCCGGTGTCGACCGGCCCCCGGAAGGACCGGGGGAAGCCGCCTCGCCGGAGGGCGAGCTCGAGACATGATGCAACCGGGTGGAGCCACGAACCGCGGCCGGGTGCCGATCCCGAGGGATCGACGCGGACTCGCGGAGCGGTTCCGTCGGGAGCGGACTCCCGGACCAGACGCACCAGTGTGTCGCGCGGGGCCACCTCACGGCAACCGACGCACGTGCGCTCGGGGCGGTGGGAGGAGCGGGTGTCCATTCCTCCCTCTCCGTTCCGAGCGACTCCGCACGAGCAGGTGCACGATCGACGTCCGATCAGTGCGTCCGCTCGGCGAACAGCCTCCCCAGTGTAGCCGATCGGCTCGTCACCGACCGCGCCGGGGAGGCGTGGGACACACCTCAGTCGGCGGAGCCGGGCTCCGGCGCGCCTTCGGCGCGGATGTCGATCTTCCAGCCCGTGAGCTTGGCGGCGAGGCGGGCGTTCTGCCCGTCCTTGCCGATCGCGAGGGAGAGCTGGTTCTCGGGGACGACGGCCCGCGCCGAACGCCCGACCTCGTCGAGCACCGTCACGCTCGTGATCCGCGCCGGGGACAGCGCGTTGACGACGTAGGTCGCCGGATCCTCGTCGAAGTCGACGATGTCGATCTTCTCGCCGCCGAGCTCGTTCATCACCGAGCGCACTCGGGCGCCCATCGGACCGATGCAGGAGCCCTTCGCGTTGACGCCGGGCACGGTGGCGCGCACGGACATCTTCGTGCGGTGGCCCGCCTCACGGGCGAGGCCCGCGATCTCGACGGTGCCGTCGGCGACCTCCGGGACCTCGAGGTCGAACAGTCGACGCACCAGGTTCGGGTGCGAGCGCGAGAGGGTGATCTGGGGGCCCTTGGGCCCGCGTCGCGCCTCGGTCACGTACGCCCGCAGCCGACGGCCGTGCGAGTAGTCCTCGCCCGGGACCCGCTCGTGCGGGGGCAGCACGGCCTCGACCTCGCCGAGGTCGACGAGGACCATGCGCGGGTCCCGCCCTTGCTGGATGATGCCGGAGACGATCTGGTCGGCGCGGTCGGCGTACTCGCCGAGCACCGCCTCGTCCTCCAGATCGCGGATGCGCTGGAAGATGACCTGGCGCGCCGTCGACGCCGCGACCCGGCCGAAGTTCTCGGGGGTGTCGTCCCACTCCTCGAGGACGACGCCCTCGGCGTCGCGCTCGCGGGCGATCACGGCGACCTCCCCGGTGCTGTCGTCGATGAGCACCTCGGAGTCGCGCACCGGGTGGTCGGTGTGGAGGTAGGCGGCGTGCAGCGCAGAGCGGATCGCGTCGAGCAGCACGGGAAGGCTGATCTCGCGCTCGCGCTCCAGGGCCCGGAGGGCACCCATGTCGATGTCCATCTCAGCTCTCCTTCTGTGCGTCCGCGCCGGGTGCGGCGGTCGCGTCGTTCGTGGTGGTCGCGTCGTCCGTGGTGGTCTCGTCGTCGGCGGCCTCGTCACCGATGGCGGCCGCCGCGCCGGCGGCGGTCGCGCTCTCGGCGTCGGCGAGCAGCTGGGCGAGGTCCTCGGGCGGGTCGAACTCGACCTCGACCCGGGCGCCGGTGACCTCGGCGATCGGGAGCCGCAGATGCTCCGTGGTGCCGGCGGGCAGCTTCACGGGGCGCCCGCGGTCGTCGCGGCCGGGCTCCTGGCGCAGGTGCAGCTCCTCGCCGTCGACGGCGAGGAGGCGGGCGCGGAAGGCGGTGCCGTCCGCGGCGGTGAGGATCAGCAGCCGGCCGCGGGAGCGGCGGAAGTGGCGCGGGGCGGTCAGCTCGCGCTCGACGCCCGGCGTGGTGACCTCGAGCAGGACGGGTGCGCTGCCCAGCACGGCGTCGTCGGCGTCCACCGCCTCGGAGAGCTCGCGGGAGGCCTCGGCCACGGCATCGAGGTCCGCGCTGCCCAGCTGGTCCTCGGGGAGATCGACGATGAGCCGCACCTGCGGCATCCCGCCGCCCTGGCGGATCTCGACGTCCTCGAGGACGAGCCCGTGGGCGTCCAGCACCCGGGTCGCCGTCTCCCGCAGGATGGTCTGGTCGTCGAGTGCGCTCATGGCCCGCCCGCCTCCTGCTGCTATGGGTGTCTGTGCCGCCTCGGGTCGGTCCCCGGAGCGTTGGCACCAGGATAGTGGTCATGACGTCCTCGTGCCTCTCCGGGAGGCGCCGATGCGAGAATCATCCCGTGTCCCGTCGCCTCGCTCGCTCGCCGTCCGCCCTCGCCCCGTCCCGCCGTGCGCTGCTGCGCGCCGTCGGCGCGGCGGCGCTGGTGCCGCTCGCGGCCTGCGGACCGATCGCCGTCGGCGGGCCGGAGGAGTACACGCCGCCGCCGCCCGGGATCGACGACCTCTGCCGCGCCGATCTCCTGGAGCTGCTGGACCGCGCCCTCGCGGGCACCGAGCAGGTGCAGGCCTCCGGCGCCGCGGACCCGGTGCTGAGCTCGACGCTGGCCGCGCTCGCCGCGGCCCTTCCGGTGCAGCGCCGTGCCCTGATGACCGGGGCCGAGATCGAGAAGGAGCAGCAGGCGGAGGACGACCCGCAGCCGGGGCAGACCTCCGCCCCTCCGCCCGGGGAGGTGCCGGAGGATGTGGCCGGCCTGGTCTCCGTCCTCGTCGAGCTGCGGGACCTCGCCGCCGCGGCCGCCCGGCAGATCTCCGGCTCGCTGGCCCGGCCCGTGCTCGCGGTCGCCGCGCACACGGCCTGGGCGAGCACACGCCTCGAGAGCTCGGCGGCGAGCGGTCACCTCACCCCGTCCCCCGCCGCCGAGGAGCTCGTGCCGCAGCGCGAGGTGCCCGCGGCCGATCCGCCGTCGGTCGGGGCCGAGTCCGACTACCACACCACCATCGAGCGCGCCCAGCTGGAGGAGTGGTATGCGGGATACCTCCACGAGGTGCTCGCGGCGCGCGTCGACGGCGCTGGGCGCCAGCAGCATCTGGACCTCGCCGCGCTGCACCGGAAGCGTGCCGAGGAGCTGGGCGCCGTGGCCGAGGAGGACGGCGCCCCCGTGGTGGCCCGTCAGGCGGTCTACGCGGTCCCGGGCGGGACCCTCGACGACCAGAGCGCCGCGGCGCTGCCCACCCAGCTCGCCCAGGGCCTGATGGTCGATCACATCGCCCTGGCCGGAGCCGCCCCGTTCGAGCGTCGCCCGCTGCCGATCGCCGCGGCGCTCCAGGAGGCCGAGCAGCTCGCATCGCTGGTGGACCGGATGGATCCCCTGCCGAGCCTCGAGGTCCCGGACCCGCCGGCCGCCGTCGGCTGATCGGAGTCCCGGAGGGTCGGGCGAACGGGAGAGGCCCGGTCACCGCAGCGCGATGACCGGGCCTCTCCGGTGTCTCAGGCGCGGCGCGACTCGGCGAGGACCGCGTCGACGACCTCCTGCGGCGAGACCTCGCGGACCTCGCCGGTGGCGCGGTCACGGACCTCGACGACACCGGTGGCCAGGCCGCGGCCCACCACCACGGAGGTGGGCATGCCCAGCAGCTCGGCATCCTTGAACTTCACGCCCGGGGAGACCTTGGGCCGATCGTCGTAGAGCACCTCGAGCCCCTGGGCCTCGAGCTCCGTCGCGATCCGCTCGGCCTCCTCGAAGATCTCCTGGCCCTTGCCGGTGGCCATGATGTGCACATCGGCCGGGGCGAGCCGACGGGGCCAGGCCAGGCCCTTCTCATCGTGGTACAGCTCGGCCAGGGCCGCCACCGCGCGGGTGACGCCGATGCCGTAGGAGCCCATCGTGACCACGACGGCCTTGCCGTTCTCGTCGAGGACCTTGAGATCCAGCGCCTCGGCGTACTTGCGGCCCAGCTGGAAGATGTGTCCCATCTCCATGCCTCGGGTCAGGCGCAGCGGACCGGAGCCGTCGGGAGCGGGATCGCCGTCGCGGACCTCCGCGGCCTCGATGGTGCCGTCCGCGGTGAAGTCGCGGCCGTAGACCAGGTCGTAGACGTGCTTGTCCTGCTCGCCGGCGCCGGCGACCCAGGCGGATCCGGGCACCACACGGGGGTCCACGAGGTAGCGGATCCCGGACTCGGACTCCAGGCCCAGCCCCTCGGGGCCGATGAAGCCCTTCTTCAGCACCGGGTGCTTCGCGAAGTCCGCATCGGTGAAGGGCGCCGCGACCGCCGGGGCGAGCGCGGTCTCGAGCCGCTTGGGGTCGACCTCGCGGTCACCGGGCACCGCGATCACCAGCGGCTCGGTGGAGCCGTCGGGGAGGGTCAGCAGGTAGACGAGGTGCTTGAGCATCTCGTAGCGGGTCCACTCGCCGTTCTCGGCGACGGGGCCCCGACCGGGGAAGGCCTGGTTGGAGTGGTCGGTGAGCGCCGCGATGGTGGAGGCCCCGGGGGTGTCCTCGAGGTGCATCGCGGGGAGCGCGCCGATCGCGGCCTCGTCCAGCGCGGGCGGGGCCACGGTGGTCACGGCCTCGACGTTCGCGGCGTAGCCGCCGTCGGAGACCACGAAGGTGTCCTCCCCCACCGCGGTGGGGTGGAGGAACTCCTCGGAGCGGGAGCCGCCCATGGCGCCGGCGTCGGCCTGGCAGATCACGATGGGCAGGCCGAGCCGTTCGAAGGTGCGCTGGTAGGCGCCGCGCTGCTTCTCGTAGGAGGCGTCCAGGCCCTCGTCGGTCACGTCGAAGGAGTAGGCGTCCTTCATGATGAACTCGCGGGTGCGCAGCAGGCCCGCCCGGGGGCGTGCCTCGTCGCGGTACTTGCTCTGGACCTGGTAGAGCATCGTGGGCAAGTCCTTGTACGAGGAGAACAGGTCCTTCACCGTGAGGGTGAACGCCTCCTCGTGGGTGGGCGCGAGCAGGTAGTCGTCCTGCCGACGGTCCTGGAGGCGGAACAGGGTCGAGCCGTACTCCTCCCACCGCCCGGTGCGCTCGTAGGGCTCGCGGGGCTGGAGCGCCGAGAACAGCACCTCCTGGCCCCCGATCCCGTCCTGCTCCTCGCGCACGATCTGCTCGACCTTGCGCAGGACCTTCAGGCCCAGCGGCAGCCAGGTGTAGACGCCCGCGGCGCTGCGACGGATGTAGCCCGCGCGCACCAGGAGCTTGTGGCTCGCGACCTCGGCGTCGGCCGGGTCCTCCCGCAGCGTGCGGACGAAGGACGAGGACAGACGGATCATGGGGCAGGCCTTTCACACAGGGCGGATCGGTGCGCTGCCACCGGTGGCGCGCACGCGCCCCATCGTACTGGTCGGGAGCACCCCGTCGCGCTCGTCCCTCCGGTCATCGGTACGCTGGAGACATGGACCGGCGAGGACAGCAGGTGCCGGCTCCCGGTGCCGCGGCGACACGGGCGGAGGCCCCGGCGCCCGCGACGGCGCTCTCCACCCGTCGGCAGCTGCTGCTCGGCACCGGGGCCCTCGGCGCCCTGGCGGCGGTGGGCGCCGGTTCGGTCGCCGGCCGACGGCTGAGCAGCGGCCCCGTCGATCCGCGCACCGAGATCTCGCTGTGGTCGCAGACCGTCGCCTACGACGCCACCGGGAGCCGCACCCTCGTCAGCGGCGACGCCGCACCCCTGGAGCTCGACCCGGACTCCCGCTGGGCCGCGGAGCTCGCGGCCTCCTCCCCCGTCCGCGAGCGCGCCGCCGCGTTCCGGGACGGGACGGAGCAGTGGCGGGCGCGGCTCGATGAGCGCCTCCAGTGCGGGACCACCGGCGACAGTCCCGCGACGACCGCACAGCTCGGCTCCCTCGCCGCCACCGCGCTGCTGGACCTCTGGGTGCTCAGCGATGCGCTGCCCGCTCCCGTCGCCGGATGGAGCGCTCCGTGGCGGTACGTATGGCCGCGCGACGCGGCCTTCGGCGCCGTCGCGCTCTCCCGGATCGGTCACCGCGAGCAGGCGATCTCGGTGCTCGAGCACCTGGGGACCCTGCAGGGCCGGGACGGCTGGTTCGAGGCGCGGTACGTGCCCGGCACGGACCGCGCACCGGATCGCCGCCCGCGGCAGTTCGACGGGACGGGCCTGCTGCTGTGGGCGTGCGACGAGGTGGTCCAGGATCTCGAGGGCCCCGCGGCGACGGGCGCGCTCGAGCGGCTCTCCCCGCTGATCACCCGGTCGCTCAGCGCCCTCCACGGGAGCACGTCGGCCGGGACCTGCCTGCCGCCCGTCTCCCCCGACTACTGGGAGGTGCGCGAGCGCAGCGTGACCCTGGGGATCATGGCGGCGGCGCTGGCCGGGCTGCGGGCCGGAGCCCGGCTGACCGGCTCCCTTGAGGCACGGCGGGCCGCCGAGGCGTTCGCCCTCCTGCTCGAGGGGACGTTCGGCGCCACCGGCTACCAGCGCTACCGCTCCGGGGGCGGCGCCGACTCCGCCCTCGCCCTGCTCGCGGCGACCGGGGGCGCGGACCTGGCCACGGCCGAGCGCCTCCTCCCCCTCCGGGAGTCGCTGGCGCGACCCGGCGGCGGGATCGCCCCCGGCGCGGCGTGGCGCGAGGACGGGGTGAGCTGGACGCCGTCGACCAGCCTGCTGGGACTCGCACTGGCCCGCGCCGGGGAGACCGGCGCGGCGCTCGAGGTGCTCAGCTGGCTCGCCGAGCACCGCACCGAGGCGGGATCGCTGCCCGAGAAGGTGCTCTTCGACGGTCGTCCCGCAGAGGTGGCACCGCTCGCCTGGACGGCCGCGAACGTGCTGCTGACGCTCGACACCCTCGCCCGGGGCTGAGCCCGCGGGGCTCTCAGGCGAGCTCGGCGAGGAGCTGCTCGGCCGCCTCCGGCGGAGCAGTGGTGGTGAGGTCCAGGAGCACCGCGTCCTCCGGGGCGGGCATGGGCGGCTCGGCCAGCAGCTCGCGGAGGATCCCGGGATCCACCAGCTTCGAGCGCTCGGCACGGCCCGGCGAGGCGACCCGCGCGACGAGCGCCTCGGCGGATGCGCTCATCCACACGGGCACGAAGCGTGCCCTGCGACGCGCCGCCAGGTCCCGCAGACGCCGCACATAGGCCGCGTTCTCCGGGCTGTCGGGCACCCAGATCGTGAAGACATGGCTCAGCCGCGGCGAGGCGGCGAGGGTGGCCTCGAGCACCACGTCCAGGACCCGGGCGCGCAGCGCGTCGGTGTCCTCGAGGGTGACCTCGGCGTCCCGGCCCATGCCCAGCGGCACGAACACCGCGTTGTTGACGAGATGGTTGTCGACCACGATCGCGCCGGTGCGCCGCTCGATCTCGCGGGCGAGGCTCAGCTTGCCGACGGCGGGGACGCCCTGGAGCAGGTACAGCCGCGGCTCCGTGGAAGCGGCGTCGTCGAGGGGCAGCGAGGGGGTGCTCATCGGCGCATCCTACCGACACGGAAATCAATGGCCACCTCCTGCCCTGCTCGATAGCGTGCAGGCCATGAGCACCTCAGAGTCCTGGTTCGAGGACAACCGCGCCAACTGGGACGACCGCGCCGCGCTGCACGTCGCCTCGGGCTACGGCATCGATGAGCTGATCGCCGACCCCTCCCGGATCACCCCGGAGGTCGACCAGGACCGGGGACGCCTGGGCGATCTCGAGGGGCTGGACGTGCTGCACCTGCAGTGCCATCTGGGCACGGACACGGTGAGCCTCTCCCGGCTCGGGCCACGGCGGGTCGTCGGCGTCGACCTGTCCCCCGCCTCGCTGCGCATCGCCCGCGACCTCGCCGCACGCGCCGGGGCCGAGATCGACTACGTCGAATCGAACGTGTACGACGCGCGGGAGGCCGTCGAGGGGTCGTTCGACCTGGTCTACACCTCCATCGGCGTGCTGTGCTGGCTGCCGGACGTCGCCGGCTGGGCCCGCGTGGTCGCCTCGATGCTGCGACCGGGCGGCCGCTTCCTGCTCCGCGACGACCACCCGATGTTCATGGCGATCGGGGAGGACGTGAGCGACGGGCTGCGGCTCGAGCAGCCGTACTTCGAGCGGCCGGCGCCGATGACCTGGGACGAGCCGGGCAGCTATGTCGAGACGCCGGAGGGTGCCCCCGAGTTCCGCCACGGCCGCAACCACCAGTGGAACCACTCGATCGGCGAGATCCTCACCGCGGTGCTCGGGGCGGGTATGGTGCTGGACTCGTTCGAGGAGACCCCGTTCTCGGCCTGGACCCCCTGGCCCGAGCTGATGGTCCGCGAAAGCGACCGGTATCGCCTGCGCGAGGAGCCGGATCGCGTCGCGATGCAGTACGTGCTCACCGCCCACCGCCCGGCCTGAACCGCTCGGCTGAGCCGCTCGGCTGAGCCGCCCTGCGTGGACGGCGCGCGGAGTCAGAACAGTATCGTCGAGAGCTCGCCGACCTGTCGGAACCCGGCGGCCGCGTAGGCGCGGCGAGCGGGGTCGTTGAAGTCGTTGACGTAGAGCGAGACCTGCGGGGCGTGGTCGCGACGCACCTGGCGCACGAGCTCCGCCATCGCCGCCCGGCCGAGGCCGCGGCCGCGGTGCGTCGGCCGGACCCACACCCCGTGGATCTGGGCGACCGGACCGAACAGCGCACCGACGTCGGCCTTGAAGTGCACCAGGCCGTTCTCGATGACGACGTAGGTGCGCCGCTGGCGGATCAGCTCGGTGACCCGGGTGCGGTAGGAGCGGCCACCGTCCCCCAGGAGCGGGTCCACCCCCACCTCCTCGCGGAACATGGCGACCGCCGCCGGGAACACCGCCCCCTCCTCCCCGGGGAGCGCGGCGCGCAGTCCGACCTGGTCGAGGGCGGGCGCGTCTTCCGCGAGCAGGAGCGGCTGGCTCCAGCGGTACTCCCGCACGTCGGCGCCCCAGGCCCCGGAGAGGTGCTCCCAGAGGACCTCGACGGAGCGGCGGTCGCCGACCACGGAGCTCGAGCGCCGGGCGCGGGAGGCCTGGAAGCGTCCGAACTCCTCGAGCGCATGGTCCGTGGCGGACACCGGCGCGAGGTTCACACCGTGCCAGAGCAGGCCCTCCGGGCTCATCTCCTCCCCGCAGAAGGAGAACTCCTGGGCGAGCCCGACGGAGCGGTCGAGCTCCCTCAGCCGAGCACCGGCCAGGGCATTGGTGACCGGCTCGGACAGGGCGAGGGCGAGCGCGGCCTCATGGCCGCCGGTGCGGACGGAGCGGACCCGTCCCCCGCGCCGGAACATGCCCGGTCAGCTCACGGAGACGGAGGGGGCGCCGCCCGAGGGAGCGTCCTCCCCCATCTCGGCCGCGATCCGGTTGGCCTCGGCCAGCAGGGTCTCGACGATCTCCGCCTCGGGGACGGTCTTGATGACCTCGCCCTTGACGAAGATCTGGCCCTTGCCGTTGCCGGAGGCGACACCGAGATCGGCCTCGCGGGCCTCACCCGGACCGTTGACGACGCAGCCCATCACGGCCACGCGCAGCGGCACCTCGAGGTGCTTGAGCCCCTCGGTGACCTCATCGGCGAGGGTGTAGACGTCGACCTGGGCGCGGCCGCAGGACGGGCAGGAGACGATGTCGAGCTTGCGCGGCTTGAGGTTCAGCGACTGCAGGATCTGGTTGCCGACCTTGACCTCCTCGACCGGCGGGGCCGAGAGCGAGACGCGGATGGTGTCGCCGATGCCCTCGCCCAGCAGGATGCCGAAGGCGACGGAGGACTTGATGGTGCCCTGGAAGGCAGGGCCCGCCTCGGTGACGCCGAGGTGCAGCGGCCAGTCGCCCTCCGCGGAGAGCTGGCGGTAGGCCTCGACCATGATGATTGGGTCGTTGTGCTTCACGGAGATGCCGAAGTCGTGGAAGTCGTGCTCCTCGAACAGGGACGCCTCCCACTTCGCGGACGCCACGAGCGCCTCGGGGGTGA
Organism: Brachybacterium ginsengisoli; assembly: GCF_002407065.1. Taxonomy (NCBI): domain Bacteria; kingdom Bacillati; phylum Actinomycetota; class Actinomycetes; order Micrococcales; family Dermabacteraceae; genus Brachybacterium; species Brachybacterium ginsengisoli. The sequence continues at coordinate 2,649,719 of NZ_CP023564.1, forward strand.
CCCGGTCGCCCTTCATCATGCGCTGGTCGATGCTGCCGGCGTTGACGCCGATGCGCAGCGCGGTGCCGTGGTCCTTCGCCGCCTTCGCGATGTCCTTCACCTGGTCGTCGAAGCGACGGATGTTGCCCGGGTTCACGCGGACACCGGCGCAGCCGGCCTCGATGGCGGCGAAGACGTACTTGGGCTGGAAGTGGATGTCGGCGATCACCGGGATCGGAGACTTCGCGGCGATCGCGGTGAGCGCGTCGGCGTCCTCCTGACGCGGGCAGGCCACGCGCACGATGTCGCAGCCCGCAGCGGTCAGCTCCGCGATCTGCTGGAGGGTCGCGTTGATGTCGTGCGTCGGGGTGGTGGTCATCGACTGCACCGAGATGGGTGCGTCGCCGCCGACGTAGAGGCTGCCGAGCTTGACCTTGCGGGTCTTCCGTCGCGGTGCGAGGACCGGCGGCGGAGTCTTGACGGAGGGGATGCCGAGGCTCACTGAAGTCACCACTCCATTATGGACCGCGAACGCCGCGCCGCGGGGCGAGGTGCGACACCTCCACCGCTCCTGCACGCCCGAGGTGGCCCGTGGCACAGCGCGCCGCACCCGGGCGAGCAGACAGGGCTGTGCTGTGCAGTGCTGTTCCGGGCTGTTCCGGGCTGAGCCGGGTCAGGGGAACAGCGTGATGGGCTTGACGATGTCCGCGTACAGCAGCAGGACGGTCATGAGGATGAACACGATCGCGACGGCGTTGGTCAGCGGGAGCATGCGCGACATGTCCACCGGGCCGGGGTCCGGACGCCCGCGCAGCCGTGCCAGGAACCTCCGCACGCCCTCGAACAGCGCTCCGGCGACATGCCCGCCGTCGAGCGGGAGCAGGGGGATCAGGTTGAACACGAACAGCGCCATGTTCAGCGAGGCGAGCATCGAGATCATCGTCCCGGCCTTCTCCCGCAGCTCGAAGCCGGGCTGATCCGCGGAGGCGACCTCGCCGGCGAGGCGCGAGACGCCCACCACGCCGAGCGGGCCGTTGGGATCGCGCTCCCCCGGCCCGAAGGCCGCCTGGCCGACCTCCCACAGGCGGACCGGCAGCGTGAGGACCAGCCGACCGGTCTGGGTGAAGGCGGACCACGCCATCTGCGGGACCTGCGCCGGGGACTGCGGCACGAGGTCGGGGGTGCCGGCGACGCCGAGGAAGCCCACCTGCTCGGTGACCAGCTTCCCGTCGGCGTCGCGAACCGCGGCGCCGTCCTCGTCCAGCACGGGGCGTGCGTCGACGATCATCGTGGCCTCGAGATGGAGGGTCTCGCCGTCGCGCTCGACGACCACCGGGACGGTGCGGTCCCCCGCCGCGCGGACCGCGACGGTGACGTCCTCCCAGCGATGGATCGGGTGGCCGTCGATCTCGGTCAGGGTGTCCCCGGGGCGGATGCCCGCCGCCAGCGCCGGGGCCTCCGGCCTGCCCTCGCAGGAGACGTCGGCCGGGGCGTCCGCCGGGACCACGCACTGCGAGACCGACTGGACCGTGGGCGTCACCGCCGGCAGCCCGATCCCGCAGACCAGCACCACCATCAGCGCCACCGAGATCAGCAGGTTCATGGTGGGGCCTCCCAGCATGACCACGAGCTTCTTCGGCACGGAGAGCGCGACGAAGGTGCGGTGGGCGTCCTCCGGGCCGTACTGCGAGGACTCGTAGGCCTTCGCCTCCTCGGACAGCTCCGTGATCTGCTGGAGCAGCCCGGTGGAGTCCTCACGGATGGTGCCCTCGGGCTCGCCCCGGTGCGGGGGATACATCCCGATCATCCGGATGTAGCCGCCCAGCGGGATCGCCTTGATGCCGTACTCCGTCTCTCCGCGGGTGCGGGAGAAGACGGTGGGGCCGAAGCCGATCATGTACTGCGTGACACGCACGCCGAACAGCTTTGCGGGCACCAGATGCCCCACCTCGTGCAGGGCGATCGAGAGGGCGAGGCCCACGCCGATCACCAGGATGCCCAGGACGAACAGCAGCATCGCTCAGCCCTCCGTGGAGGAGATCAGGTCGCGGGCGGCGGTGCGCGCCCACCCCTCGACGGCGAGCAGGCCCTCGACGCCGTCGGCCGCGAGCGCGCGCGGTCGCCGCGGACTCTCCAGGACCCGGCGGATTAGCGCCGTGATCCCGAGGAAGTCGAGATCACCGGCGAAGAAGGCGTCGACGGCCTCCTCGTTGACGGCGTTGTAGACGGCCATCGCTCCCCCGCCCTCGCGGTGCGCGGCGCGGGCCAGCGGGATCGCGTCGAAGGTGTCCTCGTCGACCGGCTCGAAGGTCCAGGACTGGGCGGTGGTGAAGTCCAGCGGCGCGGCGAGGCCGGGGAGCTTCTCGGGGTGCGCGAGCGCCCAGCCGATCGCGTGGCGCATGTCCGGCGGGCTGGCCTGGGCGATGGTGGATCCGTCGACCAGCGTGACCATCGAGTGGACGATCGACTGCGGGTGCACCACCACCTGGACCCGGTCCTCCGGGAGGTCGAACTGGAAGCAGGCCTCGATGACCTCGAGGGCCTTGTTCACCAGGGTCGCCGAGTTGGTGGTGATCACCCTCCCCATCGACCAGGTGGGATGGGCGAGCGCCTGCTCCGGCGTCACGGCGGCGAGCTCCGCACGGCTGCGCCCGCGGAAGGGACCTCCGGAGGCGGTCACCACCAGGTGGTCGATCTGGTCGTGGCGCACGCCGGCGAGGGCCTGCGCGATCGCGGTGTGCTCGGAGTCCACCGGGAGGATCTGTCCCGGGGCGGCGGCATCGGTGACGAGGTGGCCGCCCACCACGAGCGACTCCTTGTTCGCGAGCGCCAGGCGCGCGCCGGAGGCGAGGACGGCGAGGGTGGGCAGCAGGCCCACGGAGCCCGTGATGGCGTTGAGCACCACGTCGCCGGGGCCGAGGCAGCCGGCCAGCTCGACGACGGCGTCCGCGCCCACGTCGATCCGGGGCGCGGGGATGCCCGCGGCGGCACAGGCCCGATGCACGGCGGCCTCGACCGCTGCGGCGTGGCCGGCCGCGGAGACGACGACACGCTCCGGACGATGGGCGAGGACCTGGTCGGCGACGAGATCGGGGCGGGTGCCGCCGACGGCGAGGCCGTGCAGGCGCGCCACCTCCGGGTGACGGACCAGGACGTCCAGCGCCTGGGTGCCGATGGAGCCGGTCGCGCCCAGCAGGACGAGCCGGCGCCCGGGAGCTCCGATCACGGAACGGAGGCCATCACGTCCGCGACATGATCGAGGTAGACGTCGACCACGGCCTCGCGGTAGCCGTCCGGGCCGCGACGGCGGCTGAAGGCGGCACGGCGCACGTCATCCACGCTCATGGGGTGACCGTCGGTGAAGTAGGCGACCAGCTGATCGCACAGGGCGTCCACGTCGCCCTTGTCGTAGGCCGGCTCGCCCTGGGCGGCCGGGGAGAAGCGGTCGCCCGCCGGGCGCTCCAGCCGCTCCTTGAGGACCTCGGCGCGCTCGGTGAGCTGGGCGACCCAGGTCTCCTCGCCGTGCTCGGCGACCGCGTCATCGCGTGCCTGGAGCGCGAAGGCGTCGGAGAGGCGGTCCAGCGCCTCGTCGACGACGCGCATGTCATAGCCGCCGCGCTCGGTGCCGAAGCTCGCTGCGGTGATGTCGCCGCCGGAGAAGGCGGGGTCACGGCCCTCATAGGCGGTGCGGGCGCGGGAGAGGAACTCGTCGACCTCGCGCATGTCGTATCCGACGCTGAAACGAGAGACACGCTCGAACGATGTGCTCACCAGGTAGGTCCTTCCTCGGTGCTGTCGGTGCCCCACTGTAGCGGGGCGGACGGGGTGGGGCGGGGAGGCGTGCGGGTCAGCGGCGACCGAACAGCCGCGAGAGGAACCCTCGCTGCTCGGCGGGATGCGGCACGGGGCCGCCGGAGCCGGCCGCCGGGGCATCAGCCGGACGCGGCCGAGCCTCTCCCGACGGAGCGGGCTCCCGGGACGCTGCTGCCGGTGCAGCGGCGTCGCGGAACTGCGGAGCCAGGACGTCATCGAGGAACTGGTCGACCTCGTCGGTGTCGTAGGCCTCGCTGAAGCGGGTCTGGCGGAAGCGGGCCCCGAGCACCGTCTCGGCCGTGACCGAGCCGTCCCCGGAGGCGAGCGCCTTCTCGCAGCGGTCCAGGAAGTCGTCGACCTCGGCCATCTCATAGCCCGCGGCGAAGCGGACGGGGGTGAAGCGGACGTCCATCAGAGCTCCTCTCCGTCTCCGCCACGTGCGGCGGCGACGGCCTCGACCCGCGCGACCCGCGCCTCACGGTCGGCGCGATGGGTGTCGGACTCGATGACCTCGGCGGCGAGCTGTCCGCAGGCGCCGTCGATGTCCGAGCCGCGGGTGTCACGGATGGTCGCGGAGATGCCGTTGTCCCGCAGGGTCTCCACGAAGATCTTCTCCACCCGGGGATCCGAGGCGGTCCACTTCGAGCCCTTGACCGGATTCAGCGGGATCGGGTTCACGTGCACCCAGTGCGCGCCTCCCTTGGCGATGAGGCGGTCGGCGAGCAGCTGGGCCCGGTGCTGCTGATCGTTGATGTCGCGGATCAGCGCGTACTCGATGCTCACGCGACGCCCCGTGGTCTCGAAGTACTCCCAGGCGGCGTCGAGGATCTCGTCCACGTCGAAACGGGTGTTGATCGGGACCAGCTCGTTGCGCAGGGCGTCGTCCGGCGCGTGGAGCGAGACGGCGAGGGTGACCGGGATCTTCTCCGCGGTGAGCTTGCGGACCGCCGGGGCCAGGCCCACGGTGGAGACGGTGATGTGGCGGGCGCCCATGCCGAACCCCTCGGGGGCCGGGGCGTTCAGGCGACGGCACACGGTCGCCACGGGGCGGTAGTTCGCCAGCGGCTCCCCCATCCCCATGAAGACGATGTTGTTCACGCGGCCCGTGCCGCCGGGCAGCTCGCCGCTGGCCAGCATCTTGTTGGCGATGCGCACCTGCTCGAGGATCTCGGCGGCGGAGAGGTTGCGGGTCAGGCCCATCTGGCCGGTGGCGCAGAAGGGGCAGTTCATGCCGCACCCCGCCTCCGAGGAGATGCACAGGGTGTTGCGGTCGCTGTAGCGCATCAGCACCGACTCGACCATCGGCCCGTCGAACAGCTGCCACAGGAACTTCTGGGTGGCGCCGTGGTCGGCGGACTGCCGGGAGACCTGGGTCAGCAGCGGCGGGAAGAACTTCTCCACCAGCTCGTCCCGGCGGTCCTTGGGGATGTCCGTGAGGTCCTCGGGATCGGTGGTGAAGTGCTCGAAGTAGTGCACCGAGAGCTGCTTGGCGCGGAAGCCCGGCAGTCCCATCTCCTCGACGGCGGTCTTCCGCTCCGCGAGCGTCATGTCCGCGAGGTGCACCGGCGGCTTCCCGCGGCGGGAGGGTTTCATCTGCAGCTGGCCGGGAGCCAGGGCGATCTTCTGGCCGGGCACCGCCTCGCGGGAGAGGTCGGGGTTGGTGGACAGCGCCACCGGGGTGGACGTGTCGGGGCGCCTGGTCGGCTCCTCGGGAGTGGTCATGGCAGCAGTACCTCCAGCATGATGTAGGTGGTGGGGGCGGCGAGCAGGATGGAGTCGACCCGATCCAGCACTCCCCCGTGGCCGGGCAGAAGGTGGCCCATGTCCTTGATGCCGAGGTCCCGCTTGAGCAGCGACTGGGAGAGATCGCCCCCGGTGGAGACCAGCACCAGGACCACGCCGATCGCGGCCGCGGCGGCGACCGGGAGGTCCAGGGCGAGCACCCCGACCGCGGTGACCGAGGCGGTGCCCAGCACCAGGGAGCCGGCGAAGCCCTCCCAGCTCTTCTTGGGGCTGATCCGCGGCGCCATCGGATGCTTGCCGAACAGCACGCCGGCGACGTAGCCGCCGATGTCGTTGCCGACCGGCCCGAGGATCGCGAGCAGGACGAGCATCGGTCCGTGCTCACGGGCGAACAGGAGCAGCAGGAAGCACCCCAGGAACGGCACCCACGCCAGGGCGAACACTCCCCCGGCCACGTCCCGCAGAGCGCTCAGGCCCATCGACTCGCTGACGCGCCACAGGATCAGGACGCAGACGGCGACGGCGGTCGACACCAGCAGTCCCTCGACCCCGAGCACGACGGTGGAGACGACCATCCCGATCGTCCCGACCAGCAGCGGGATCTGCGGCAGCTGGAGGCCGCCGTGGGCGAGCGCCCGCGTCACCTCGATCACGGCGATGACCATCGCGATCGCGGCGACCACCGGGAAGGCCTGCGGCACCACGAACACGGCGAGGATCAGGATCCCGCCGAGACCTGCACCGACCGCGATGGCCGCCGGCAGGTTCCGCCCGGCGCCGCGCCGCTTGGCGTGCTCGACATCCCCTGCGGGCGCATCGACGACCGCCTCGAGCGGGCTCGAGGCGGTCGTCGTGACGGGGACCGACGGATCGGCGTTCACGCCGTGGATCCGTCGGGTCGCGATCTGCGGTGCAGGATTCTGCTCTCCTGTGCGGCGGCTCGGAGGTGCGACGGCTCAGACGGTCTCGAGCTCGGTCTCCTTGAGGCCCAGCGCCTCGTCGATGAGCTCGATGTACTTCTTGGTCAGGGCCTCGAGCTCCTTCTCGGCGCGGGTGCCCTCGTCCTCGCCGATCTCCTTGTCCTTGACCAGCTTCTCGATCGACTTCTTCGCGTTGCCGCGGCTGCCGCGCACGGAGACGCGACCCTCCTCGGCCTTGTTCTTCGCGAGCTTCACGTACTCCTTGCGACGCTCCTCGGTCAGCGCCGGCAGCACGACGCGCAGGGTGTCGCCGTTGTTCGTGGGGTTCACGCCCAGATCGGACTCGCGCAGCGAGGTCTCGACGGCCGACATCGCGGACTTGTCGTACGGGGTGACGATGACGGTGCGCGCCTCCGGGAACGTCAGCGAGGCGAGCTGGTTCAGCGGCGTGGGGGCGCCGTAGTACTCCACGTTGATGCCCTGGAACATCGCGGCGTTCGCGCGACCGGTCCGGATGGCGGTGAATTCGTCCTTGGTGACCTCCACGGACTTGGTCATCCTCGACTCCGCGGTCTTCAGGATGCTCGGGGTGTCGTCGCTCACGGGATGCTCCTCGGTTCTGGGTGGGTGTTCATGGTCCATTGTCGCGCACCGACCGTGACGGCCGGTGCGCCGGGGGTCCTCGGGCGCGCCCCTGGCTCTCGCCGAGGGTCCGCCGGAGCGGGGCCGGGCTGCGCCCGGCGCCCGATCACTTGGTGACGACGGTGCCGATCCGGTCGCCGCGCATGGCGCGGGTGATGTTGCCGGGGGTGTCCAGTCCGAACACCATCATCTGCTGGGCGTTGTCCATGCACAGGCTGAAGGCGGTGGAGTCGACGACCTTCAGACCCTGCTGGAGGGCGTCGTTGTAGGTGACGTGCGCGAGCTTCTTCGCGTCGGGGTTGGTGCGCGGATCCGAGTCGTAGACGCCGTCGACGCCGTTCTTCGCCATCAGCACCTCCTCGCACCCGATCTCCAGGGCGCGCTGCACCGCGACGGTGTCGGTGGAGAAGTACGGCATGCCGGCGCCGGCGCCGAAGATGACGACGCGGCCCTTCTCGAGGTGGCGCACGGCGCGCAGCGGGATGTACGGCTCGGCGACCTGGCCCATCTCGATGGCGGTCTGGACGCGGGTGGAGATGCCGCGCTGCTCGAGGAAATCCTGGAGGGCGAGGCAGTTCATGACGGTGCCGAGCATGCCCATGTAGTCCGCGCGTCGGCGGTCCATGCCGCGCTGGGAGAGCTCCGCACCGCGGAAGAAGTTGCCGCCCCCGACGACGATGGCGCACTCGATGCCCTGGGAGACGCCTTCGGCGATCTCCCCGGCGATCCGGGAGACGACGTCGGGATCGACGCCGACGGCGCCTCCTCCGAAGGCCTCGCCCGAGAGCTTGAGGAGGACTCGTCGTCCGTCCTCAGGCTTCGGGAGAACAGGAATCGGTGACGTGAACGTCTGGGTCATGTCGGTCCTTCCGCGCTGGGTCCTCGGCGATGATACCGGTGCGGCCCCGCACCGATGGTGCGGGGCCGCAGGGCGGTGGCCACGCTCACGCGCAGCCGGTGGGAGAGGCCCGCAGGGGCCGCTCCCGGGGCGTCAGTTGCCGACGCGGAAGCGGAGGAAGCCGGTGAGGGTGCCCCCGGCCTCCTCGACGACCTGGCCGACGGACTTCTTGGTGTCCTTGGCGAACGCCTGGTCCAGGAGGCAGTTCTCCTTGAAGAAGCCGTTCAGGCGGCCCTCGATGATCTTGGGCAGGGCCTTCTCGGGCTTGCCCTCGTTCTTCGCGGTCTCCTCGGCGATGCGACGCTCCTCGGCGACGGTCTCCTCGGGGACCTCATCGCGCGAGAGGAACTTCGGGGTGAACGCGGCGATGTGCATCGCCACGTCGCGCGCGACCTCGGCACCGGCCTTGTCGGTGGCGACCAGCACGCCGACCTGCGGGGGCAGGTCCTTGTTGGTGCGGTGCATGTACGAGGAGACGACCTCGCCGGAGACGCGGCCGATGCGACGCACCAGGATCTTCTCGCCCATGGTGGCGCCGGCGTTGGTCAGCGCCTCGCCGAAGGGGGTCTCGGCGAGCTGCTCGGGCTCGGTGGCACCGGACTCGACGGCCGCGGCCACGGCCTCGTCGCCGAGGGCGACGAACTTGTCGTTCTTGGCCACGAAGTCGGTCTCGGAGTTGAGCTCGACGAGGGTGCCGGTCTGGCCGCCCTCGCTGTCGCGGATGTCGACGGCGATGAGGCCCTCGGAGGCGGTGCGGCCCTCGCGCTTGGCGATGCCCTTGAGGCCCTTGACGCGGATCAGCTCCACGGCCTTGACCTTGTCACCGTTCGCCTCGTCGAGCGCCTTCTTGACGTCGAGCATGCCCGCGCCGGTGGACTCGCGGATCTCCTTGATGTCTGCTGCCGTGTAGTTGGCCATGTTCCTCTTCCTTGTGGGAGCTGCTTCGGGAGGGGAGGGAGGCGTGGTGCGCCTCCCCGTGGAGAGGCCCGGGACCGGTCGTGCCGGCCCCGGGCCCTGGTGTCACTCGGCGGCGGGGGCCTCGGAGGACTTCTCCTCGGTGGGCTCCGCAGCGGCGGTCTCCTCGGCGGCGGGCGCCTCGGCGGCAGGGGTCTCCTCGGCGGCCGGGGTCTCCTCGGCCGCGGCGACGGACTCCTCGGCCGGGGCGTCCTGCTGCTGGACCTCGGACTGCTTGAGCAGCTCCTGCTCCCACTCGGCCAGCGGCTCGGCGTCGACGGCCGAGACGTTCTTCTCGCCACCGGTGGACTTGGCGTGGCGCTCCTGCAGGCCGGCGGCCACGGCATCGGCGATGACGCGGGTCAGCAGGGTGACGGAGCGGATCGCGTCATCGTTGCCCGGGATCGGGTAGGTGATCTCGTCGGGATCGCAGTTGGTGTCCAGGATCGCGACGACGGGGATGTTGAGCTTCTGCGCCTCGTCGACGGCCAGGTGCTCCTTGTTGGTGTCCACGACCCACACGGCCGAGGGGGCCTTGGCCATGTCGCGGATGCCGCCGAGGGTCTTCTCCAGCTTGTCCTTCTCGCGGCGCATCATCAGCAGCTCCTTCTTGGTGCGGCCGGAGGAGGCCACATCGTCGAAGTCGATCTGCTCGAGCTCCTTGAGGCGGTTCACGCGCTGGGAGACGGTCTGCAGGTTGGTGAGCATGCCGCCCAGCCAACGCTGGTTCACGTAGGGCATGCCGACGCGGGTGGCCTGCTCCTGGACGGACTCCTGCGCCTGCTTCTTGGTGCCGACGAAGAGGATGGTGCCGCCGTGGGCGACGGTCTGCTTGACGAAGTCGTACGCCTTGTCGATGTACGTCAGGGTCTGCATCAGGTCGACGATGTAGATGCCGTTGCGCTCGGTGAAGATGAAGCGACGGACCTTCGGGTTCCACCGACGGGTCTGGTGTCCGAAGTGGACGCCGCTCTCCAGGAGCTGGCGCATGGTGACGACTGCCATGATGGTGTCCTCTGTTCTCCGGCCCTGGGCTCACACGGCTCGCCCGTAGGCGTCCGCGGTCATCGCGCAGGACCTGCTTTCTCGGTTGTTCCCCCGCCACCGGACGGTGCGAGGCCTGGTGCCCGGGACGCCGACCGCCCCGGTGCACCCGCGCGCGAGGCGCAGGCACGGTCGAGGACCGCTGGTCGGCGGGCCCTGGTGGGCACGCGAAGTCATCCGGACGGACCGGATGCTGGGAAGAGTCTATCCGACGTCTCCACCTCCCCGTGCGCGTCGTGCGTCACCCTGCGGGGTGTCGTCCGCCGCATGGGCGGGGGTGGCCGGGAGCGGGTGCGGAAGACGCCGAGCAGGGTCGAGGGGCGGAGCGCCGACGGTTCCTCCCCACTCCCCCGCCGTCCACCTCGCGACGGCCGCCCGACCGCTGCGGCCTCCGGTCCCGGAGGATGCGGGCATGGCACACCTGAGTGGAAGCACTCCCCCGCGATCGCCCCACCCCCGCGGCGCTCACCCGTCGAGCCGCCGCGCGCTGCGCCGGATGCTCGCGCTCCTGACGGTCCTGATGGCATCCGTCGTCGCCGTCGGCACCCTGTCGCCACCGGCGCATGCCGATGGTCCGCGCTGGCAGTGGCCGCTGCCGGCGCCGCACCGGGTGCTCGAGCCGTTCCGCGCGCCGGAGCACCGCTACGGTCCCGGCCATCGGGGGATCGACATCGAGGTCGCGGCCGACGGCGCCGCGGTGCGTGCGGTGGAGGCGGGCACGGTGCAGTTCAGCGGGATGGTGGCGGGCCGGGGCGTGGTGTCGGTGCGGCACGCGGACGGGCTCCTGTCCACCTATGAGCCGGTGATGGGCACCCTCGAGGTGGGGACGACGGTCGAGGCCGGACAGGTGCTCGGCACCGTCGCCGCGGATCCGGTCGCCTCGCACTGCGCAGGGAGCACCTGTCTGCACCTGGGGGCGAGACGGGGCGAGACCTACATTGATCCGCTGACCCTGCTCGGTGCGCGGGGTCCGAGCATCCTGCTGCCCTGGGGAGGCGGAGCGACCGGGAGCGAGATGACGCCCGGGGGTGGGATGGTGCCCGGGGGCGGGATGGCCGGGGCCCGGGTCCCCGGTGCCCCGGTCTCAGGCGCGAGGGTGGGCCTGGTCGACGGTGCGGCGCAGCCTCTCGGCGCTGACGTGGGTGTATATCTGCGTGGTCGCCAGCGAGGAGTGGCCGAGGAAGTCCTGCACGCTGCGCAGGTCGGCGCCGCCCTCCACGAGGTGGGTGGCCGCGCTGTGGCGCAGGGTGTGCGGGGAGATGTGGCGGCTGATCCCGGCCTCGCTCGCGTGACGGTCCACCAGGGTGCGCACGGCGCGGTCCCCGAGCCGCCCGCCCCGCGCTCCGAGGAACAGCGCATCCCCCGCCCGTGAGGCGGAGCCGCCGCCCCGCAGCAGCACCGGGCGACCCTCTGCCTCCCACCGCTGCACGGCGTCCAGGGCGGGAAGCCCGACGGGGACGATCCGCTCCTTGTCCCCCTTGCCGCGCACCCGCACTGTGTGCTGGCTGCGGTCGATCCCGGAGCGGTCCAGGGCGACCAGCTCGGAGACTCGCAGCCCGGAGGAGTAGAGGAGCTCGAGCACGGCGGCGTCCCGCAGGAGCAGCGCACGTTCGTGGAGCGTGCTCTTCTCGTGGAGGGCCCGAGGATCTCGCCCTGGCTGCTGCCCCGGATCCTGCTCCGGCACGGACTCTGGCGTCGACCCCGGATCGGGGCGTTCCCCCAGTGCGGTGGACCGGGTCTGCTCGGTCCGCTCGGTCTGGCCGAGCCCGTCGAGCAGAGCCCCGGCCTGATCGCCCGTCAGCACGGTGGGGAGGTGCCGCCCTCGGCGCGGCGCGCGCAGACGCCCACCGACGTCGTGCGGGATGCGTCCGGTGGCCGCGAGCCAGGTCGTGAAGGTGCGGGCCGCGGCGGCGGACCGAGCCAGCGTGCTCGCACCGGCCCCGGTCTCCGATCGGGCGGCCAGCCAGGAGCGCAGAGCGTTGACGTCGAGCTCGGTCACCGAGATGCGCTCGATGCTCCGCAGGTGCTCGAGCAGCCCGGCGGCCTCTCGGCGATAGGCGCGCACGGTGTGCTCCGACCGGCCGCGCTCCAGGCGCAGGTGGGCGGCGAAGTCGTCGACGACGGTCTCGTCGTCGTGCTCCCGATCGGTGCTCATGGCCACAGTCTCCCGCATCACCGGCGGCGCTGCCGCGTCTCAGGGGGTGGTGCGGGCGCGTCGCACCCGCTGCGCCGAGCACTCCACCAGCCCCAGCAGCTCCAGACGCGCCAGGGCGGCCTCGACCTCCTCCGGGCGGAAGCCGACCTCGTCCGCGAGGCGCGTGCCGGTGGTGCTGGACCGGGGCGGCACGGCGTCGAGCACCCTGCGGTCCGCCGGGGCGAGCAGATCCAGCTCGTCCTGGACGGCGAACCCGCCCTCGCCGGCGGCGGGGCCACCCGGGAGCAGGTCCAGCAGGTCACCCGGCTCGGTGATCAGCACGGCACCGCGCTCGCGGATCAGGCGATGGCTCCCGGCGCTCGCCGCGGAGGTGATCGGGCCGGGCACAGCGCCGACGGGACGGGAGAGCTCGTCGGCCAGTCGCGCTGTGGACAGGGCGCCCGAACGCCAGGAGGCCTCGACCACCACGGTGGCCCGGGACAGCGCGGCGATCAGCCGGTTGCGGGCCAGGAACCGCCACCGGGTGGGAGCGGTCCCCGGCGGTGCCTCGCTGACCAGCAGGTGCCGGGCCCCGATCTCCTCCAGCAGCTGCGTGTTGCCCCGCGGGTAGAGGCGGTCCAGCCCTCCGGCGAGGACGGCGACGGTCGCTCCGCCGTCCGCCGCCAGCGCGCCGCGATGCGCCGCGGCATCGATGCCGTACGCACCGCCGGAGACGACGGTCCCGCCGCCAGCGGCGAAGGCGGAGGCCAGCGTCGCGGCGGTGTCCTCGCCGTACGGGGTCGAGGCGCGGGAGCCGACCAGCGCGGCGGTGCGCGGTCCCAGCAGGGCATCGAGGTGCCCCGGCCCCTGCACCCACAGGCAGTGCGGGGCGGTCTCCTGCAGATCCTCCAGCAGCTCCGGCCACTCCCCGTCCTGCGGGGTGAGCTGACGGATGCCGCGCCGACGGGCCTCCTCCCGGACCCTCTCGACGTCGACGCGGCCCAGTCGAGCCGCCCACCTCTCGACAGCCCGGTCGATGCGGGCCCGCGGCGCTCCGCGTTCCGGATCCGAGGCCTGCGTGGGCAGATCCCCGCCGAGCTCGCGCAGCAGCGTGGCGGCCTCTCCACGGCGCGCCAGGTCGAGCGCGACAGCGTGACCGAGCACCGAGCAGACGGCGAAGGCGATCGCATCCGAGGGCTCGGCGATCAGCGACCAGGTGATCCGGGCGGTGCGATCGGCCGCGGCAGCCTGGTCGGAGCCGTGCGGGCGAGGGTGGTCAGGGGTCATCGGAGCTCTCCTCCACGCAGGGTCAGTGCCTGACCGATGTGCTCGGCGGCGGGGCGCTCGGCCTCATCGAGGTCGGCGAGGGTCCAGGCCAGACGCAGCACACGATCGTGCCCGCGCAGGGTCAGTCGTCCTTGGGCGACGGCGTGGTCGAGCAGGCGGCGCTCTCTGCGCTCCGGAGCGAACTCCCTGCGCAGCAGCGGTCCGGGCACCTGGGCGTTCAGCTCCCAGCCCCGACCCTCGAACCGTCGGCGCTGGCGCTCGCGGGCGGCGGCGACGCGTCGAGCCATCACGGCGCTCGGCTCCCCCGGGATACCGGCCTCCCCGTGGAGGTCCACGGGGCCGACGGTGACGCGCATGTCCACCCGGTCCAGGACGGGACCGGAGAGCCGCGCCAGGTACCGGCGTCTCTGCTGCGGAGTGCAGCTGCACTGGTCCCCCTTGCCCCAGGCCTTGCCGCAGGGGCACGGGTTGGCCGCCAGGACCAGCTGGAACCGTGCCGGGTATCGCGTGACGCCGCGGGTGCGATGCAGGGTGATGTCCCCGGTCTCGAGCGGCTCGCGCAGCGCCTCCAGCACCCGGGAGGGGAACTCCGGCGCCTCGTCGAGGAACAGCACCCCGGCGTGGGCGCGGGAGATCGCACCGGGACGCGCGAGGCCCGCCCCTCCCCCGACGACAGCCGCCGTGGAGGCGGTGTGGTGGGGGTTCTCGAAGGGCGGAGTGCGCAGGAGGCCGCCGCGCGCGTCGAAGCGTCCGGCCAGCGAGTGGATCGCGGAGACCGCCTGGGAGTCCTTCGTGCCCAGCGGCGGGAGGATGCTCGGCAGGCGCGAGGCGATCATCGTCTTGCCTGCACCGGGCGGGCCCATGAGGAGAAGATGGTGGGCGCCGGCGGCGGCGACTTCCGCCGCTCGGCGGGCCGTCGCCTGGCCCAGGACGTCGGCGAAGTCGGGTCGGTGGGCGGCGACCGGGACGGGTGCCGTCTCGACCTCGCCGGAGTGCGACGGCTGGCGCACCGGGGAAGGCGGGACGTCGGCCCCGTGGCGGTGCAGGAGCGCCGTGAGGTCCCCGGCCCCTGTGACATCCATGCCGTCGACCAGCTGGGCCTCAGGCAGGTTCTCCTCGGGCACGACCGCACGAGTGATGCCCTGGGCCCGCGCCGCCAGCAGCGCGGGCAGGATCCCCGGGATCGGGCGGACACGACCGTCCAGGCCGAGCTCCCCGAGCAGCACGAGGTCCGCCGGGACATGGACGAGCAGGTCCCCCTGGGCATCGAGCACCGCCATCGCGATGGCGAGGTCGAATCCGGAGCCGTGCTTCGGCCGCCAGGCGGGGGTCATGTTCACCGTGATCCTGCGGGCGGCGAGGCGGATCCCGCTGCGGGCGGAGGCGGCGCGCACCCGTTCCCTGGCCTGGAGGGTGGAGGAGTCGGGCAGCCCGACCACGGAGAACGCCGGAAGCCCCGCAGAGACGTCCGCCTCGACCTCCACCAGCAGTCCGTCCAGGCCGCTGAGGCTCACCGAGAGCGTGCGGGCGTGTCCCATCAGGACACCGCCTCGAGGTGCTCGAGGGAGAAGGTCCCTCCGGGGTGGGCGTGCACGGCGACGACGTCGATCCGCACGTCGCGGTGCGGGGTGGAGCGCTCCATGAGGTACTCGCCGGCCAATCGGCGCAGACGCCGCATCTTGTCCGGGGTGACCGCGGCCTGAGGCACTCCGGTGACGAAGGAGCGCCGCGTCTTGACCTCGACGAAGACGAGCGTGGTGTGGGCCAGCGCCACGATGTCCAGCTCTCCGTGGCGCAGGCGCAGATTGCGTTCGACGATCTGCCAGCCGCAGGCGCTCAGGTGGGCGGCGGCCAGGTCCTCGCCGGCGCGCCCCAGCTCGGAGGTCGTCATGGCGCGGATCTGCTGGGCAGAAGGCACGGCGATCGGTCCGGAGGCCGGCGGATCGGCGGCGGCGCCAGGGGCTCTGGCGGCAGCGGGGGCTCTGGCGGCAGCGGTGGCGCCGGAGGCGAGGGAGACGTCGGGGCGGCTCGCCGCGCGACCCGTCCGGGGCGAGCCGGACGGCGCCGGCGCGGCGCGGCGCCGAGGGCGGCCTGCGGAGGGATCAGGGGTGGTGGCGAGGCTGTTCATGCGGCCAGCGTGGCCGCATCCCGGCTCGTGCGGTACCGCCTCGCCACAGGTGTGGACGACGGGGCTCTGGGGAGGAACGGTGCGCCGAGGCGGCTCCCGCGCGATCCCGCTCGGGGATCAGGGCAGGGAGATGTCCTGCTTGTTGAGCTCCTCGATGTTGACGTCCTTGAACGTCACCACGCGCACCGAGCGCACGAAGCGGTTGGAGCGGTAGATGTCCCATACCCAGACGTCCGCGAGCCGCAGCTCGTAGAAGACCTCACCGCCGCCGGAGCGGACCTGGAGGTCCACCTGGTTCGCGAGGTAGAAGCGACGCTCCGTCTCGACCACGTAGGTGAACAGGCTGACCACGTCGCGATATTCGCGGAACAGCTGGAGTTCGAGGTCGGACTCGTAGTTCTCGAGGTCCTGGGCGCTCACCGACGCTCCTTCCCATCCTGCGGGTACCACTGGTCGTCCCACAGTACGCCAGCGGCGGGGGCCGACGGGACCTCCGCCGGAGCGTCGTCCGGGGCAACCGGCATGGCCGACGGCACGGGGACCGGTGCAGGTCTCGCCGCCGGTACCGCCGACGCGGCGGGCCGGGAGCCGAGGCGCCAGCTGCGGCGGTGGTGCTCGTGCGCACCGAGGCGGTCGATCGCCTCGCGATGCGCCGCGGAGCCGTAGCCCTTGTTCGAGGCCCAGCCGAAATCGGGGGCCTGCGCGTCGAGCTCGACCATGAGGGCGTCGCGGGCGACCTTGGCCAGGATGCTGGCCGCGGAGACGCTCGCGCAGTCGCGGTCCGCCGCCACCTGGAGGTGGACGAGCGGGGCGGGGCGACGCGCCGCGGCGAGGGACGGGGTGAGCACGTCGACGTCTCCGTCCAGGACGATCGCGTCGACCTCGCCGTCCAGCCCCAGGCCCTCGAGGGCGCGCAGGGCCGCGCGGGTCAGCGCCGGCATGATCCCGATCTCGTCGATCTCCGCAGCGCTCGCCCAGCCGACGGCTCCGGCGCGGGCGGACTCCCGGATGGGGTCCACGAGCGCCTCACGACGGCGCGCAGTCAGCTTCTTGGAGTCGCGCACGCCCTCGGGCAGCGGCGCGATGACGCCGTCGACCACCTCGATCGCGCAGGCGCCCACGGCGACCGGGCCCGCCAGGGCTCCGCGTCCCACCTCGTCGATGCCGACGACGATGCGCCGCCCTCCCCCGCGACGAGCGGCCAGCGCGCGCTCCACCTCGAGGGTCGGGTCGACAGGGCTCACGGCTGGTCCGGGACGTCGGCGAAGCTCGCGGGGCCGTCGTCCAGGCGCGTCCAGCTGGAGGCGGGCCAGAAGATGACCTCGGCGCGACCGGTGATGTCGGACTCGTCGACGAAGCCGTCCTCCCCGTGGACCTCGTGGTACGCGGAGTCCGCGGAGGCGTAGCGGTTGTCGCCCATCACCCACACCTTGCCCTCGGGCACGGTGATGTCGAA
The DNA here is from genome assembly GCF_002407065.1 of Brachybacterium ginsengisoli. NCBI lineage: Bacteria > Bacillati > Actinomycetota > Actinomycetes > Micrococcales > Dermabacteraceae > Brachybacterium > Brachybacterium ginsengisoli. The sequence goes on from NZ_CP023564.1 coordinate 2,666,717, forward strand.
GGCGTCCTGGCAGGCGGGGGTCGCGGGATTGATGTACGGCTCGTCGAGCGTGACCCCGTTGACCTGGAGAGCCGCGCCCCTGGACTCGCAGACGACGTGGTCGCCGGAAGTCCCGATCAGGCGCTTGACCAGGTGGTCCTGGGAGGGATCAGGAGCCAGGCCCACGAGGCTCAGCAGCATCATCACGCGCACGCGCGGGGTGGGGTCATCGGTGGCATCGCCGGGGATCCAGTCGCTGGGGTCCTCGAAGACGATGACATCGCCGCGGTGGAGGTCGAACACCCCCGGGCTGAGCTTGGAGACCAGGATCTTGTCGTTCTGCATCAGCGTGGGGTTCATCGACGCCGAGGGGATGTAGAAGGGCTGGATCAGGAACGTCTTGACCAGCACCGCGATGAGGAGCGCGACCACCATGGTGACCAGGGTGTCCAGCCACAGCGGCATGCGCTGGCGGCGCGAGCGTCGCCCCCGGCCGTGCTCGTCGGCCGACAGGTCGAGGTCGCGTGCGGAGTCCCCGTCGTCCGCGGGGCCCTCGGGGCGGGACCCAGCAGGTCGGGAGTCATGGGTCGCGTTCATCGCGTTGATCCTATCGGCAGAAGCTGGGCGTCAGAGGGCACTTCGTCGCGTGAGAGGCCACACGATGCGATCCGCCTCGCCCACCACGCGGTCCACCGGCACCATCCCCCCGCCGGGGGCTCCGAGCAGATGACGGGAGTCGGTGGAGTCCGCCCGGTTGTCGCCGAGCACGAACATGTGGCCCTCGGGGACCTGCAGGTCGAACTCGATCTCGCTGGGGGCGGTCCCCTCAGGGAGGTAGGGCTCCTCGAGCGGCTCGCCGTCGACGGTGATCTCTCCATCGGTCGTGCAGCACGTCACCCGATCGCCGCCGACGCCGATGACGCGCTTGACCCAGTAGCGGTCGCCGTCCGCCGAGGCGGAGGAGAAGTACCCACGGCCGTTGAAGACGACGATCTCGCCCCGCTCGGCGGTGCCGCGCGTGGTGCGGTCGGCCAGGAGCACGTCACCGACCTGGAGCGTGGGGGACATCGAGGCCGAGGGGACGCGGAAGGGCTGGACCACGTAGTGGCGCACCAGCAGCGCGGCGATCAGCAGCAGCACGACGAAGACGGCGGCGGCCACCACAGGGTGGGACCGCCGCCGTCCGTTCGCGCTGATGCGGGACATTCCTGAGATCAGGAGTGGTCGCGCTTCTCCTTGATGCGGGCCTTCTTGCCCGTGAGGTTGCGCAGGTAGTACAGCTTCGCGCGGCGCACGTCGCCGCGGGTGACGACCTCGATCTTGTCGACGGTCGGGGCGTGCACGGGGAACACGCGCTCCACGCCGACGCCGAAGGAGATCTTGCGGACGCGGAAGGTCTCGCCCACGCCGTGGCCCTGGCGGCCGATGACGTAGCCCTGGAAGACCTGGATACGAGAGCGGTTGCCCTCGATGACCTTCACGTGCACCTTGACGTTGTCGCCGGCGCGGAACGCGGGGATGTCCTCGCGCAGGGACGCCTTGTCGAGCTCATCGAGCTTCTGCATGTTCTTTCTCCAGCCCTCCGCCTCAGGTCGGACAGCTTCGTTCGCAGGGCACCCGTCGGAACGGGGCCCGGTCTGAACTGTCGATCCGGCGAGGAGCGAGCTCCTCGTGCCGGCGTGCTGGGCCTCTGGCGGCGACTCCCATCGCCACGGATCTGCCCGACCGCTTGCTGCGCCCTCCCCTGAGGCAGAGAGACGCGCGGTGCGCACGAGGGGTCATTCTGCCAGGGCGCGGAAGGAGCGGCAAGCCCGGGCGGCGGCGACCGTGCTGGTCATCACCGACAGGCGGTGTCTGCTGCGTCACTCCCTGCCGTGGGGGGGGGGAGGAGGATGCCTCGTCACCTCACGCGCTCTGGGTATCCCCATCCCCGGCCGCCAGCAGATCGGGCCGACGCTCCGCGGTGCGCGCGAGCGACTGCTCCCTGCGCCACGCCGCGATCTTGCCGTGATCCCCCGAGAGCAGGATCGGCGGGGCCTCGCGGACCACCCCGGCCGGATCGGTCCAGGAGGCCGGCCGGGTGTAGAGCGGGTACTCGAGCAGGCCCTCGGAATGCGACTCCTCGACGAGCGACTCGGCATTGCCCACCACGCCCGGGACCAGGCGCACCACGGCCTCGGTGATCGCGAGCACCGCGACCTCGCCGCCGTTGAGCACGTAGTCGCCGAGGGAGGCGAGCGCGACCTCGCAGCCCACGTCCGCGAGGTGCTCGTAGACGCGCTCGTCGATCCCCTCGTAGCGGCCGCAGGCGAACACCAGCCACTCGCACTGGGACCACTCCTGAGCGGTGGCCTGGGCGAACGGTGCACCGGCGGGGTTCGGGAAGATGATCAGCGGCTCGACGTCCTCACCCAGCTCGGCGTGCCCGGCCTCGCGCACGCCGGAGAAGGCGGCGGCCCACGGCTCGGGCTTCATGACCATGCCGGCACCACCGCCGAGCGGGGTGTCGTCCACCGTGCGGTGGCGGTCATGGGTCCACTGACGCAGGTCGTGCACGTGGAGATCGACGAGACCCTCGCGGCGGGCCTTGCCGATCAGCGAGAGCTCGAGCGGGGTGAGGTACTCGGGGAAGATCGTGATGACGTCGATGCGCATGGCCGTCTCAGCGCTTCTTCCGCGCCGGCGCCGAGGTCTCGGGCTCGGGCCCCTGCTCGTCCTCGGGGAGGGCGTCGAACATCCCCCCGGGCGGGTCGGCGATCACCACTCCGGCCTCGAGGTCCACCTCGGGCACCAGCTGCTCGACGAACGGCAGCTGGACCCGGCGACGATCCGTGGTCCGCACCACGAGCAGATCCTGCGCCGGGTAGTGGTCGATCCCGATCACGGTGCCGAGCTCGCGCCCGTCGACGTGCCGGACCGGCAGGCCCTTGAGCTGCGAGAGGTACCAGGCGTCGGGGTCCTCGTCGGCCTCCTGCTCGGCATCCACCTCGACCTCGAGATCGATCCCGCGCAGGGACTCGGCGTCGCTGCGGTCGGCGACCTCCTCGAAGCGCAGGTACCAGCGGTCCTGCTGCACGCGGGTGCTCTGGATCGTCAGGGAGCGTCGGCGCCCACCGGCCTCGACCTCGAAGACTGTCCCGATCTGCAGCCGCTCCTCGGGCTGATCGGTGCGCAGCACCAGGGCGACCTCGCCGCGCAGACCGTGGGCCCTGCCGATGGTCGCGATGATGACGTCGAGCGTGCTCATGATCGTCCTCCATGGTTCGTGCCGGTCCGGCCCTCGGCGCTCGCGCCGACGACCGCATCGGCCTCGTCGTTCTCGTGGTTCCTGTCGTCGATCTCCCCGGCATCCGGGGAGGAGTATCCGGCGGCTTCGCAGGCCGTGCCGAGCTCGGTGAGGGGGCCGCTCAGCCCTTCGGACCGGATGTCGCCGGCCAGGGCGTCCGCGAAGGGGGCGCGCACCTGCTCGAGCGCCGCGCCCACCGCGTCGTCGTCGACCGCGTTGATCTCGACGGCGAGCAGGTCGGCGGTGTCCTGCACGTCCTCCTGACGGTCCACGGGGACCTCGCGCGGCTGCAGGCCCACGAGCTTGAACATGTTCGAGGTGAGCACGTTGGCGTTGGCGAAGTGGGTGAGGGTGCCCGGGGTGTCGAAGACGTCGGCGCAGACGAGTGCCGCCGGCTTGGTCCCGTCCTCCCCCGGGGCGAGCGCCCAGAGCGCCGCCGGGGACACCTCACGGCAGTCGCCCGCCACTCCGTGCCATGCGGTGCGGAAGGCCTCGAGGTCGGCGTCGGCGCCACGCTCGGGCTCGGTGCGGAACCACTGGGCGAGCGTCTCGGCGCTCTGCTGCGCCGCGGACGGCGCGCCCTCGAAGGCGCCCTCGATGTCATCGCCCATCAGGGCGAAGAAGTCGGGATCGTCGGGCCCGGCCTCGGCGGCGCTCGCGGCGCGGGCCAGCACGGTCCGGGAGAGGGGGTCGACGTAGTCGGGGTCTCCCCAGAACGTGGTGCAGGCCGCCTGCAGCGCGGGATCCGCCTGCGGCTCCTGCGTCGCAGCAGACGCGGTGCCGCCCCCGGCGTCGGAGGGGGGCTGCTCGGACCCGGTCCCGGCGCCGGTGCATCCGGCGAGCAGCAGGCTCAGGCCGAGCAGGATCGCGGCCGACCGGCCCGCAGCGCGGCGTCCTGGCACGGACGTGCGCCTGGAAAGCCAGGAGCGGTGCTGCCCGGACCTCTCGGTCCGCTCGGCAGCACCGCTCCGCAGAGTGGCTCGCGGCACCTCAGCGCCGGTCGACGTCGACGATGTCGACTCGCACGTCGTCATCCGACAGGGCGGCCGTCACCGTGCGCAGGGCACGGGCGGTGCGCCCCGAGCGGCCGATGACCCGACCGAGGTCGGCGGCGCCGACCCGGACCTCGAGCAGCGGACCGCGACGCGTGGACTTCTCGGTCACGCGCACGGCGTCGGGGTCATCGACGATGCCGCGGACGAGGTGGTCGAGGGCTTCGGCGCGAGAGCTCATGTCAGGCCTCGTCGGTCGCCGCGTCGGCGGCGTCCTCGGTGGTCTCACCCTCGGCCGGGGCCTCCTCGGAACCGGCGGCGACCTCGGCGGCCTCGGACTCCTTGGCCTTCTTGGCGCCCTCGCGGCTCTCGGCGGCGGCCTTGTCGGCGTCGGCGATGAGCTCCTCGGCGGTCTTCCTGGTCTCGGCGGTCTTCAGGGAGCCGGCGGCGTCGCCCTCACCCTTGAACTTGGCCCAGTCGCCGGTGACCTTGAGGAGTGCGGTGACCTGCTCGGTCGGCTGGGCGCCGACACCGAGCCAGTACTGCGCACGCTCGGACTCGACCTCGATGACCGAGGGGTGCTCGGTCGGGTGGTACATGCCGATCTCCTCGATCACGGCGCCGTCGCGCTTCTTGCGCGAATCGGCGACGACGATGCGGTAGTACGGTGCACGGACCTTGCCCATGCGCTTCAGGCGGATCTTGACAGCCACGTGGGTGGACTCTCCTTCAATGATGTTCGGGTGAGTCCCGCCGCAGCCTGTGGGGTCATGCGGGCGCTGACGGTTCTCGGGGTGTCGTGCACGGACGGGTAGAGGGCCGGTCCGCGCGCATACAGGTTCAGAGTATGCCAGGGATGGGCATCCCTGATCCACTCGTCGCCGTGTGCACCGGGGCACACGGCGCGTCGTGGCCTCACCCTCCGCCCAGCGCGTCCAGCAGCTGGGAGACGCCGAGCACCACGAACAGCAGGGTCACCACGGCGAGCGCGATGTTCCCGGCCGGCCCGTTCCGCCAGGCGGCGGGCATGTGGCGGGAGTTCATCAGCACCAGCAGGGTGACCGCCAGGAACGGCATGAAGAAGGACCCCAGCACACCGTAGGCGATGATCACCTGCACCGGCTTGCCCAGCAGGAGCAGCAGCATCGGCGGGATCGTGAGCCACAGGACGTAGAAGCGGTAGTACTTCCCGCCGATACGGCGGTCCGGATGATCCTCCGCCTTGCCGCGCACGTGGCCCCAGAAGTCCGCGAACATCACCGAGACGCCGTTCCACACCCCGAGCACGGAGGAGAACGACGAGGCCCAGAAGCCGATCAGGAACACCCAGCTGAACACGGTGCCGTAGCGGTCCGCGAGCACGTCCGAGAGATCCAGCAGCCCGCGGTCCCCCTCCCCGATCGCGATGGAGGAGGAGTACAGCAGCTCGGCGCCGACGATGAGCATCGCGACGACGAAGATCCCGGAGATGACGTAGGCCATGGCGTTGTCGATCCGCATGACCTTCATCCAGCGCGGGGTGGACCAGCCCTTCTCGGTGAGCCAGTACCCGTAGGCGGCGAGGGTGATCGTGCCGCCGACGCCGCCGGCGATCGACAGGGTGTAGATCAGCCCGCCGTCGGGGATGCGCGGCACCAGGCCGCCGACGATCTCGCCAAGATTCGGGACGGTGACCGCCGCGGCACCCACGACCGTCACGAACATGACGCCCACGAGGATCGCGACGAGCTTCTCGAGGGCGTGGTACCGCCCCATCCAGACCAGCGCGGCGCCGATCAGCCCCGAGAGGACCGCATAGACCATGAAGGGCATCTGCGCGATCCACTCGACGTCCCCGAGCACGGGCACCTGCGGGATCAGGGCAGCCAGCGGCAGCGCGGAGGCGCTCATCGCGGTCGCTCCGTACACGAAGCCCCAGATCATGATGTACGGACCGAAGTACCAGGAGGTCCAGCGGCCCACGCGCCGCCAGCCCTCGAAGATCGAGTGCCCGGTGGCGAGGGTCCAGCGGCCGGCGCCCTCGACGAGGACGATCTTGATGATCACGCCCGCGATCGCAGCCCAGAGCAGGGCGTAGCCGTACCGGGAGCCGGCGACCAGGGTCGCCACGAGGTCCCCGGCGCCGATGCCGGTGGCCGCGACCACGAGGCCGGGACCGATGAGCTTCCAGCGGGGCGGAGGTCCGGAGCCGTCGGCGGTGCCGTCCGACGCCGCGGCGGATCCGGTGGTCTCGGTGGCGGCAGGCGGCCGGTGCGCTTCATCCTCGGAGTGCATCCCCCGACGGTATCGGTATGTCCGGTCGCTCGGACACCGCTCGGCGAGGGAATCTCGATCCGGTCGCCGCGGTCGCCCGGCGACGTCGGTCACGGGCGGGGTCCGGTGGGGTCGGCCGGGACAGACCCGGCAGGGCTCTCAACGGCCCGCGACGATCCGTCCGCCCAGCACTACATGGCTCCGTCGGCGCAGCACCCGATGATCGGTGCGGGGGTCGCCGGGCAGGACGAGGAGGTCCGCGGGCGCTCCGTCCTCGAGGCCTGGCACCCCGAGGAAGGTTCGGGGCGCCCAGGCCGCGGCGTCCAGGATCGCGGTGGGGTCCAGACCGGCTCGGGCGAGCTCGTCGAGCTCGTCGTGGACGATGCCGTGGCCCAGCACTCCCCCGGCGTCGGTCCCCACCAGCAGCTGGACCCCGGCGTCGTGCGCGTCCCGGGTGCGGTCGAAGCGGGCCGCGCGCAGGCGGCGCATGTGCGCGGCGTAGGCGGGGAACTTCCGCTCGCCCTGACTCGCATAGGCCTCGAACTCGCCGACGTTGACGAGGGTGGTGACGACGGGGACCCCGAGCTGCGCGGCACGGGTGATCGTCCCGTCCGTCAGCCCGGTGGCGTGCTCGAGGCAGTCGAAGCCGGCGTCGAGTGCGAGGGGCAGGGTCGCCTCGTCGAAGGTGTGGGTGGTGATCCGGGCTCCCGCGGCATGGGCGGCGTCGGCCGCGGCGAGGAAGCCGTCGGCGTCCCAGCAGGGGTCCAGATCACCCACCGCCCGGTCGATCCAGTCCCCCACCAGCTTCACCCAGCCGTCACCGCGCCGGGCCTCGCGGGTCACCGCGGCGGGGAGGTCCTCGGGCTCGACCTCGTCCGCGTATCCGATGAGGTAGCGCCGGGTGCGGGCCAGGTGGCGGCCGCAGCGGATCAGTCGTGGCAGATCGTCCTGCCGCTGCAGCGGCGAGTTGTCGATGATCGAGCCGGCGTCCCGTATCAGGAGCACCCCGGAGTCGCGATCCGTGATCGCCTGCCGACGGGCCTCCGCCAGCGTGGTGCCCCCGCCGCCGTCGCCGATGCCCAGATGGCAGTGGAGGTCGGCGAGCCCGGGCACCACCACGCCGTCGAGCTCGCGGATCTCGACGCCCGCGGGCAGCTCAGGTCGCTCGTGGTGGATCCGGCCTCCCACCACCCACGCCCCGAGGATCTCCTGCTCGGGGCCCAGCAGGAGCGGGCCGGTCAGTCGCAGGACGGGATCACGGCGCACCGGGCGCGGAAGGTCAGCGGACATGCCGACGAGCCTAGACGGCAGGGCGAGGGCGGGGCTGCGCCCGGCGGCGTTCCCCTCCCCCACCCGGCTCGCTCATCCGCCGAGGCGCGGTTCTGAACCAGATCCTGGATCAGAACCGCGCCTCCGCAGCCTGGGCGGGAGCGGTATCGGGCCGGGCGGGCGGGGGCGCGGGCGGTACAGGCGCGGGCTCGGGCGGTACAGGCGCGGGCGCGGGAGCGGGAGAGTCAGAGATCGTTCCGGGCGCCTGCGGCGGTGAGTCGCGCGATCGCATCGGCGGGATCGAGCAGATCCGCGACCGACAGCCTCACCACGGACCAGCCGAGCTGATGGAGCACCTCGTTCTTGTGCAGGTCCTTCTGCCATTGCCGACGGTTGAGACGATGCTCCTCGCTGTCGTACTCGACCGCGACCTTCGCCGCCGGATACGCCAGACCGATGACGAACGTCCGTCCCGTCGCCTCCTCACGGACGCGGAGGTTCGGCGTCGGCTCCGGGAAGCCGTGTCGCCGCAGGAGGAGCCGGGTGCGAGTCTCCATCGGCGACCAGACCTCCGCACGGGCGTCCGTCGCGGCACGGCGCACCGCGACGGATCCGGGCCCGCGCAGCCGCCCGACGTCGGGCAGGATCAGAGGAAGAGGGACGTGCACCGCTGCCCCATGCCGTCTCGCGGCGAGAGAGTCGAGGCAGGCCACGAGGTCGTCATGGGACAGCTTCGAGACGATCTGCCGCAGGACCTCCAGCGGCGGGGTGATGGCGAGGCCCCGCAGGCGGCTGCTGGGGAGAGCGGTCGCGGCGTGCACGACGAGGCTCTGCCGCGTCCGTCGGCGTCCGCCGCCGGTGTCCTCAGCGGTTCGAAGGATCGTGCAGTGCAGCGGTGCGCCGCCCGCACGCGTGAGCTCGAGGGGCAGCGGGAGGCCGAGCAGCTCCGCAGCGGTCGCGTGCGAGATGACGGAGCCCGGGACGAGGACGGTCTGCACCAGGAGCGCGACGCGGACCAGCGGAGCAGGAGCGTCGGCGCGGGAGCAGTACCCGGCCACCGGCGTCGCGATCTCATCCGATGCGAGAACCCGCGGGTGCATGCCCTGCTCACGCAGGCCGCGGCGCGAGTAGAGGCGGCCCGGGAGGAGGTCGGTGGCACGGCGGAGCGTCATCGCCGCACCCTAGGCAGCCGTCGATCTCGAGACCGGGCATCCCAGGCCGATGTGCATGACTCATCGCTGGGGAGGAACGCTTCCCGGCCGATTACCCGCAGGTCATGCGCGGTTCTGAACCAGATCCTGGATCAGAACCGCGCATGACCCGGCGGTCACCGGGGATAGCGCGTGCCGAGCCGGGCCGAGCGGGGTGGCGCGGGCCGGGCCGGGCGGGGTGACGCGGGCCGGGCGGGGTGACGCGGGCCGGGCGGGGTGGCGCGGGCCGAGCAGGCCCGCGCCGCGGCGTCACTTGTTGCCGAAGAGCTTCTGCATCTCCGGCGGGAGCTGGCTGGGGTCGAAGTCGGAGAGATCCGTCTGACCGCCCTGCCCGGCGCCCGCACCGAAGGCCGAGCCGCCCGTGGAGCCCCCGGCGGACCCTGCCTCGGAGGCGCGACGAGCGGCCTCGGCCTCCTCGCGCGCCGCCTTCGCGGGGTTCTTGGACTTGCCCTTCTTGACCTGCTTCTGCGGGGCCTGCTTGCCCCGGGACTTCTTGCCCATGCCCATGCCGGGACCGCCGGGCATGCCGGGCATCCCGCCGCCGGCCATGCCCTTGCCCATGGTGCGCATCATCTGCTGGGCCTGCTTGAACCGCTCCAGCAGCTGGTTGATCTGCTGGACCGTGGTGCCGGAGCCCTTGGCGATGCGGTTGCGGCGGGAGCCGTTGATGATCTTGGGGTCGTTGCGCTCGGCGGGGGTCATCGAGCGGATGATCGCCTCGACCTTGCCGATCTCGCCCTCGTCGAAGTTGTCGAGCGCCTCGCGGTACTGGCCCATGTTCGGCAGCATGCCGAGCATCTTCTTGATGCTGCCCATGTTCTTGAGCTGCTGCATCTGGTTCAGGAAGTCGTCGAGGGTGAAGTCCTCGCCGGAGGCCAGCTTCGCGGCGGCCTTCTCGGCCTCCTCCTGGTCGAAGGCCTTCTCCGCCTGCTCGATGAGGGTGAGCACGTCACCCATGTCGAGGATGCGGTTGGCCATGCGGTCCGGGTGGAAGCGCTCGAAGTCCTCGAGGCTCTCACCGGTGGAGGCGAAGAGGATCGGGCGCTGGGTGACGCCGGTGATGGACAGCGCGGCACCGCCGCGGGCGTCGCCGTCGAGCTTGGAGAGCACCACGCCGGTGAAGCCCACGCCGTCGCGGAAGGCCTCGGCCACGCGGGCGGCGTCCTGGCCGATCATCGCGTCGACCACGAAGAGGGTCTCGTGGGGGTTGACGGCATCGCGGATGTTCCGCGCCTGCTCCATCATCTCCTCGTCGATGCCGAGACGGCCGGCGGTGTCGACGATGACCACGTCATGCTGCTGGAACTGGGCGGTGGAGACGCCGTTCATGGCGACCAGCACCGGATCGCCCACGCCGTTGCCCGGCTCGGGGGCGAAGACCGGCACGCCGGCGCGCTCGCCGACGATCTGCAGCTGGTTGACGGCATTGGGGCGCTGGAGGTCGGCGGCGACCAGCAGCGGGGTGTGGCCCTCCGACTTCATCCACGTCGCGAGCTTGCCGGCGAGCGTGGTCTTGCCGGCGCCCTGGAGGCCGGCCAGCATGATCACGGTGGGCGGGTTCTTCGCCCAGTGCAGCTCGCCGGTGGCGCCGCCGAGCACCTCGACCAGCTCGTCGTTGACGATCTTGACGACTTGCTGGGCAGGGTTGAGGGCCTTGGAGACCTCTTCGCCCAGGGCGCGCTCGCGGACCCGGCCGGTGAAGTCGCGCACCACCGACACGGCGACGTCGGCGTCGAGCAGGGCTCGGCGGATCTCGCGGATCGTCTTGTCGACGTCCGCTTCGGTGAGGCGGCCATGGCCGCGCAGACCCTTCAGCGATGCTGTGATGCGATCGGAGAGGTTGTTGAACACGAAGCGCTTCCCCTTGGTCGTATGGACCGCATCAGTGTAGTGCGCTCCGCGCCGACACCCCAGGATGCGCGCGATGGGCCACAGGAGAGAACCACCACCCCGGCCCGCCGCCGCAGGGCGGAGGCGGGCCGGGCCGGAGCGCTCAGGTGGCGGCGGCGTCCATCAGCGCGGCGACGATGCGGCCGACGGTGGGCGGATCCAGCGCCCGGCCGTGCTGATCGGTGAGGTAGAGGACGTCCACGGCCCGTCGGCCGAGGGTCATCACGTGCGCGCTGCGGACCAGCAGGCCGTGCAGCGTGATGGTCTCGGCGAGGTCCGCCAGCAGGCTGGGCCGGTTGCGGGCGTTGACCTGCACCACGGTCGCCTCCCGGGAGGCACCGGGCAGCAGGGTCACCACCGGGGTGTCCTCGGCGGTGCGCGGTGGCGGGGCGGGCGGCAGCTCGAGCACGCGGGCGTCGGGCCGGTCCCGATGGGCCAGCTCGCGGTCCAGGGCCGAGCGCAGCACCGAGGGGTGCGGCAGCTCCGAGGGCAGCCCGGCCACCCACCAGGTGTTCACGGCGATGCCGTCGAGGGTGCTGACCACCGCGCTGTGCACGTCCAGGCGCAGCCTCACCAGCACTCGGGCCATCGCGGCGAAGACGCCCGCGCCGTCCGGGGCGCCCAGGCACAGCTGGGAGATGGGTTCGTCCTCGAGCGGGGCGGGGTAGATCACCTGCGCGCCGCCGGTGCGCAGCACGGCGTCCCGCACCGCCTCCTGGGCGGAGCGCTGAGGGGCGAGGCGGAGCCGCGGCGCGGAGGCCGTGCCCCGCAGGGTGTCCCGGGCGCGCTCGCTGAGGTGGTCCACGAGGTCGGCCCGCCATGCGGACCATGCGGCAGGACCGGCGGCGATCGCGTCGGCCTCGGTGAGGGCGCGCAGCAGCTCGAAGGTCTCCAGGTCCTCGCCCACGGCGGTGAGCAGCTCGCGCAGCGTCGCCGGGTCCGCGAGGTCGCGGCCGGTGGCCAGGCCGATGAGGGTCAGGTGCTCGCGCACCAGGGTCCCGATCACGCGGACATCGGCCTCGGTGAAGCCGAGGTGACGCGCGGCGGCCTCGGCGAGCGGCGCCCCCTCCGAGGAGTGGTCGCGGGCATCGGCCCGCTTGCCGAGGTCATGCAGGAGCGCCGTGACCAGCAGCAGGTCTGGTCGGCTCACGCGGGACAGCATCCGCTGCGCCTCGAGCACGGTCTCGATCTGGTGGCGGTCCACGGTGTAGCGGTGCACGGGCGAGTGCTGGGGACGGTTGCGGACGGCGGACCATCCGGGCACCCAGCGCTCGACGATGCCCTTGACGTCCAGGGCCTCGTAGACATCGGCGAGGTGCTCCCCCGCCAGGGCGTCCACGAGCACGTCGCGCTGCGGGGCGGTGAGCGGAGCGCCGGGCGCCTGGGCCATGCGGGCCAGGGTGGCGTCAGCCAGCGGGAGGCCGGTGGTGGCCGCGTGCCGCACCGCGGCCAGGTCGCGCAGCGGGTCCTGGACGGTGGTGTCCACGGACACCTCGCCCGACTGCACGAGCACCCCGTGGGGGTGACGTTCGAGCGCGGGCCGACGGTCGGTGCCCGCACCGCGGGTGCCCTGGCCGCCGGGGGCCGTGGCGGCCTGGGCCGCGCGGACCGTGCGGTGCAGCTCCCAGGTCACGGCGCGGGCGGCCTCCGCGAGCACCATGTGGTGCTCGTCGGCGGTGGCGTGTCCGGTCAGCGCCGCGACGGCGTCCTGGTCCGCGAGGCGGAGCCGGGTGCCGGAGCCGCCGGTGACGGCCTGGAGCGCGTCCCGCGCGTCGCGCAGGGTGTGGGCGGCGGCGTCGACCACCGCGTGGTCGTGATCCGCCAGCCAGCTCTCCGCGATCGCGCGGATCACGGTGATGTCGCGCAGGCCGCCGCGGTCGGACTTGAGGTTCGGCTCGGAGGAGTGGGCGAGGGAGCCGTAGCGGCGGGTGCGATCCTCGGCGAGCTCCGCGAGCTCGCCGGCCCGACGGCGCGCCTCGCGACGCCACTGGCCGCGCACCCGGGTGGCGGCGTCATGGACGAGACGCTCGTCCCCGGCGATGGTGCGCAGGTCCAGCAGGGAGATCGCGGCGCGCAGGTCGGTCCCGGCGACCTCCTCGCACTCCGCGGGGCTGCGCACGGAGTGGTCCAGCGACGTCCCGGAGTCCCAGATCGGGTACCACAGGGCGGTGGCGAGGGTGGACGCGTGCTCCTCGTCGACCTGCTCCGGGTCCAGCAGGAGCACCAGGTCGAGGTCGCTCGCGGGGCCGAGCGAGCGGCGGCCGAGGGAACCGATCGCGGCGAGCGCCGCACCGCTCGCCGGCGCGCCGGCGCCCTCCCACAGCTCGCGCAGCCAGACCTCGACGAGATCGGACTGGGTGCGACGGCGGGAGGGGCCGGCGGTGGGATCCGCGAAGCCCTCGTGGAGCACCTGGGTGATCCGACGGGAGGAGAGCTCCTCAGAGGGCATCCGCCCCCCGTTCCCCGGTGCGCACGCGCACGACGGTGCCGACCTCGGTGGTCCAGACCTTGCCATCTCCGATGCGGCCGCTCCGGGCGGCGGCGAGGATGAGGTCGATGAGCGCGTCGACATCCTCCTCCTGGGCGAGCACCTCGAGCTTGAGCTTGGGGATGGTGTCGATCGTGTACTCGGCGCCGCGGTAGACCTCGGTGTGTCCGCCCTGGCGACCGTAGCCTGCGACCTCGGTGACGGTGAGCCCGCTGACCCCGTACTCGCGCAGGGAGTCGATGACCGGCTGGAGGGCGTGCGGCTGGATGATCGCGGTGATGAGCTTCATCGGGTCTCTCCTGTGGCAACGGGCTGGATCTGCTCCTCAGCAGGGGCGGGGACAGGCTCCTGGGCGGGGGCAGGGTTGCGCGGCTCGGTCCCGGAGTGGTCCAGGGGGAAGGAGCCGTGCTGGGCGGGGACGCGCTCCCGTCGGGTGGCGAGGGTGCCTCCCAGATCGTATCCGGCCTCGGCGTGGTGGGTGATGTCGATCCCCGCCCGCTCGTCCGCCTCGGGGATCCGCCAGCCCATGGTGTAGGCCAGCACCATCGCGATCGCGGCGGTGAGGACACCCGAGATGAGCATCGCGGCCACGGCGATGAGGGTCTGGACGATCAGCAGGTTCACGCCGCCGCCCAGCAGCAGGCCGCCGTCGGCGGCGAGGAAGCCGATGCCGATGGTGCCGACCAGACCGCCCACGAGGTGCACGCCGACCACGTCGAGCGAGTCGTCCACGCCGAAGCGGTACTTCAGGCCCACGGCGAGGGCGCAGGCGAGACCGGCGGCCAGGCCCAGGACGATGGAGGTGATCGGGGTCAGCGCCGCCGCGGCCGGAGTGATCGCGACCAGACCGGCCACGACGCCGGAGGCCATGCCCAGCGAGGTGATGTGCTTGTCGCGGATCCGCTCCACGAGCGCCCATCCCAGCATCGCACCGGCGGTGGCGACGGTGGTGTTGACCCAGGCGAGGCCCGCGGTGCCGTCGGCCGTGCCGGCGGAGCCGCCGTTGAAGCCGAACCAGCCGAACCACAGCAGCGCCGCGCCGAGCATCACGAGCGGCAGGTTGTGCGGCTTCATCGGCTCCTTGCCGAAGCCCTTGCGGGCGCCGACCACGAGGGCCAGCACGAGTCCGGCGACGCCGGCGTTGATGTGGACCACGGTGCCGCCGGCGAAGTCGACCGGCTCGGCGATGGCGGCGAACGGCCCGTCACCGCTGAGGAGGCCGCCGCCCCAGACCATGTGCGCGATGGGTGCGTAGACCACGAGGACCCACACCGCGGTGAAGACCATCCAGGTGCCGAGCTTGACGCGATCGGCGATCGCGCCGGAGATCAGGGCCGCGGAGATGATCGCGAAGGTCATCTGGAAGCCGGCGGCGACCATGAAGGGCACGCCGCTCTCGGCCAGCAGCGACTGGTCGTCCGAGCCGGCGAGGCCCAGGAACTCCAGGGGGTTGCCGAACAGGCCGCCGACGTCGGAGCCGAAGGCGATCGAGTATCCCGCCACCGTCCAGACGATCGCCACGACGGCGATGGCGCTGAAGGACATCAGCATCATGTTCAGGACGGTGCGGGCGCGCACCATCCCTCCGTAGAAGAGGGACAGCCCGGGTGTCATCAGCAGCACGAGAGCGGCGCTGGTGAGGATCCAGGCGGTCGCCCCCGTGTCGAGGGAGAAGTTCTCCATGTCGGCTCCTGGTGGCGGAGGACCGGTCCGGGCGGCGGGGCCGTCTCTCGGACCGGGCGACCTGGCAGGTCGTCCCGGACATCGTGTGGCCGAGGGGCTCCTTCACCTAGGCCGAGGGGCCCCCGTGACCGTTCCGTGACCCGAAGTGCCGCTCCGTGGGACGTGGAGGGAACGCGTTCTCGGCACTCCTAGCGTCGGTCTCCCGGCGTCACGGCGCCGTCTGGCCACCCCACACTCCCCGCAGAAGGACAACCATGCCCCGCGCTCCGTTCGGATCCCAGGCCGCCGCTCTCCTCGAGGGAGGTCTCGGCCGGCGCCGCCTGCTGTAGGTCAGCGCCGCGTTGGGCGCCTCGGCGGGACTGCTGGGGGCGTGCGCACCGTCCCGGCCCTCCGCCGCCCCTGCCGGTCCGAGCGCCTCGGCCGCGCCGCAGATCCTGCAGCCCGGCAGCGGCAGCCCGAGCGGGGACCACTACCTCGCCTCGGAGCCGGACTCGGTGCTGTGGGGCTACGTCCCGACCGTCCACACGGCGCCCAGCCTGCAGATGGCCTCAGGTCAGACGGTGACCATCGATGCGCTCTCCCACGAGGGGATCCTCGAGGACCAGGGGCGCGATCCACGCGCCTTCTTCGGTGAACACGGGGTGGACGACGCCGAGGTGCTCGAGGACGCCGTCTCGATCGCCGCCGACTACGACCGCACCCCGAGGGACTTCGCGCTGGACGGACCGCACGTGGTGACCGGCCCAGTATTCGTCGAGGGCGCGATGCCGGGGGACGTGCTGAAGATCGAGACGCTCGAGGCGGTCCCCCGGGTCCCCTACGGCGTGGTCTCCAGCCGGCACGGCAAGGGCGCGCTCGCCGTGACCGCCAGCGACGGAGCGCCTGCGGGAATCACCGAGGCACAGGTCATGCCGCCGCCGTCGACCCGGACGGCGCAGGAGAGCGACCCGACGCAGTGGGGGAACGTCTCGACCTTCACCCGCATCGAGGACGGGCACGGGGTGATGGACCATGGCGCCGCGAAGGTGCGGTTCCCGCTGCGTCCCTTCATGGGGATGATGGGCGTGGCCCGCTCCACGGCGAGCGACCCCACCGACCCGACGGCGAACTCGATCCCGCCCACGCTCGGCGGCGGCAACATCGACATCCGCCTGCTGGGCGAGGGGTCGACCTTCTACCTGCCGGTGTCCGCGGAGGGCGCCCTGTTCTACGTGGGCGACCCGCACCACGCCATGGGTGACGGCGAGGTCGCGCTCACCGCGATGGAGGGATCGCTGCGCGGGACCTTCCGGCTGACCGTGTGCAAGAAGGGCGAGGGCGACGCCCCGGCGCTCGCACACCGGTACCCGTTCGCGGAGACGCCCGAGGCGTGGATCCCCATCGGCCTCTCGGATCCCGACGGCAGCGCGAACGGGCAGGGAGGGGACCTGGACGTCGCCATGCGCGTCGCCGTGGTCAACGCGCTGGACTTCCTCGAGCAGGAGCGCGGTATGGACCGGGCGACCGCTTACGCCTATCTCTCGGCCGCCGCGGACTTCACGATCTCCCAGGTGGTGGATCGGACCGTCGGCGTGCACGGGATCATCCCGAAGGCCCACTTCGACTGAGCGCTCCCCCCCCCAACGATGCAGGGAGGCGGCGCACCCTGCAGGGTGCGCCGCCTCCGTGCGTCCGGTCCGGGTGGACCCGGATGCCGCGTTCAGCCCTCGAGCAGGGCGTCGACGAAGCCGTGGGGGTCGAAGGGGGTGAGATCGTCCATCCCCTCGCCCAGGCCCACCATCTTCACCGGGACCCCGAGCTCGCGCTGCACGTTCACGACGATGCCGCCCTTGGCGGTGCCGTCGAGCTTCGTGAGCACCAGGCCGGTGATGCTGACGGCCTCGGAGAAGACCCTCGCCTGCTGCATGCCGTTCTGCCCGGTGGTCGCGTCGATGACCAGGAGGACCTCGGCGACCTGGTCGCCGTGGAGGCCCTTCTCGGCGACACGGCGCACCTTGCCGAGCTCGTCCATCAGGCCCTTCTTGTTCTGCAGGCGCCCGGCGGTGTCGATGATGACCACGTCGACCTCCTGCGCGATGCCCTCCTTGACCGCGTCGAAGGCCACGGCGGCGGGATCGGCGCCGTCGCGGTCCGAGCGCACGGTGTCGACGCCGACGCGCGAACCCCAGGTGGCGAGCTGGTCGGCGGCGGCGGCGCGGAAGGTGTCGGCGGCGCCGAGCACGACGGTGCGGCCGGCGGCGACGAGGACGCGGGCCAGCTTGCCCACCGTGGTGGTCTTGCCGGTGCCGTTGACGCCCACCATGAGGAGCACCGAGGGCACCTCGGTGCCATCGGGCGCCTCCCGCCGCGTCGCGGCGAGCCGGCGGTCGAGGGTCGGGTCGACCAGGGCGACGAGCTCCTCGCGCAGCGCCTCGCGCACGGCGTCGGCGTCGTCGGTGCCGAGCACCTGCAGGCGACGGCGGAGGTTCTC
Organism: Brachybacterium ginsengisoli; assembly: GCF_002407065.1. Classification (NCBI taxonomy): domain Bacteria; kingdom Bacillati; phylum Actinomycetota; class Actinomycetes; order Micrococcales; family Dermabacteraceae; genus Brachybacterium; species Brachybacterium ginsengisoli. Next base: position 2,684,238 of record NZ_CP023564.1, read on the forward strand.
GAGCATCTCGTCGGTGGCGTCGGGGCCGAGGTCCGCCATGAGCAGCGTCTCCTCGATCTCGTCCCAGGTGCTCTCGTCCACGGTGGTGCCGCGGGTGAGCAGGGTGAGGATGCCGCGTCCGAGGGCGCCGGAACGGGAGAGCCTCTCGCGCAGGCGCACCATGCGGTCGGCCGGGGCCTCGGGCGTCTCGATGACGGGGCCGGCGGCCGCGGGAGTCGGGGAGACCTCCGGCTGCGCGTCGGCGGGCTGCGCCTCGGTGGTCTGCGCCTCGACGTCCGGCGATGCGGCGGCCTCGACCTCTCCGGCCGGAGCCTCCGCGTGCTCGACGTCGGCGGGCTGCTCCGTCGGGACGGCCGGCGCGGTGGTGTCAGGAGCATCGGTCGAGGAGTCCTCGACGGTGCCGGTCTCCGGAGCGGCCTCCTGATCGAAGGGGACGTCCTGGGTGGAGGGCGCCTCCTCGGTCCCGGCGGGCGCGCCCGTCGGGGCCGTCTCCGAGGGGGCCTTCGAGGCGGCCGACGCCTTCGGGGCCGGCGCCGAGAGGGTGTCGTCCCAGGTCGGAGCGGCGGGCCGCTCCTTGACCGCGGTCGTGCTGCGGGAGGCTCCGGCGTCACGGTCGCCCGACGTTCCGTCGCGGCCGGCGGAATCGTCCGTCGGGGGCTTGCGCCCTCGGCTGCGGAGGTAGGCCCAGGCGCCGGCGCCGAGCACGAGCACACCACCACCGCTGCCGGCGATCAGTGCGAGGAGGGCATCAGGATCCACGGGTCACCTCCGAGGTCGGGAAAGCCGACGATGCGGCGAGGACGGCCCCAGTCTAGGCAGATGTCCTGAGCGCCCTCCCCCGTGGGTGCGCGGGGGGCGCTCTCAGCGACCGGTGCGGGAGGTGTGCCGTCGGTTCGCGGTCTCCTCGCCGTCCTCCTCGGGCGGCGTCCTCAGCTGAGGGAGCGCGACCACGAGCAGGATCCCCACCGCGAGCAGCACGGCGAAGGCCAGGAAGGCGATGACGACGAGGACTGCGTTCATGGGTCTTATTCTGCACGCCGGGGCGGGCGTGCGGTGAGGCGCGCCGTGCGGCGCGCCTCACCGTTCATGATCGGTCTCAGCCGAGCTCGGGGAACCAGATCGCGATCTCGCGGGCGGAGGACTCCTCCGAGTCGGAGCCGTGGACGAGGTTCTGGATGACGGGGAGGTCCTGCTCGCAGGCCAGATCTCCGCGGATCGTGCCGGGCGCTGCCTCGGTGGGGTTGGTGGCGCCGGCCAGCGAGCGGAAGCCCGGGATGACGTTCACGCCCTCGGCGACGATCGCGACCAGGGGGGCGGCGCCCATGTACTCGACCAGGCCGGGGTAGAACGGCTTGCCCTCGTGCTCGGCGTAGTGCGCGGCGAGCTCCTCGGAGGTCGCGGTGCGCTGGGCGAGGGCGAGGATGTCATAGCCCTTGGCCTCGATGCGGCGGAGGATCTCTCCTCGCAGGCCGCGCTGGACGGCGTCGGGCTTGAGCAGGACGAGTGTGCGCTGTGCGGTCATGGTTCCAGGGTACCCACGGATCCGGGGACGCGAGGCGCAGGGGCGGTTCGGAGCGTCGGGCACGCGCCGCGAGTCCGACGACCGGCCCCGCTCAGTCCGTCGTGGACCCGTCCGCGCTGTCCTCGCGGGCACGGGACGCGAGCACCGACGCGTCCACCGCGTCCTTCTCCTGATCCAGCCGATGCCCCTTGAACGCGCCGTAGGCGTAGAGGGCGGCGAAGCCGAGACCCACCACCCACATCGGCGTGACCTGGAGGCCCAGGAGGATCACCGGCAGCTGCAGGAGCAGACCGAGCCAGTACGGCCAGGCCCCGCGACGCAGCATCCCGGAGCACAGGAGCAGGGCGAGCACGGTGAGCAGTCCCCAGACCCAGGTGAGGACCCGGTCCTCGGGGACGAGCTGGTGCGCGGCCAGCACGGCGAAGAACACCACGAACGCCTCGATGACGAGGATCGTGGCGGAGAACATCCGCTGCGCGCCGTGCGGGCGCGGGGACGGGGTGAGGTCCAGATCCATGCTCAGTCCTCCTCGGGGACGCCGAGCAGGTCGCGCACCTCGGCAGCAAGGGTGACCGAACCGGCGACCACGACGCCGCCGAACTGGTCCCCGCCCTCCTCGGCGAGGTCCACGGCCGCCTGGATCGCGTCGGGCAGGTTCGCCTGCTCGAGCACCCGGTCCTCGTCCTCGAAGATGTCCCGTGCGAGGTCCGCCAGGCGATCGGCGGGGATCGCCCGCGGCGAGCTCGACTGGGAGATGACCACGCTGTCCAGGAGCGGCTCGAGGACCTCGAGGATCTCCTCGGCGTCCTTCTCCTCCAGGATGCCGACCAGGCCGATGGTGCGGGTGAAGCGGAAGTTCTCCCGGACCGTCTCGACCAGGGTCAGGGCACCGGCGGGGTTGTGGGCTGCGTCCAGCAGGACCGTGGGGGCCTGGCGCACCACCTCGGCGCGGCCCGGCGAGGTGACGCTCGACAGCGCGGCGCTCAGCATCTCGCCGTCCAGGGCGGTGCGGCCGTCCCCGAGCAGGGCCTCAGCCGCGGCGACGGCGAGCAGGGCGTTGCGCGCCTGGTGCTCGCCGAGCAGGGAGAGGAAGACCTCCTCGTAACGGCCGGCGATGCCCTGGAACGAGAGCATCTGCCCGCCGACCCCTGGGGTGTGCGAGAGCAGCCCGATCTGCTGGTCCTCGACCGCGGCCTCGGCGCCGAGCTCCGTGATCCGCTCGCGCAGTACGTCGGCGGCGTCCTGGTAGGGCTGGGAGGCGATGATCGCGGTGGCGTCGGCGGTGAGGATGCCGGCCTTCTCCGCCGCGATCTCCGCGATCGTGTCGCCGAGATAGTCCTGGTGATCCAGGGAGATCGGGGTGACCACGGCGACGTCCGGGGAGACCGCGCCGGTCGCGTCCCAGGTGCCGCCCAGACCGGTCTCGACGACGGCCACGTCCACGGGCGCGGAGGCGAAGGCCTGGAAGGCCATCGCGGTGAGGTACTCGAAGTAGGTCAGGCGCACTCCCCCGGCGGCCGACTGCTCGGCGTCGACGATGGCGGCGAACGGCTCGACGTCCGCGTAGGCCTGGAGGAAGCCCTCCTCGTCGATCGGGACGCCGTCGATCGCGATCCGCTCCACCGGCGAGTGCAGGTGCGGGCTCGTGGTGCGACCGGTGCGCAGCCCGGCCTCGCGCAGGATCCGCTCGAGGATGCGGGCGGTGGTGGTCTTGCCGTTGGTCCCGGCGATGCGGATCGACCGATAGGAGTTCTGCGGGTCCCCCATCAGCTCCATGACGCGGGTGATCCGCGAGAGATCCGGCTCGATCCGGTTCTCCGGCGCCCGCTCGAGCAGCGCCGCGTAGACCTCGCGCAGCTCGGATGACATGGCCGGGCGGGATGCGCCCGGGCGGGAAGGACTCGGCACTGCGGCTCCTGGGGATCTGGCGTCGAAGGGGGTTCGCTCCAGTGTACGAGGGCCGGCTGGACCGTTCCTCCCCACTGCGGGCCGGTCCACATGGGGCGGAGTGCCCATCCCGGGGCGACGGCGATCTCCCTAGTCTCCGGGCAGGATCGACGGCGGATCGGGCTGTCGGAGGACGAGGGGGCTGCGATGGTCGAGGTGATCGCGACCGTGCCGCAGGCGGCGCGGTGGGCGCTGTCGCCGGGCGACGGAGGTGCGGCCGGGGGCCGTGCCCGTCGTACGGCGTGGAATCCCGTCTATCGGGTGCTGGTCGGTGACGGTCCCGACGAGGCGGCACTCTCCTCGCGCGCCCGGTCGGCGCAGCCCTCACCCGCGGAGCTGGACCTGCTCCGGCGGCATCTGGCCTCGCCGGCGCTCCTGGTCGCCGCCGTGACGGCCGCAGAGCACACGCACCGGGTGCGGTTCGGCCTGGATCCGGCGGGCGCGAGCACGGAGCGGTCCGATGACACGTCGGAGTCCCGCTGGGGAGAGGTGCCTCTCCACGCGGTGCCGCAGCAGATCCTCGATCTGCTCGAGGAGTCGGGACCGGATCTCCGGCGACCCGGAGTCGAAGGGCATGCCCGGGGCGGCGCGCTGCGGCTGTCCGAGGAGCTGGCCCGCGTCGCCCAGGCGGCGCTGGCTGGCGGACCGTCCATCGAGGCGGCGTTCACACAGATCCCCGACATGGATGAGGCGCTGCGCGACGCGGTGACGACGACCGGTCCGCGTCTCTCGCTCTCCCTCACCCTCCATGACCGGGGCGGCGTCGCCGCCGAGTCGCCCGTGACCTGGTCCCGGCTGTGGGTGCAGGGGCAGCGCGGCCTGTACCGGCTGGACAGCCGGTCAGGATCCGTCCTGACGGTGCGACCGGTGGCGAGCTCGGACGTCCTGGACACGCTGCTGCCGATCCTCGAGCAGGGCGTGCGCTTCTCCGCAGCCTGCTCCGAGGCGGGCGGAGCGCGATGAGCGCCTTCTGGGGCATGGACCCCGAGCAGATGCGCAGCCACGCCCAGCGGCTCCGCACCGCCTCCGGCGAGGTCGAGGCCCTGTCCGCCCGGCTGGGCACGACGGTGGAGGCGGCGACCTGGACGGGCTCCGACGCCGACGCGTTCCGAGAGCGCTGGGCGGTGCTGGCCTCGAGCCGGCTGACCGCATTGTGCGAGGAGCTGCTCGCTCTGAGCGAGGCCAGCGCGCAGGAGGCCGATCAGCAGGATGCCGTCTCCACCCAGAGCGATCCCGTCGGCCCGACCGGCGGCTCCTCGTCGCCTGCCGAACCCTCGCCGACCCGCCGTGGGTATCGCCACGAGAATGATCCCCTGATCCCGGGCCGGCTGGGGAGTCCCGCGGAATCTCTCCTCTCCGGCGTCGCCCAGCGCGTCTCCGACGGCATCGGCTGGGGCGTCGACGCCGGGATCGACCTGCTCGAGGGCGGGCTGGGCCTGTTCGGGGTGAACACCGACGGCATCGCGCAGCTCCACCGGGATGCGGACCACTTCGGCGGCATCCTCGAGGACTGGGCGACCGGCGATCGGGTCCCGACCGTCGCAGAGGTGGGTGCCGCGGGCCTGCTCACCCTCGGCTCCGCCGGCGTCGGCATCCAGGAGGCGATCACCGGAGAGGACACGCCTTTCCTGGACGACCGTCCCGGCGGCATCGTCGAGTCGGTCCGCATGGAGGCGACGAGCGCCCCGCAGGACCTCCAGGATCTGATCGCCCGGAACGATGCGCTGCGGCTTCCCGACGGCGGGGCGCAGGACAGCGGCCAGATCGGGATCCAGGAGATCCGACGCGCCGACGGCGGCGCCCCGGGCTACATCGTGCAGATACCGCCCACCGAGGGGGCCTCCATCACGCACGTCCCGGAGGCATGGGGCGGGCAGGGCAGCTCGCGCGACTGGGCGTCGAACCTCCGCCTGGTCGCCGGTCAGCAGCCTGCCGCGATGGACGATGTGCGCGCCGCGATGCAGGCGGCCGGGATCCCGGCGGGCTCCGACGTGATGATCGTGGGCCACTCGCAGGGCGGGATCGTCGCGAATCACCTCGCCGCGGACCCGGCCTTCAACTCGCCCACGGGCGAGGCGGGCAGCTACAACATCACCCACACGTTCACCGTCGGCTCGCCCGTGCAGACGGTGGTGCCGGCGCAGGGCTCCACCCAGTCCGTGAACGTCCATCATCAGATGGACGCGAGCGCGCAGGGATTCAGCGGAGACCTGATCGCAGGGAGCGATCTGGACGGTCTCCAGATGGACGGCGGGATCCTGGGCGCTCCGAACCGGCACGAAGTCTCGTTGCCGGGGTATCCGGTGCCGTCCCCGAACCCGGTGGAGATCCTCGAGCACAACCACGATTCGACAGGGCGGGACGGCGAGCTCGACCTCGGCTACTCGGGAAGCGTCGATCGTGCCACGGGCACCGATCCGACGCTCTCCGCGCTCCAGCGCGAGCTCAGCGGGACCTATCTCGGCGAGGGCACTCACGTCGCCGAGTCACAGGTCGTGACGGTGGGCCGTGGCGAACCGTGAGCCGGCGGGGACGGCGCCGCAACCGGGCGGCATCCCTCAGCCGATCCCGTACTTCTCGAAGAACGCCCCGGCCGAGACTCTGTCGGCCCTCGGATTCTCCGTGGGCATGTCCGGATCGAGCTCGAGCACGTCGAGCTGCTGCCCGTCACCCAGCCGCGCGACGATGCCGCCGACCTTCAGTCCCGATGCGGCGTCGCCGTCGAGCTCGTCGGCGATCACCGAGATGATCGCCCTCATCGCGTCGTCGAACACGTGGACTCCGACCTCCCGCTCAGTGGTCCCCAGCTCGACGGTGCCCCGAAGTGCTGTCGAGAAGCTGTTGTTCACGAACCGCTCGAGCTCGGCGGATTCGACTCCCTCCACCGCGGCGGCGGCCTCCGCCGCCTCGTCCGAGACGTCCTTGCCGCCGACCAGGCATCCGCTCAGCACCAGCGTCACCGCCCCGGTCAGGCTCCCGAGAGCTCCCCGTCTGCTCACCATCACCGCTCCTCCACCGCTGCTCGGGCGAGCTCCTCCGCCCTGCGATTCCGCCCTGCGATTCCGCTCTCCGACTCCGCCTGAGCATGCCACAGCCTGAGCCCGCGGGGCGGTCGGTCGCTCGGAGCTGTGGACGGACCGCGGGCCGTCCGCTGGACGCCTGCAGACAGCACCGTGGCAGGCAGGGGCGGCGCAGGACCGTAGGCCCGACCACCTGCCCCCGAACGACGACGGCCCCGGACCGTGCAGGTCCGGGGCCGTCGAGGTCAGGAGATCAGGCGCGGGCCACGGACACCGTCACGCTGCCGCCCGAGACCTTCTCCGTCGAGGAGTGCGCGCCCTCGGCCGGAGCCGCGGGCACCGTGAGCTCGACCGCGAGCACCTCGGCGGCGACGAGTTCGCGGTGCGTGCTGACCGCCGAGACCACGGTCTCGTCACCATCGACGGTCAGACGGATGCGGTCCGAGACCTCGAAGCCCGCCTCGCGGCGCGCGGCCTGGATCGCACGGACCACGTCGCGCGCAGTGCCCTCGGCCTCGAGCTCGGGGCTCACCCGGGTGTCCAGCGCGATGAAGTCGCCGCCGCGCAGCACGCCCACGGCATGGCCCTCCATGGCCGAGGAGTCGCCGGCCACGAGGTCGAGCGAGTACTCGCCCTCCTCGAGCGCGATCCCGCCGGAGACGACCTGACCGGCCTCGTCCACGGACCAGTCGCCCGACTTGGAGCCCTTGATGACGACCTGGACCTGCTTGCCCAGCCGCGGGCCGGCGGCGCGGGCGTTGACGCTGAGCCGCTGCTCGACGCCCATGCCCTGGGCCTCCTCGCTCGCGACGTCCAGCAGCCGCACCGCCTTGACGTTGAGCTCGTCGGCGATGATCCCCGAGAACCCCTCCAGGGAGGTCGGGTCGTGGTGGACGACCGCCAGCTCGGCGAGCGGGAGACGGGCGCGCAGCTGCTCCTTCTTGCGCAGGGAGTTGCCGACGCTCGCGATCCCGCGGACGTCGTCCATGCGGGCCACCAGCTCCGGGTCGCGGGGGAACAGGTTCGCGTCGGGCCAGTCGGTGAGGTGCACGGACCGCCCGCCGGTGAGCTGCTTCCAGATCTCCTCGGCGACCATCGGCAGCAGCGGCGCCGCCACCTGGCAGAGGGTCTCCAGGCAGGTGGAGAGCACGTCGATCGCCTGCTCGTCGCCCTCCCAGAAGCGGTCGCGGGAGCGACGCACGTACCAGTTGGTGAGCATGTCCAGGTAGTCCTGGATCAGCTCGGCGGCGTCGGCGATCGCGAGCGCGGTCATCGACTCCTCCACCTCGCGCACGAGGTCGCCGGTGCGGGCCAGCAGGTACCGGTCCATGACGTCGGTGGAGTCGAAGCGGGTCCGGCCGCGGTATCCCGTCGGCTTCCCGCTCGCGTCCTTCTCCCCCGCCGCGTTGGCGTACAGCCCCAGGAAGTACCAGACGTTCCACAGCGGCAGCACCATCTGACGGGTGGCATCGCGGATCTTCGGCTCGTCGACCACGAGATTGCCGCCGCGCAGGATCGGCGAGCTCATGAGGAACCAGCGCATCGCGTCGGCCCCGTACTTGTCGAACATCTCGCGCACATCGGGATAGTTGCCCAGCGACTTGGACATCTTCTGCCCGTCCTCGCCGAGCACGATGCCGTGGCAGATCACCGAGGTGAAGGCCGGGCGGTCGAACAGCGCGGTGGACAGCACGTGCATGACGTAGAACCAGCCGCGGGTCTGCCCGATGTACTCCACGATGAAGTCCGCCGGGTTGTGGGACTCGAACCAGTCGGTGTTCTCGAAGGGGTAATGCACCTGCGCGAACGGCATCGAGCCGGAGTCGAACCAGACGTCGAAGATCTCCTCGACACGGCGCATGGTGGACTGCCCCGTCGGGTCATCGGGGTTCGGGCGGGTGAGCTCGTCGATGTAGGGGCGGTGCAGGTCCACCTCGCCGAGCTCGTTGTGCGGCAGGGTGCCGAAGGCCTCCTCGATCTCGGCGAGAGAGCCGTAGACGTCGATCCGCGGGTGGTTCGGATCGTCGCTCTTCCAGATCGGCAGCGGGGTGCCCCAGTAGCGGTTGCGGGAGATCGCCCAGTCGCGGGCGCCCTCGAGCCACTTGCCGAACTGGCCGTGCTTGACGTTCCCGGGGACCCAGTCGATCTGCTCGTTCAGCTCGAGCATGCGCTCGCGCTGGTCGGCGACCTTCACGTACCAGGAGGAGACCGCCTTGTAGATCAGCGGGTTCCGGCAGCGCCAGCAGTGCGGGTAGGAGTGCACGTAGCTGGCCTCGCGCATCAGGCGTCCGGCCTGCTGGAGGTTGCGGATGATCGGGCGGTTCGCCTCGAACACCTGCACCCCGGCGATCTCGTCCAGCGCGGTGCCGGCGAAGTAGTCCAGGAACTGCGCACCCTCGTCCACGGAGACGATCACGGGGATGCCGTACTCGGCGTTGACCTGCTGGTCGATCTCGCCGTAGGCGGTGGCCTGGTGGACCACGCCGGTGCCGTCATCGGTGGAGACGTAGTCGGCGACGGTGACGATCCAGGCGTTCTCGGTGCCCCACTTGGCGCGGTCCTCGGAGTAGACCGTCCACAGCGGCTCGTAGGCGACGTGCTCGAGCTCGGACCCGGCGAGGACCCGCTCCTCGCTCGCGGCGAGCGCGTCCTCGGCGCTATCATAGCCGAGCTCCTTGGCGTAGGAGCCGAGCAGGGCCTGCGCCATCAGGTAGCGACCCTCTCCCGCGCCGGTGCCATCGGCGGCACCCAGCGGCCCGGCGGGGACCACCGCGTACTCCACCTCCGGGCCGACGGCGAGGGAGAAGTTGGTGGGCAGGGTCCAGGGAGTGGTGGTCCAGGCCAGCGCCTTCACGCCGTCAAGACCCAGCTGCTGGGCCTTCTCCCCGGTGAAGGGGAAGGTGACGGTGACGGTCTGGTCCTGGCGCTCCTTGTAGACGTCGTCGTCCATCCGCAGCTCGTGCGCGGACAGCGGCGTCTGGTCCTTCCAGCAGTAGGGCAGCACGTAGTAGCCCTCATACGCCCGGCCCTTGTCGTACAGGGTCTTGAACGCCCACAGCACCGATTCCATGAAGGTGACGTCGAGGGTCTTGTAGTCGTTCTCGAAGTCGACCCAGCGCGCCTGGCGGGTGACGTAGTCCTCCCACTCCTTGGTGTACTTCAGCACCGAGGCCTGGGCGGCGTTGTTGAACTCCTTCACGCCCATCGCCTCGATCTCGGACTTCTCTGTCATGCCGAGCTCCCGCATCGCCTCGAGCTCGGCGGGCAGGCCGTGGGTGTCCCAGCCGAAGCGGCGATCCACCTTGTTCCCGCACATGGTGCGGAAGCGCGGGACGACGTCCTTGACGAAGCCGGTGAGCAGGTGGCCGTAGTGCGGCAGGCCGTTGGCGAAGGGCGGGCCGTCGTAGAAGACGAACTCCTCGGCGCCCTCGCGCTGCGCGATGGAGGCGCGGAAGGTGTCGTCGCTGCGCCAGAACTCCTGGACCGCGTTCTCGAGCGCGGGCAGGTTCGGCGAGGGGACGAGGGAGTCTCCGGTGACCGGGTAGACCATGAGGAGGGACCTCCGAGGAAGAACGGGGCGGCGAAAGGACGGCATGCTGTCCGAGGACGCTTCCCGACCCGAGGGCCGGTGGCGCGGTACCACCTCGGTTGATGCCGTGCGCCGACGGATGCGACGCAGGGCCTCCCCTTGTTCCTCAGCTGTGACGGGCTGGTCCCGGCGGGTTCTACTGCGCCCGCGCCCGAGGGCGATGGGCGGTTCTTCCCGCGGCTCTCCGGTGATGGCCGGGTCGATGCCGATGGCGAGAAGTGTACGTGCCCGGCCTGCCGAGGTCACGCCCGGCCCGGGCGGAGGAGACACGGCGAACAGCACGGGGCGGCGGGGCGGTCCCAGCGAAACCGTGCCCGATCCTCAGCCCCTGCACAGGGGAAGGCACTGGACTGTCCCCAGCGGCGACGAGGACGCCGCTCCCCCGATCAGGAGGAGACGAGATGGACGACGACATCCCCCCGCGACGCAGTCGCGCGGTGGCCGGAGCCTCCGCGATGGGCGCTGCGGCGCTGCTCGTGCTCAGCTTCGGCCCGTCCGCGCTGGCGCTGTCGCCCTCGACCTCGGTGGCGCACCCGGCCCGGACCTCGATCACCGCGTCCGTCACCCCGGCCGCCGCCCCGGTGACGGATCTCCGCGGATCCGGTGTCCGCTCGGCCGACGACGCGGACGACGCCCGCTGATCGGTCCGCACCCCACGCCGCGGGAAGGCCGGGACGAGGCATGGCTCACCTCGTCGTGAGCGGGATGTCGTGGAACACTGGGACCTTCACGGAACCGACCCGCGCCGCGGGTCGGACGATGCAGAAGGAGCGAGGATGTCGCTGTTCGGAGAGCCCTTCACCGCCAAGTGCCTGAAGTCCGGGATCACGGTCGAGGTCGCCGAGGGCCAATCCCTCCTCCAGGCCCTGCTCGACGCGGACATCCCCATGGACTATTCCTGCGAGGGCGGCGTGTGCGGCACCTGCGTGGTGCCCCTGGTCTCCGGCGAGGTCGAGCACATGGACGAGTTCCTCATGGACGACGAGCAGGCCGACCAGATGATCACGTGCGTCTCGCGCGGCGAGGGCGAGATCGAGATCGACGTCTGATCCCTCACGCGAGGACCCTGCGCGGGATGACCTCCCGCGCAGGGTAGGTGCGGGCCGAGGCCCCGTCAGAGACGCGGGCCGGCGACGACCCAGGTCAGCACCACCAGCACGATCAGCGCGGCGGCGCTGCCGATCGCCACGGGCAGCGCCAGGCTCGGACCCGCCACCAGCAGCAGGAGCATCCCGACGGAGGCGATGGCGAGCAGGAGGGCGAAGAGGGCGGGATGGCCCACGGCCGGCTTCCCGCGGCGAAGCTGCAGAGGTGCCGTCGAGTGATGCGTCGTCGCCATGCTGAGGTCCTCTCCACCCTGCGGTGCAGGAGTGCGTCGATCCGGTGAGCGCGGCCGTCTCCTCCGACGGTGAGCTCCGATGGATCGATCCTCTCCCGGGCGTCGCGGCGACCGCATCCCGCCCAGGGAGGACTTCCCTCTACGCCTTTGGTCGTACCCCGGCCGTTCCGATGCCGTGGCTCAGCGCCGGGCGGGGCCCTGGACGTCGCCCTCCCGCCACGCGTCCTGGCGCGCCAGCTGGGCGAAGGTGCCGTCGCCGTCCACGAGCTCCTCGTAGGTGCCCCGCTCGACCACCCGTCCGTGCTCCATCACGAGGATCTGGTCCGCGTGGCGGATGGTCGAGAGCCGGTGCGCGATCGAGACGGTGGTGCGGCCACGGGCGGCGGCGTCCAGCGCCCCGGACATGGCGCGCTCGGTGGCGACGTCCAGCGCCGAGGTGGCCTCGTCCAGCAGCAGCACCGGCGGGTCGCGGAGGATGGTCCGGGCGAGCGCGAGGCGCTGCTTCTCCCCGCCCGAGAAGCGGTAGCCCCGCTCCCCGACCACGGTCGCGTACCCCTCGGGAAGCGACAGGATGTGTTCGTGGATCTGGGCGATGCGGCAGGCCCGCTCGAGCTCCTCGTCGCTCGCGTCGGGCCGGGCGAAGCGCAGGTTCTCGGCGATGGAGGCGTGCAGGAGATACGTCTCCTGGGTGACCACGCCGATGCTCGCGGCGAGGGAGCTCATGGTGATGTCGCGCAGGTCGTGGCCGTCCAGGGTGATCCGCCCCGCGCTGGGCTCGTAGAGCCGGGCCATGAGGTAGCCGGTGCTGGTCTTGCCCGACCCGGTCGCGCCCACCAGCGCGGTGTGCTTCCCCGCGGGCACCACGAGGTCGATCCCGTGCAGGGCGGGAGCTTCGGCGCCCGGGTACGTGAACACGACGTCCTCGAAGCGGATCTCACCGCGCACGGTGCCGGGATCGAGGTCGAGGGCGTCGGGTGCATCGCTGATGAGGATCGGGGCGTCGAGGTACTCGAAGACCCGCGCGAACAGCGCCAGCGAGCTGTTGACCTGGCTCGCGACCCGCAGCAGCCCGTTGATCTGGGGGAACAGCCCGGACTGCAGGGCGATGAAGGCGACGAGCGTGCCGATCGTGATGCCCTGGCCGGTGGGATCGCGGAAGAGCAGGTGCCCGCCGAGCAGGTAGGTCAGCGCCGGGAACAGCGCCATCAGCGTGGTGAACACGGCCATGTGCCAGCGGCCGGCCATCTCCGAGCGGACCTCGAGGTCGGCGAGCTCGCGGGAGTCCCCGGCGAAGGCTCGGCTGAGGGCCTCGGTACGGCCCATCGTGACCCCGAGCAGGATCCCCGAGACCGACAGCGACTCCTGGATCCCGGCGGAGAGGTCTGCGGCCTTCTCCTGCCGGGAGCGCACGATCGCCCGTCGGCGTCGGCCCACGCGGCGGTTCATCCAGACCGCGAAGGGCAGGGCGATCAGCGAGAAGAGCGTCAGGCGCCAGTCGAGGGCGAACATCGCGACCAGGGCCATCAGCACCCCGGCACCGGCCGAGACGATCTGGGTCATCACGGAGGTGACGACGGCCTGCATCGAGCCGATGTCCGAGAAGATGCGGGACTGGATCTCGCCGGTGCGGGTACGGGTGAAGAACCCCAGCCCCATGCGCTGCAGGTGCGAGAACACCGAGACCCGCAGGTCGTGCATGACGGACTGGCCCACCCGGGTGGAGAGCATCGACTGGGAGACGCCGAGGGCGCTGGCGACGATGGTGACGGCGATGAGCCCGCCGACGGACCAGCCCAGCACGTCGGCGCGCTGCTCGGGCAGCGCGACGTCCACGATCTCGCGGATCAGGAACGGGGAGACGACCCCGGCCGCCGCGGCGAGCACGATCAGCGCCAGGACCGCGATGAGGGTCCCGCGGTAGGGGCGGAAGAGCCCCAGGACCCGGCGGAGGTCCGCCCGCTGACCCGTCGCGGGCTCGGCATCCTCGCGCATCCTTCCGCCGCCCATGCCGCCCATCCCCCCGCCGGGGCCCATCGGTCCGTGGACCATCAGACTCCCTGGTGCCGGGCGACCCGGTGCGCCGCGGCCTGTGCCAGGGGCCGCACGGTCACGAGGTCGAGGTTCACGTGGTGGGGCGCGTTCAGGGCGTAGGAGATGACGTCCGCGCAGTCCTCGGCGGTCAGCGGCTCCTCGACCCCGTCGTAGACGGCGTCGGCCGCATCCTGATCGCCGAGGCGCACCAGGGAGAACTCCTCCGTGCGGACCATCCCCGGGGCGATCTCGATGACCCGCACCTTCTCGCCGTTCAGCTCGAGCCGCAGCGCCGCGGCGAGCATGTGCTCCCCGGACTTCGCCGCGTTGTAGCCGGAGCCGCCGGGGTAGGCCTCCTGCGCGGCCACCGAGGTGACGAACAGCAGGTCGCCGCGGCCGCTGCGACGCAGCGCAGGGAGCAGGGCGCGCGTGACCCGCACGGCGCCGAGCACGTTGATGTCGTACATCCGCTGCCACTTGTCGAGATCCGCCTCGGCGGCCGTCTCCACGCCGAGCGCTCCCCCCGCGACGTGCACGACAGCGTTCACCGACCCGCCGAAGAGCTCCTCGCTGCGCCGGACCAGGCCCTCGACGGAGTCGTCGGAGGTGACGTCGACGGCCAGCACCTCGCAGCCGGTCTCCTCGGCGAGCTCGTGCAGTCGGTCCTCGCGCCGGGCGACGGCGAGCACCTGCCAGCCGTCGGCGACCAGCCGCGCGGCGGTGGCCCGGCCGATGCCGGAGGACGCCCCGGTGACGACGGCGGTCAGGCGGGGAGTGGCGCTGGAGACGTTCGCAGTGGTCATGACCTCAGAGTACGCGGAGGGCGCAGGGCCCGACGGTGCGTCCCGCCGGGCGCGGACTACCACCCGATCTCGAGGCACCCGTGGTGGTCGGTGGGCTCGGTCTGGACCGTCGCGTGGGCGATGCCGTGACGCTCCGCGAGCAGCTCCTGGGCCGCATCGAGCACGGGGTGCGGCTCCGCGCCCGCCTGCACCACGAGGTGCACGGTGGCGACCTCCATGCCGGAGGTGAGGGTCCACAGGTGCAGATCGTGGACTTCGGCCACGCCGGCGAGCGCGCGGAGATCCGCCTCCACCTGCCGGGGGTCGATGTCCGCCGGAGCGGCCTGCCCCAGCACGGTGAGCACCTCGCGGGCCAGCAGCACCGCGCGCACCGCGATGAACGCCCCCACCGCGAGGGCGACCACGGTGTCGATGACGTTCGCGCCGGTGGCGCGGATCAGCACCGCGGCGACGATTACGCCGACCGATCCGAGGGTGTCGCCGAGGACCTCGAGGTAGGCGCCCTTGACGTTGAGGCTCTCCCCCGCGCCGTCGCGCAGCATCAGCAGCACCACGAGATTCACCACGAGCCCGAGGAACCCCACCACGAGCATCGGGCCGGTGTCCACCTCGACCGGGGCGCCGAGCCTGCTGATCCCGCCGAGCGTCACCGCGACGGCGACCACGAGCATGATCAGCACCGCGAGCAGCGCCGCGAAGACCTCGAGGCGGTAGTTGCCGAAGGTGCGCCGGCCGTCGCGGGAGGGCCGGGCGGCGAGCACGGTCGCGGCGAGCGCCGCGCTGAGCGTGACGACGTCCGCCGCCATGTGCCCGGCGTCCGAGAGCAGCGCGAGGGAGCCCGAGAGCAGGCCCACCACGAGCTCGACGACGAAGAACCCTCCGATGAGCACGACGGCGACGGCCAGACGTCGGCGCTGCGCGGCCCCGGCGTGACCGGCGGCCGGAGCAGGACCGTGGGAGTGGCTCATGAGGCGGCCCCCTGCGCACGGTCCCGCTCCGGGTGCTGCATGTCGCTGTGGGCGGTGTGGGTCATCGCGAGCTCGAGCAGCAGGCGCACGTGGGGATCGTCGAGCCGGTAGAACGCCCGGCGGCCCACGCGGCGCACGGCGACGATCCGATGCGCCCGCAGCAGCTTGAGCGCATGGGAGACAGAGGACTCGGAGTGGTCGGTGGCCTGCGCCAGGTCGCTCACGCACAGCTCCGCGTCCCGCAGGGCGATCAGCAGCCCCAGCCTCGAGGGGTCGCCCAGCAGGGAGAACACATCGGCGAGGTCGGCCGTCTCCTCCGGCGCCGGGAGCCTCTCGCGCAGCTCCTCGAGCTCGTCCTCCTGGAGGGGGACGGCGCGGTCCTGCGGGGAGTCGCCGGGCCGGTCGGCGGCCCCGCTCAGACCGACGAGGCAGCCCGGAACGTCGTCTGAAGAGCTGTTCATATGTTCAGTGTTGCATGGATCGCCGGATCGGGATACCGGGCGATGAGGATCGATCTGGTCCTGGGGTCCAGCGCGGCACGGGGGGATCGACGCCGGACGCGCAGTCGCCGCCGCGGCGACGGATCGAGAAGGCCTCCAGGGGCGGCGCCGGCGGGGCGGCTCCAGGAACGCCGACGGCCGGCAGGGTGCGATCCCTGCCGGCCGTCGGCGCCGTGCGGCGCCGCTGCGCCGCGTCCGCGTCCGCGTCTGCGTCTGCGCGGGGTCAGACCCCGTGCACGTGCGGGGCATCATCCAGCGCCGGGGCGTCGACCCCGCGGCCGCGGCCCAGTCGCGCCATGAGCGCGGCGATCGCGCCGTCGCCCGTGACGTTGGTGGCGGTGCCGAAGGAGTCGATCGCGATGTACGCGGCGATCATCAGACCCACCGCCGCCTCGCCGAAGCCGAGCATCGAGGAGAGCACACCCACGGCCGCCATGATCGCGCCGCCGGGCACTCCCGGGGCCGCGATCATCACCACGCCGAGCATGAACACGAAGCCCACCAGCGCGCCGACGTTCAGGTCCATGCCCGTGACGATCATGATCGCCACTGCGAAGGTGGTGATCTTCAGCGTGGAGCCGGCGAGGTGGATCGTGGCGCACAGCGGCACCACGAAGTCCGCGATCGCGGCCGGCACCCCGTTGCGCTTGGTGCACTCGGTGGTCACCGGGATCGTCGCCGCCGAGGAGCTGGTCCCCAGAGCCGTCATGTAGGCGGGCATCATCGTCCACAGCATCTTCAGCGGGTTGCGGCCCATGGCCCAGCCGGCCACGACGTACTGGGCCAGCAGCACCACGACCGTCATGCCGAAGACCAGGACGATGACCGCGAGGAAGGTGCCGATGACCGTCCAGATCTGACCGTTCATGGTCAGCCCGAGGAACATGCCGAAGATGTACAGCGGCAGCAGCGGGATGATGATCGCCTCGATGATGCGCACCACGATCGTGCGCAGCTGGACGAAGGACTCCTGGAGCGCCCCCTTGGTCACGAGCGTCAGCCCGATGCCGAGGCAGAAGGAGAGCACCAGCGCCGTCATCACGTCGACGACCGGCGGGATCTCGATCTCGAAGTACGCGGCGATCGCGGAGTCCTCGGGGTTCTCGAGCGAGCCGATGCTGGAGCCGGCGAGCATCCTCGGCAGCAGGAGCAGGGAGAGGCCGAGCGCGAAGAGCCCGCAGAGGATCGTGGAGACGTAGGCGACGCCGGCGGTGGCGGCGAGCATCCTGCCCGCGCCGCGTCCCAGCTCGGCGATCGCCGGGGTCACCAGGCCCACGATGATCAGCGGGATGAGGAATCCGAGGAACCCGGAGAACAGCCCGTTGAAGGTGGTGAAGACGCGGGCGATCGCCTCGGGCATCACCAGGCCGAGGACGATGCCGAGGATGATCGCGACGACGATGCGCGGCAGGAGTCCGAAGCGGCGACGCCGCGGTGCGGGCTCCGCGGCGCTCATGGACTGCCCCTCGGCGCCGGCGGGGTGGTCGGAGGGGACGTCGGGGCCGCTCGCAGCGGGCTCGACGTCGATGTCGGGGGTGCGGTTCATGGCAGTCCGGTTCAGGGCTGGGGATGGGACCGGGCCAGCGTAGACGGACCGTGCACGGCGCAGGGACGCGCCCGTCGGCCGACGGCTCCGAGGCGTCCTCGCACCAGGACGGAGCCGCTGGTCGAACTGGGGGCGCCCCACCCCTTGTGGCGCCAGCCACAGATCGCTAAGCTCGCGCGAGTGCCTGCTTACGGAAGGATCGCCGCCGCCTCCTTCCGGCAGTACTCCACCTACCGCATGGCCACCGCCGCGGGGGTCTTCACCAACACGATCTTCGGGTTCATCCGCGCCTCGATCATGTTCGCCGCCATCGGCAGCGCCGGGGGCGATCTGAACGGATACACCGTCGCCCAGGCCGCGACCTATGTCTGGCTGGGTCAGGCGCTGCTCGCGCCGATCGAGGCCTTCGGCACCCGCGAGGTGTCCCAGCGCGTGCACCAGGGCGACGTCGCGATCGACCTCCTGCGGCCCACCTCCTTCCTGGGCCTCTACTACGCGCAGAAGCTCGGCCGCTCCACCTTCCTGCTGCTGGGCCGCGGGGTGCCTCCGGTCGCGATCGGGGCGCTGGTGACAGGCCTCGCCCTGCCCTCGGACCCGCTCTCGTACCTGCTGGGCGCGTTCGCGCTGCTGCTGGCGATCACGCTGGCCTTCCTCGCGGACATGCTCGTGAACCTGGCCGCCTTCTGGGTGCTGGAGACCCGCGGCCTCACCGTCGTGTACACCGCGGTGATGAACCTGCTCTCGGGGTTCCTGATCCCGATCGTCTGGTTCCCCGACTGGCTGCTGGGCATCGCGCGCGCCACCCCTTTCCCCTCGATGCTCCAGACGCCGATCGACACCCTCTCGGGGCGAATCCCGCCCGCCGAGGCGCTGCCGCTGGTGGGCGTTCAGCTCGGCTGGATCGCGGTGCTCGCCGCAGCGGCCATGCTGGTGCTGCGCGCCGGCGTGCGGAGCGTGGAGGTGCAGGGTGGCTGACACATCCCACGCCGAGCTCCCCGGGAGCGTGATCGACCCCGCGGACCGGCCCGTCTCCACAGCACGCATGATCGCGACCCTCTACGTCTCACGACTGCGCTCCCAGGCGACCTTCCGCACCAGCTTCGTCGCCGACCTCCTCGGGCAGGTGCTGATCGTCGGCACCGAGTTCCTCGAGCTGTGGGTGATCCTCTCCCAGGTCAGCACGCTGGGCGGGATGACGCTGGTGCAGGTGGCGGTGGTCTACGGGCTCGGGGCGCTCGCCTTCGGGATCGCCGACATGCTGTTCGGCGAGATCGACGGCCTCTCCGCCATGATCAAGTCCGGCAAGCTCGAGACGCTGCTGATCCGGCCGGTGCCGATGCTGCTGCAGATCTCCAGCCTCGACCTGTCGCTGCGGCGCCTGGGACGAATCGTGGTGGGGCTGGCGATGTACGCGACCGCGCTCGGCCTGGCCGGGTTCTCCCCGACTCCCGCCACCCTGGCGCTGGCTGTCCTCGCCCCGCTCGCGGGCGCCGCGCTGTTCGGCGCGCTGTTCACGATGGCCGGCGCGATGCAGTTCTGGCTGGTGGACGGGCGCGAGTTCGCCAACGCCTTCACCTACGGCGGCAACTACGTCGCCACCACGCCCGGAGCGGTGTTCGCCCTGCCGATGCGAGCCTTCTTCACCTTCGTCATCCCGGCGACTCTGATCGCCTATGCCCCCGCCCTCGCGCTGCTGGATCTGCCCGGACCGGCCCTGGTGCCGTCCTGGGCGGGCTGGATGGGACTGCCCGCAGCGGTCCTGGCCTGGCTCGTCGCCGGTCTGCTCTGGCGCGCGGGAGTCCGTCGATACACAGGAGCCGGTGGATGAGCACCCAGCAGAACCAGTCCCCGTCGGCCGCCGTGGAGCTCTCCCGGCTGCGCCGGGACTACATCGTCCGCGCCCCCGTGCCGGGATCGCGCCGACGTCGGCGCCGCACCGTGCGGGCGGTCGACGACATCTCCCTGCGCGTGGAGCGCGGCGAGTCCGTCGGCTTCGTGGGCGCCAACGGCGCCGGCAAGTCCACCACCATCAAGATGATGACCGGGATCCTGAAGCCCACCTCCGGCCAGGTGCGGGTGCTGGGACGCGAGCCGGTGCCCGAGCGGCGTCACCTCGCCCGGGAGATCGGGGTGGTCTTCGGCCAGCGCTCGCAGCTGTGGTGGGACCTGCCGCTGCGGGAGAGCTACCGGATCCTGGGCTCGATGCACCGGCTCACCGAACGTCGGCGGGAGGAGCGCCTCGAGCGTCTCGTGGACGGCCTGGACCTGGGCGACTTCCTGGACCGGCCGGTGCGGCAGCTCTCGCTGGGCCAGCGGATGCGGGGCGAGGTCGCGGCCGCCCTCCTGCACTCCCCCGCGCTGGTGGTCCTCGACGAGCCGACGATCGGCCTCGACATGGTCTCCAAGGAGGGGCTGCGCCGTTTCCTGCGCGAGGACCGGGAGGAGCGGGGCACGACCCTGTTCCTCACCACGCACGACATGGGCGACGTAGAGCGCCTGTGCGAGCGGATCGTGGTGGTCAACTCCGGCACCGTCGCCTACGACGGGGCGCTGGACTCCTTCCGGGAGGCGCTCGGCGCACCGCGGGAGCTGATCGTGGACCTCACCGAACCGGTCGCCGCGCTCGAGCTCCCCGAGGCGGCGGTCACCGCTGCGGTCGAGGCCGACGGGATCCGGCACCGCATCACCTTCTCCGGGAGCCGCCTGACCGTGCCCGCGCTGCTCACGGCCATCGGGACCCAGGCCGAGGTACGGGACCTCTCGCTGGCCGAGCCCGCGATCGAGGACCTGGTGCGCCAGATCTACGCCCGGGGCGGCATGTCCTGAGGAGCGCAGCGGGGGCCCGCTGACCTGCCGGTCGGACACGGCTGGCCGAGCGACCTGCGCTGATGCACACTTGTCGGAGCAGTTCGGGGACCGGGGCCAGGACCTCGGTGCACCTCGCGCACCGCATGGAAGAGGAGGATCATGGCTCGTTCCTACGCCAGCGTCGGGCAGATGCTGACCTACGCCGTGGAGAAGTCGGTGCAGTCGCCGGGGATCGAGAACTGGTCCGATCGCCGGATCCGGGCCGAGTCGATACTGCGGCACATGCTCGAGTTCGTGCTGATGGCCCCGCGCAGCCGCGGGGCATTCCTGCGCTCCGTGGCGCGCACCGAGCGGACCGCGGGGAGCATCACCGCCCGCCCGCGGCTGCGCAGCACCTCCCCCGATCTGCTCGCCGAGCTGCTGCCCACCACCCCGGCCGACGAGGACGGCGCCCGACTCGGCATCGTGCTGAGCACCGAGGGCTCCTTCGACGAGGCCCGTCTGCGCAGCCTGCGCGGCGCGCTCGGGGAGTCCCCTCACCACCTGCTGGTGGCGATCTCCCGGCGGTCGGACTTCCGACCGACCGCGGACGATCTGCCGCCGGGAGTGCTCACCACCAGCTGGTCCCGGCTGAGCCGGCGCATGATGAAGGCCGATCCCGGCCACGCCGACCTGTGGGAGAGCATCGGGGAGATCGGCGAGAACTCCGGTCGACCCGTCGCGCAGTTCCCCGTCGACGCGAGGAAGCTGCTGACCAAGAAGCGGATCGCGCAGGAGTTCCGGGACCATCTGGACGTGCTGCACCAGGCGAGCCGCACGCTCCTGGGCACCAGCCCCCACTTCTCCACCCGGCGCGGCCAGACCGACGCGCACCTGCAGGCGGGCGTCGGCCTGCAGCGCACCGGGATCGAGTTCGGCGAGGTCGCCCAGGGCACCCTCGTGCACTTCCTGCGCACCGGCCAGGAGCCGATCCCGCTCGGGATCGGGCTCCTGGAGACCGACGAGGACCGCTCCGCCGCCGAGGAGCGCCTCGAGGCCCTCGCCCGCCGCACCGCCTGGCGCGCCGAGGGCGGGACACCGCCGTCGGCCCCTGACCTGATCGGCTCCGCCGCCTCGCCGGAACTCGAGGGCGCCCGGCTGGTGCTGTGGGCGATCCTGAACCCGATGCTGCTGCGCGATCGCGGCTTCGACCTCGCCCCGGCACGCCGCCAGCCCGCCCTGACCGCGAGCACGATGAGCCTGCGGCTGCTCCAGCGCGGAGATGACTCCGGGACCATCTACCGGATCTGGGTGGGCGGATCGCGGGACTGGGACCACCTGATCCCTAAGGTCACCCGTGAGGCGAGCGACGAGCGCCCGGAGGAGACCTACGCCGTCGCCCCGAGCAAGAACCAGTCCACTGCGGACTTCGTGTGGGAGGTGCATCGCGCGCTGCGCTCGCTGACCATCGTGTGATCCCACCGGGTCCCCGGGTGCGGGAGGATGGGGGCATGGACGAGCGCAGCGACAGCACGGTGATGCACGGCGAGTACAAGGTCCGCGGCGGCAAGCTGGTCGCCGTGGACGTCACCGCGGTCGAGGGAAGGATCGCCACCGCCCACGTCTTCGGCGACTTCTTCCTCGAGCCCGACGAGGCGCTCGAGGAGATCGACGCCGCCCTGGTGGGCCTGCCGACGGACTCCTCCGCCGACGACCTCGGCGGCGCGATCACCGCGCGGCTGGACGGTCTGCCGGAGCCGGTGCAGATGATCGGCTTCGACGCCGGAGCCGTCGCGATCGCGGTGCGCCGCGCGCTGGGCCACGCCTCGCGCTGGGAGGACCTCACCTTCGAGGTGATCCCGCCGGTGGTGCTGCCCCCGGTCATGCACGTCGCGCTCGACGAGGTGCTGCCGAAGGAGATGCTCGCCGGTCGTCGCGGACCCCACTTCCGGATCTGGGACTGGGACTCCTCGCTCGTGGTGATCGGCTCCTACCAGTCGCTGCGCAACGAGATCGATGCCGAGGGAGCGGCCCGCCACGGGATCGGCGTGGTGCGGCGCATCACCGGCGGCGGGGCGATGTTCATGGAGCGCGGCAACTGCATCACCTACTCGCTCGTGGTGCCCACCTCGCTGGTGGAGGGGCTCAGCTTCGAGCAGGCCTACGCCTACCTCGACGACTGGGTGATGGGGGCGCTCGCCGAGATCGGGGTGCGCGCCCGCTACGTGCCGCTGAACGACATCGCCTCCGACCAGGGCAAGATCGGCGGCGCCGCCCAGCGCCGCTTCGCCGGCGGCGTGCTGCTGCACCACGTGACCATGAGCTACGACATCGATGCCGACAAGATGGGCGAGGTGCTCCGGATCGGCCGCGAGAAGCTCTCCGACAAGGGCACGAAGAGCGCGAACAAGCGCGTGGACCCGATGCGCTCGCAGACGGGCCTGGCCCGCGAGCAGATCATCGACGGCTTCCTGGAGTTCTTCCGCGACCGCTACGACACGGTCGACTCGACCTACACCGACGGCGAGCTCGCCGCGGCACGCGAGCTGGTGGAGACGAAGTTCGGCACCGAGGAGTGGACCGCCCGCGTGCCGTGAGCCGCGGGAGGGGGGCGTCGCGCGCGATCCCCGGGCGGTCCCGGCCCCGGGCAGCCGTCTCCATGTCACGGGATGGCGCATGGCGACGTGAGGTGGCATATATGCCACCTCGCATCGCTCTGCGTCGGCCCAGGACGACGGCGCTCCAGAACGGGGCGGCCTGCGGCAGGGTCCGTCCGCTCACCGGGAGTGGACGACGTCCCGGGGGTCAGGAGGAGAGCAGCCCGCGCGCGGCGTGGTCTCCCCGGTAGATCCCCGTGCGCAGCTCGATCTCGTAGGCCTCGCTCTCGGGCATGCCGAGCGCCCGGGTCGCGGCGATCTCCGGCTCGACGTCATAGGGCACCCGCAGGAACTGGATCCCGAACGGGGCGTCGGTGCCGCCGCCTGATCCCGCCGCATCGGCCGCCCCCTCGAGGATGGCGTACGACGGCGTCGGGTCGTCGAGCTGGTTGCCGACGCTGCCGACGTTCACGAGCGTCCCCTCCACGCCGGAGCGCAGGTACGGATCGTGGATGTCGCCGTAGACGACGACGTCTGCGCGGGGGACGTCCCCGGTGAAGGGCGTGGGTTCGAACATCATCGCGAACTGCTCCGCGCTGTGGTCCCGGTGCACACGGGTGAACTCGTCGATCGGCGAGGCGTGCAGCAGCCGCACCCGTCGGCCCGAGAGCTCCACATCGACGCTGCCGGGGACGCCGAAGAGCCAACGCCGCTCTTCTGCGGTCAGATCCTCGCGCCACCAGGCGTGCGCCGCGCTCCGGATCTCTCCGTCCCCGGCGACGAACACCTCCCAGTTGCCGCGCACGGTCGCCTCGCAGCGCTCCCGGGTCAGCGCCGTGCAGGCAGAGCCGCGAGGCCCCTTGCCCACCACGTCGCCGAGGTTGATCACGCGGGTGATGCCGCGCGCGGCGATGTCGGCGAGCACCGCCTCATAGGCGGTGAGGTTGCCGTGCACGTCGGAGACCACGGCCAGGCGTTCGACAGTCATGGCCCCACCGTACGTGCGGCGCGACGCGCCGGCCACGCCGCCTCACCACGCCACGCCGACGCCCCGCCTCCCGACGCCGCGCCTCCCGACGCCCCGCCATGCCGACTCCCCGCCATGCCGACTCCCCGCCACGCCACGCCGCCTCCCGACGCCCCGCCCCGCCCCGCCCCGCCCCGCCCCGTTTGTCATGGGATGGCCTATAGCGACGAGAGGTGGCATATATGCCATCTCTCGTCGCCATAGACCCTTCCGCGACATCCGTCGGCTGCCGCGCGGTCCGTTCCAGGGCGCGGGCAGGGCCCGCCGGCCCCCGACCGCCCCGTCCCGCGCCCCGTCCGCACGCGAGGGCGCTCACACTGCTGACGCCTGCGTTGCGCACGGACGCAGACCTGGAACAATGGCGAGCATGACCGATACCGCACCGCGCCCCGACTCCGCCCTCCCCGACCGCCCCTCCCTCGAGGGCCTCGAGGCGAAGTGGGACGGCGTATGGAGCGAGCAGGATCTCTACGCCTTCGATCCGGAGACCACCCGCGATCAGGTCTTCAGCGTCGACACCCCGCCGCCCACGGCCTCAGGCTCCCTGCACGTCGGCCACGTGTTCGGCTATTCCCAGGCCGACATGATCGTGCGCTACCAGCGCATGCGCGGCAAGAACGTGTTCTACCCGCTGGGCTGGGACGACAACGGCCTGCCCACCGAGCGCCGCGCCCAGAACTACTACGGCGTGCGCTGCGATCCCACGCTCCCCTACGTCGAGGACTTCACGCCCCCGCAGGAGGGCGGCTCGAACAAGTCCGCGAAGGCCGCGAACCAGCAGCCGATCTCGCGCAAGAACTTCATCGAGCTGTGCGAGCAGCTGACCGCTCTGGACGAGAAGTCCTTCGAGGACGTCTTCCGCGCGCTGGGGCTCTCGGTGGACTGGCAGCACAGCTACCAGACCATCAACTCCGCCTCCCGCGCCACCTCGCAGCGCGCCTTCCTCGAGAACCTGCAGCAGGGCCAGGCCTACCAGTCCGAGGCCCCCACCATGTGGGACGTCACCTACCGCACCGCGGTGGCGCAGGCCGAGCAGGAGGACCGCGAGCGCGAGGGCGCCTACCACCGCCTGGGCTTCACCCGCACGGATGCCGGGGCCGGTGAGGACGCGACCGTCTACATCGAGACCACCCGCCCCGAGCTGCTGCCGGCCTGTGTCGCCCTCGTGGCGCACCCCGACGACGAGCGCTACCAGGGCCTGTTCGGCACCACCGTCACCTCTCCCCTGTTCGGCGTCGAGGTGCCCGTGATGGCGCACCCCCTCGCGCAGCCGGACAAGGGCGCAGGCATCGCGATGATCTGCACCTTCGGCGACTCCAACGACGTCACCTGGTGGCGCGAGCTCTCCCTGCCCACCCGCTCCGTGGTGGGCCGCGACGGCCGCTTCCTGCCCGAGGCGCCGTGGATCTCCACCGCCGAGGGCCAGGCCGCCTATGCCGAGCTCGCGGGCCTGACCGTGTTCAGCGCGCAGAAGCGCGTGGTCGAGATGGCCGCCGAGTCCGGCGACCTCGTGGGCGAGCCGAAGAAGATCACCCACCCGGTGAAGTTCTACGAGAACGGCGACAAGCCGCTCGAGTTCGTGACCTCCCGGCAGTGGTACCTCACCAACGGCGGCCGCGACACCACCGAGGGCGGTCTGCGCGACGACCTGATCGCCCTCGGCTCCGAGCTCACCTGGCACCCGGCCTACATGGAGTCCCGCTATCGCAACTGGGTCGAGGGCCTCGCCGGAGACTGGCTGATCTCGCGCCAGCGCTTCTACGGCGTGCCCTTCCCGGTCTGGTACGGCGTGGGCGCGGACGGCGAGACCGACTACGACACCATCCTCACCCCCGCGATCGAGGACCTGCCGATCGATCCCACGATCGATGTGCCGGCCGGGTTCTCCGAGGAGCAGCGCGGGCAGGCCGGCGGCTTCGTCGCCGACCCCGACATCCTCGACACCTGGGCCACCTCCTCGCTGACCCCGCAGCTCGCGGGCGGCTGGAACGCGGCCGACGGCGGCGACCTGTTCTCGAAGGTGTATCCGATGGACCTGCGCCCCCAGGGCCACGACATCATCCGCACCTGGCTGTTCTCGACGATCGTGCGCTCGCACCTGCAGCAGGACTCCCTGCCGTGGAAGCACGCCTCGATCAACGGCTGGATCCTGGACCCGGACCGCAAGAAGATGTCGAAGTCCAAGGGCAACGTGGTCACGCCCATCGGCCTGCTGGAGCAGCACGGCTCGGACGGCGTGCGCTACTGGGCCGGTCGCGCCCGCCAGGGCGTGGACACCGCCTTCGACGAGGGGCAGATGAAGATCGGTCGCCGCCTGGCGATCAAGATCCTCAACGCCTCGAAGTTCGCGCTCGGCTTCGGCGAGGCGCCGGCGGATCCCGCCGGGCGCCTGGCCGCCGACCCGTCGGTGGTCACCGATCCGCTGGACCGCGCGCTGCTCGCACAGCTGGCCGACGTGGTCGAGCAGGCCACCGTCGCCTTCGAGGACATGGACTACGCCCGCAGCCTCGAGGCCGTCGAGCCGTTCTTCTGGGCCTTCTGCGACGACTACATCGAGCTGGTCAAGGAGCGTGCGCACGGCAACTCCCCCGCCGGCGAGGCCGGTGCTGCCTCGGCCCGGGCCGCGCTCGCGATCGCGCTCGAGGTGCTGCTGCGCCTGTTCGCCCCCGTGGTCGTGTTCGCGACCGAGGAGGTCTGGTCGTGGTGGCGCACCGGCAGCGTGCACACCCAGGAGTGG